>NZ_JAHXKI010000002.1:1800000-2100000 GCF_019392195.1 Marinobacter sp. F4206
TACCGACCATGGCAAGGCTACGCGGGAGGTGGGCGTGCACCCTCGCCTGGCGCACATGGTGCTGCGGGGACAACAGCTCGGCCTGCCTGTGTTGGCGGCGGAACTGGCGGCGCTGCTCGGTGACCGGGATCTGCTGGGGCCGGGCGCGGGCGCCGATCTGCACGAGCGGGTTCGGGTGCTCAGGGGCGAAGGCCGCCATCGGAATCTGGACCCTGCCCGCCTGAAGTCGATCCGTCAGGTCGCAAAAAGACTCATGAACGGGTCGAATCATTCGGGACCAGAGCCGACCGAGACCGAGGTTGGCCGACTGCTGGCCCAGGCCTACCCGGACCGGATTGGCCGGCGTCGGTCGGGCTACGGCCCCCGGTATCAGCTCAGCAACGGCAAGGGCGCAACTCTGAGGGACGACGATGCCCTGGCCCGTCATGATTGGCTGGTGGCCGCGGATCTGGACGGTAGATCCCGGGAGGCGACCATCTATCTGGCGGCTCCAGTGGAGGTTCGGGACCTGGAGCAGGATCTGGCAACCCATATCAAGACGTGTGAGGAAGCGGTTTGGGACGACCGGCGGGGCACCGTGATTGCCCGTCGAGTTCGCAAGCTGGGGGAGCTCGTGCTGACGGAAACGGCACTGCCCCAACCCGCCCCGGAGCTGATTCAGCAGGGCCTGTTGAACGCGGTCCGAAGCAAGGGTCTGGACAGCCTGCCCTGGACCGCGGCGGCCCGGCAGTGGCAGGCCCGCGTCCAGTTGCTTGCCCAGGGCGCTCCGGAGGACTGGCCGGATGTCAGCAACGTTGCGTTGCTGGCCAGCCTCGAGAGCTGGCTTGGGCCTTTTCTGGCGGGGTTGCAGCGTTGGGCGGATCTCCAGCGGCTGGATTTGCTCCCGGCATTGCAGAGCTTGCTGGATTATCCGCAACAGCAGCGGCTGGAGGAGCTGGCCCCGAAAACGCTGACCATCCCTACGGGCCAGAAGGTCACACTGGATTACACCGCCGACAACGGACCGGTTCTGGCGGCGAAACTGCAGGCGATGTTCGGCTGGACCGAAACCCCGAGACTGGCCGGCGGCCGGGTTCCCGTGGTGATTCACCTGCTCTCCCCGGCCAAGAGACCGCTGGCGGTTACGGCGGATCTGGCCAGCTTCTGGCGTAATGCCTACCCCGACGTGCGCAAGGATATGCGCGGGCGATACCCGAAACATCCGTGGCCGGAAGACCCGTTCACCGCCGAAGCTCAGCAGGGGACGAAAAAACGCCCAGTTCGCTGATCCGTCCGCTGACCAGCTGCTCTGGTACGGGTTCGAAATAGATATTGCGAGCGGTGATCCACCTGCCTTCCGGCGCCTGCAGTTCGGTTGCCGGCAACTCTTCCAGTTGTGCGGACTCTCGCGTGGCCTGACTGTCCCGGAAGGTGTCGGCCAATACCCAGAACGGGATGTTTTGGACGTACGCGGCCAGCGCCAGCAGGTGGGTACCACTCTTGTTCACAAAATGACCGTCGGTCAGCCAGCTGTCGCACCCGGTAATGACCAGATCTGCCTGATCCGTGAACAGCGCCATTTGGGCGTCGGTAATCAGGGTGACCGGCACTTCCAGCTCATTCAGTGTGGATGCCAGAAGATGGCCTTCCTGTCCGGGACTGCTCTGGGTGCAGATCACCGAGAACGCTACCCCCCGTTCCACCAGTGTCCGGAACAGGCGGATAACAACGGAGCTGGCACTGTGGGTCATGATCACCGCCCCCTCGCTGATCTGGCCGAGTGCGTGCCCGACCATTCGGTTTGCCGCCGATTCCAGATCCCGCCGTACCGATTCGACCAGATTCCACGGTTCGTCACTGGTGACGCTGAGGCGATGCTCCACACGATCAATGGCGTTACCGATCACCACCATACTTGGCCGCGCCCGCCTCAGCTCGGCCAGTAAATTGGCGAGCACATCGGGGGCCGGCCGGGCGTGGTACACATAATCCGCCAGATCGTGCAGGGTTTGCAGCGCCAGCTGGGTGGCGCCCGATCGGTAATCGTGTTTGAGGTTCAACAGCACCGGGTTGGTTGAATGGTCGGGCATGGCATTTCCAGTGGTTTGCGTCTGGTGTCTAAAAAGACTAGCAGATTGCCCGATGATCGGGCCCTTTGAAGGCCCGCGAGAAACAACCCGCCATTACCTGGAACCCAACCCGGGCTAGAGATTGTTGAAGCGATTGATGTCGAAGATGCCGGCCTGAAGCGGCTGATGTTCCCGCTGCCAGCGGGTGATGTCGTGCAGGGTGTCCCAGAACTCTGGATGGGTGCGGCGCACCCCCCAGAGGCTCACAATCCGGTCGAACCTCTCCTGCTCCTCCGCCTTCAGCGCCTGCAGTTGGCTGGTAAACAGCTCAAGTTGCGAGGCGGGGACATCGAACATGAAATTCGGGTAGCTGCCGATAATGCCGGGGTACACCGTCAGGCGGTCCTTGTCCGGCTGGTAACGGAGGTCCTCCCCGAACATGAAGGCGACATTACTGTGAGCGCGATCCCGGATCAGGGTGTAGACCGTGCGGTCACCCTGTTCATTCCATACCCTGAGAAAGGTGACGTCCGGTAGGTACCGGATTGCGGGCAGGAATTCCGCGCGCGTGGCTGCCAGGACCGAGAGATGCTGGTCCGCCTGCTGGATCCACTCGGGCTGGTCCTTGCGACCACAATCACTGCCACCGCAACGGTTGATGGGATCGTCTCGTTCGGCATTCAGCTGGTGGAACTCAAGCAACAGCCGGGCCCCCAGTTCTTCGTTATGGGCGCTGGTCGCATAAGGGACCTGAGAGGGGGCAGTGTTCTCCATGCTGGCGTAGCTGAAGTCCAGTTTCAGGTTGCCTGTCCCCTGGTACCATCGTTGCAGCACCCGGTTGCGTTCGCCGGGCGGAATCAGTCGCAGGTAATTCTGCTCCCCGCCGTTGCGGATCAGGTCGAAGTAAAGCCGGGTCTGGGCCTGGTGCGCCACCGTGCCGAAGACATCAAAATTGACTACCAGCTGGTAATAGGTACGTTCGAACAACGGGTAATCCATCCACCAGCTGGTCAATGGCACCTGTCCGATCAGCCCACGCTGCACCGAGGCATTGTCGTGGTGTCGGAAAATGGTTAGCAGGGCATTGGTGTTGTTGCCGTCACCGTCCCAGATCTGTCCCAGTGACGCGCCCTCGGGGTAGGCGTTGCGGTAGGCCTCGTTGCGCAGCTTGGTATAGCGGTTGCGCTTGTCCTTGTAGCGGAACCAGTTCTCGCCCAGATCCAGCAGATCGGTGCCCTGCCCGGGCAGGGCAAGCAGCGATGTCACCGACTGGCGATAGTCCTGGTCGGTGATGAACAGGTCGTCTTCGGGATCGTGGAACACGGCCCAGAAATGATCCCGGATAACGTCGGTGGCGATCTGGCCCCGGCACACGGGGCCGCGGATGAAGGTGCGGGTGAAGTATTCCGCATTATCCAGCATGAACTGATAGCGGGCTTTGGCCGGGATGGCTGCGAACGTGGCGAATGGGTTGGCGCGGCTTGCCGGGCTGTAGTCGGGCAGACTCTGCGCCTGCCAGTCGGTAGCCTCGAACAGGTTTCGCGTTCGCTCAAATTGCTCGGGACCAAAGGCGAAGGTGATGTGCCGTTTGTGTACAATGCTGCCGGTGACGGGCCGCAACCGGTAATACAGCGGGCCATCCGGGGCGTCATTGGGTCGTCGGGTCGCGATAATTTCAACTGGTTGCCCCGGCGCGGTGTGCGATCGCACGAGTTCGAAGAATCGGGTATCGGCGCCGGCATCCCGGAAATACAGATGCGCGAGGTACAGGTGTTCGTACAGCCAGCGGCTGAGCAGCTTCTGACGCCTGGAATCGCCGTTGAGCCAGCTCTCCCAGCGGTCGATGTCGGCCTGCTCGCGGGCGCTTGTCTCAATCACCAGTGGACTGATGGCTGCGCCCTGGTTCAGCCAGCCGGTCAGTGTCGCGTACTCGTCGTCGGTCAGGTCAGCGACTGCCAGTGGCATGCCTTCGTACGGATGATCGGCGGCGTAGTCGGAAAAGTTTTCATTGCTGACACACTGATTGCTTCGGGCCAGGCCAAGCTCAATGTCTTCGGGCAGTTTGCTGTTGGGGGCAAAAGCGTGGCGCTTGCCGAGCCGGATCATGTTTTCAAACAGGCTGCGGGCCTGGTCGCCGCGGGCGAGTACGGAATAGAAGCCCAGACTTCGCCATTCCTGTTCGGTGTCGGCATCAATCCCCAGACGGGTGGTGGCCTGGTTTTCCAGTCGCCCGCCGTCGTAGACCGCTTTGGGGTGGGCGCCGCGAATCAGTCCGTCGGCGTATTCCATTTTCAGCTGGCACGGCGCGTCGTAGCAGCCGTGGCAGGCCAGGCATTTGGCCTCCAGTATCGGTCGCACGTCTTCGTTGAAACGGACGGGTGCCTGAGCCGGGGTTGGCAGTGCCTGGGTCTGGGGCGGAGAGACACTCTCGGCACAACCACTGAGCAAAACCAGGGTACAGAAAACCATCGCCAGTGCTCTTGCCATGCAGCTACTTCCCTTATGAATCATCCAGTTGAGTCCCTGATTTCCCCGGGTTAATTGGCGGCTCAAGCCAGTTTGCCGGATCCTCTCCGTTATGGGTAGATATGCTCATATCCGACCCTGAAAAAAAGCCCGATGATCGCGCCAATTCCGGGGGGCTGCAGCCAGGCTGTAGCGCCCTTTTTTACGCCTGTTTGCCCCATGGAGGGAAACACCATTCATGACCGAGTCAGCCAACGCCAACGTCGCCGATTACTACGATGCCGAGACCTTCAACCGGATCAAAGCCTTTGCTGATGGCAAGGAAACGCCGTTTGTGGTGATCGACACCGCCACCATCGATCGCCAGTACAACGAGCTGGTGGAAGGATTCCCGTACGCCAACGTCTACTACGCGGTGAAAGCCAATCCGGCCCAACCGATTCTGACCATGCTGCGGGACAAGGGCGCAAGCTTCGACATCGCGTCGGTGTACGAACTGGACAAGGTACTGGCCCTGGGTGTGACCGGTGACCGCATCAGCTACGGCAACACCATCAAGAAGGCCAAGGACATTCGCACCTTTTACGAGAAGGGGGTGCGAATGTTTGCCACCGATTCGGAAGCAGATCTGCGCAACATTGCCAAGGCGGCCCCGGGCTCGAAGGTTTACGTCCGTATCCTGACCGAAGGCACGCTCACGGCGGACTGGCCGCTGTCTCGCAAGTTTGGCTGCCAGACCGACATGGCCATGGACCTGCTGATCCTGGCCCGTGATCTCGGCCTGGTGCCCTACGGTGTGTCGTTCCACGTGGGTTCCCAGCAACGTGAGATCGGTGCCTGGGATGCGGCGCTGAGCAAGGTGAAGGTGATTTTCGAACGTCTCAAGGAAGAAGATGGGATCGAGCTGAAGATGATCAATATGGGGGGCGGTTTTCCGGCCAACTACATCACCCGCACCAATGAGCTGAAGGTGTACGCTGAGGAGATTGCCCGGTTCCTGCATGAGGATTTCGGTGCGGATCTGCCGGAGATCATCATTGAGCCGGGGCGCTCGCTGATCTCCAATGCGGGCGTGCTGGTGAGTGAGGTGGTGCTGATCTCGCGGAAGTCGCGCACGGCGCTGCACCGTTGGGTGTTCACCGATGTGGGCAAGTTTTCCGGGTTGATCGAGACTCTGGACGAGGCCATCAAGTTTCCGATCTGGACGGACAAGGTGGGTGAAGGCGAGGACTGTGTGATTGCGGGGCCGACCTGTGACAGCGCGGACATCATGTACGAGCATCACAAGTATCCGTTGCCGCTGAATCTGGCGATCGGGGATCGGATGTACTGGCTGTCCACCGGGGCTTATACCACGACTTACAGTGCGGTGGAGTTTAACGGGTTTCCTCCGTTGAAGGACTACTACATCTAAAACCTGAGGTGGCCGCGGGGCGGGGATGCTTTTCCTCTGGGGAAAACAACTCGCTTCGCTCAGACATCTTTTCCCCGGCGGAAAAGCATCCCCACCCCACGGCCTTCTGGCTTGGGAGCAGGATTCCCTAAACAAGGTTCAGCTTTCGGGTTGGGCCTTTTTTCGTTCCAGGTCCAGGGTGAACGCCAGGGGTAACACCAGCAGGGCGTAGGCGATCATCATCATCAGGGCGTGGCGGGCGTCACCGGTCCAGTCGGCGAGGACGCCGCCGAGCATGGGCACGGAGAAGGCGACGGTGTAGCCGACCAGGAAGGTGCCGGCGGAGAGGCGGCCGGTTTCGGCGGACGAGACGACCAGCGGGGGGATGGCCACGAGGAGGATCAGCAGCATGCCGGCGACCAGGCTCATCAGGGTGGCGCTGACGATGGACCACCAGCCGGTCAATATGACCGCACCAATCGCACCGAGGATGGCGAGGCTGGCGAGGCTGGCGATAACGCTTCGGCGGCCGACCCAGTAGCGGGCCATTTTCAGCATGGTCAGGGAGGCGAAGACCTGGGCGAGGTTGTACCAGAACAGGGCATCCGGAAGTTTGTCGAACTGGCCCTGGTACTGTAACAGGCTGCCCATGTAGGCGTTGAGGCCGAAGAACAGAGAGCCGGACAGTCCGAGCAACAGGCCGATGCGCAGGGTGAGGGGATTTTTCCAGTCAGGTAGCCAGGCGACGTTGCGCACGGGTCTTGCCCGGTCCCGCTTGGGCAGGAACAGTGCGGCGGCCACCAGCAGCGCCGGTAACGACCAGGCCAGCAGTGTCGCGCGCCAGCTGTTGTCCAGCAGCGGCATGAGCACCGGCAGGGTAATCCCGGCGCCGATGAACTCGCCCATCAGCATGCCGTTCATGTAGATCGCCGTACCCAGTGCCAGGTGGTGGGGCTCCAGCCACCTGGGCAGCAATGCCGGCAACGCCGGTTGCATCATGGAGACACCCAACCCCATGACGGCACTGGCAATCATCAGGGTCAGGGTATCGGGAACCAGGCCGCGGCCTGCTGATCCGATGACCATGATGACCATGGCGAGGGCCAGGGTATTGCGTGGTCCGAGTCGAGCAATTGACAGGGAACCGGGCATGGAGCCCACGGCGAGCATCAGGATCGGGAGGGTGGTCAGAGCGCCGGTCAGGGCCTGGGACAGGGCCAGTTCGTCGCTGATAAAGGGGGCCAGTGGCGGCGCCACCAGGACCGGTATCCGGAGGTACACTCCGGCCAGCCAAAGCAACACCGCCACCGGCAGCAATCGGGCTGGCGGTGGCGGTGCGGGTGCGGCTCCGGTTTCAGCCACAGGCGAGAATCAGTCTTCGCCGGTATCCGGAAGGTAAGCGCCGTCTTCGTCGTGGACCTCACGGCCGGTGACCGGTGGGTTGAAGGCACAGATCAGGCGCATGTCTTCGGTGCCGCCGTACAAGGTGTGCTGATCGTGCTTGTCGAGTGCGTACAGGGTGCCGTCGGTGATCTCGTGGGTTTCACCGGTGGCCTTATCCAGGATTTTGCCGTTGCCCGCCACGCAATAGACGGCTTCCAGGTGATGCTTGTACCAGAGGTTCAGCTCGGCGCCCGCCGGGATGATGGTCTCGTGAAACGAGAATCCCATGCCGTCCTTCTTCAGCAGCATCCGGCGACTGGTCCAGCCCGGACCGGTCACTTCCCGCTCGGTACCGATGATGTCTTGCACTCGTACAATCTTCATTAGCATTCCTCATTTCGTGATGGAATAGCCCTACAGTATAAACATCCCTCTCAGGTCCGGTTCAACCGCCAATCGTCGTAAGCGGCCATGCTCTGCTCAATGGCAGCGATGAATTTCTGACGCTGACGGTCATCGAGCGGCCGGCGCTTTCGGCGCTTGTCGAAGGCCTGCTGGATATCCTGTCGGCACTTTCTGTCGAGGCTTTCGAGCCAGTGGTGATCGGCCGGTTCCAGGTCCAGAAGGTCCCGTCCGGCGTGGTTGCGTTGGCTGATATGCCACCAGTGATCCACGGCTCGCCCTAATACAACATAGCCGAACTGGCTGTCCTGTACAGGGCCGAAGGTGGCGGTTTTCAGTCCGTCCTGGAGGACCCCGATGTTCAGCGCCGGCAGTGTCAGCCGGTCTCCGTACAGGTAGCTGCCGGCGGCGCCGATCAGGCCGCCCACCAGGGCACCGGCGCCCAGGGAGTGGCCCAGGGTGATCGCATCGATGCCGGCGCCACTGACCGCGCCGGCACCGAATCCGGCAGTGGCAAGGTAGCGCTTGCCGACGGACCAGGTCTTGCGGCTGTCCTCGGAAAACAGGTCATGGTCGCTGGCCCACTGCAGCTCCGCCTCCTGGCGCTGAATGCGTTGGTGCTGGTAAAGATGCTCGACGTCGATGCGCAGGGTCTGTTCCCGTTGCCGCTGGTGCCGGTACCAGCGCTGGCGTAGCTGTCCGGCGAGGTCCGCGTCGCTGGTGCCGGCAGCCTGGCCGGCAGTCAGGGTGCGGTTCTCCCGGTACGCCATCATGTCCTCAAGGGCCCTGGCAATCAGTGCCGCGGACTGATGCCGTCGTTTCCGGCGCTGATCGGACAGAAAGTCCGTGGCTTGCGCCAGGGGCTGTTCCCAGTCCGGTTCCAGCTGACCAAAAGCCCGCAAAAGGCTGAGATGTTGCTCAAACGGGGCGCGAACCGCGTCGAATTTGCGGACAACCTGGAAAAACTGACCGAGCGCAGCCTGCCAGGTGTCGCTGTGGTCATCGGTACCGATGCTGTTGATCAGGGCAAGGCTGGGTCGACCGGTCCACCGCAGGATGGTCATCTCGGCCTCGTGCTCGGCGCTGTAGGGGACCGAACCGTCCACCACGTAGATGATGCCGGCGCCTTCAATCAATGGCGCCAGAAGCTCGCATTCATCGGTAAACCGGCCGTCGCCCTGGTGCTGGGTGACAAAGGCCCCGACCGTTTCGGCGTGATCGGAGGCGGAAATGCTGTGGGCCTGAAGCCACTCCAGTACCCGGCGCGGCCGTTGGAAACCGGGGGTGTCCACCAGGGTGTACAGCGTGTGACCGTCGACGCTCAGCGGGTAGGCCTGGCGCTGGCGGGTGGTGCCCGGCTCCAGGGCGATGGCGATGGCATCGTTTTGGGACAGGGTGGCGACGACGCTGGATTTGCCCTTGTTGGGATGGCCGACGACGGCAAAAACAGGGGCAGAGTTCATGCCAGGTCTCCCTGTTCGGTGAAGGGATCCCGCCATTCCAGGCGGGGGGCGCTGACACCGACAAAGTCCTCGCCCACACGGTCGGCGAACCGCAGCCATTGCCTCAGCTGGTGCGCTTCCGGCTCTCGCCGGGTGTCCAGACTTAGGGGCACCAGGGCTACCCGGGTGCCTGAAGGCCAGCTCTGGCGGGCGGCGTTGAGGAAATCCTGCAGCTCGCCGGTGGGCGGCTCCCAGCTGCGGGTGACGACAATGACCGCTCGGGCCGGGTCCTCCTGTTCCAGCCAGTCGGCAATCTGCACTAACGCCGCCCGGTCCTCGGCCAGGCTCGCCCGACCCCCGGCCCGAAGCTTTCGCGTGGCCTCTCCGGTCAGGGTGTCCGGCAGCTCGGGCTCACCGGCGCCGGCCCAGCACAGCAGGATGTTGCTGTCCGGCAGGGGTTGCACGGTCGTCCGGGTCCCGGTGTCCGGCATATCCTGGGCATCGTTGTGCTGGCTGCCGGTGTCCAGGGTCGGCGTCTCCATTCGATACATCAAGGCGTGCATACCTGGATGGCCGGCCAGCAGTTGCCGCGCGCGGCGACGCAGGAGTGCCATCGACACCAGGGTCAGCAGGCACCGCGGCAGCAGGACCCAGGTTAACCAGAGCATCGTGACGAAGCGCCACCACTGACCCCAGCGTTGAGGGTCAATGGTGCTGGCGCCGGAACCTGCCCGGAAAAAACGGGTGGCCTCGACCAGCGCCAGATCGGGTACCGCGGCCGGCCACAACCAGCTCCAGGGGGCCGCGAGCGCCAGCACAAGCTGATGGTAGCCGGGGGCGCTGGTCTCCAGGGTGGTGCTCCAGCCGAACGCCAGGTCCTGAACCACCACCATGACCAGCAGCGTCAACAGTCCAGACAGCGCGAAGCCAAGTCCGCCGAGGTGCGCGGCGCGGGCCATCAAAACCGGATTCAGTCGATTCGCCACCCCGGTGCTGCCTCGTGGTGTCACCCGGCGCACCAGCCACCGCCAGGGCTGCCAGCCCGCCATTGACTGAACGGTGGTGAACAGCGCCAGCAGCAGCTGGAGCAGCACAAAGGCCAGAAAAACGGTGATGTTGATGCGCTGGCCACCGTCGTAGAACAGCAGGCCGAGCATGGTGAGAACGCCCAAAAGTACGCCAGCGATGGTAAAACCCGTGTTGATCCGTCGCCAGAGCCGCCGGGTTGTCTCGGCGACGGACGGTTGGCTGCCGGGACCGCTCAGCCGCGCCATGTGATCGAGCCAGAGCCGGGCGTCCGGAGTCTGGCCCTGCTGCTCGCAACTCAGCGCAAACTTGCGGTCGCGGCGGTGGAGAAAGGCCGCTGGCTGGTCGTGGTCCCGCTGGCTGCGGGCGTCGAATTCCAGCAGCACTTGGAGGGGGCTGTCGGTCATGCAGTGTCCCGGTGGTGAATTCGGTGCGTCATCCTTTGATGCTAGGATATAGGGATTCCGGCCACCGATACCAGATAACGAGCTGTCATGCCCCACCACCTGATGAACCTGCGCCATGTACCCGATGACGAGGCGGACGAGATCCGTAGCCTGTTCGAGGCCCATGAGGTGCGCTACTACGAGACGCCGCCGAGCAAGTGGGGCATCAGCATGGGCGGGTTCTGGGTCCACGACGATGACGAGGCCGCGCGGGCCCGGGCCCTGCTCAACGAATATCAGCAGCAGCGCCTGGAAACCCAGCGCCAGGCCTTCCGTGACCGCCTGGCCGCCGGTGAAGGCACCGGAATCTGGTCAATGATCCGCCGGCGTCCGGTGCGGACCCTGGCGGCGGTGCTGGCCATGGTTGTGATAGCGGGTATCAGCCTCCTGCCCTTTCTCCGACTCGGCTAGCGTCAGCTCCCTGCCTTGCCAGAAACTGGATGGCCGCGTCCACCGCGTCACCGGCGGTCAGGAAACTGGTGATGTGGCCTCTCAGGTGCATCTTGAACAGTTCATTGTCGACAGCGTGGTCGGCCAGGGCTGCCCGGAACCGCTCCGCCTGGCTGAAAGGCACGAGTGCATCCATGGTGCCGTGAAACAGGAAGAATGGCGGGGTCTGGCGGGTGACGTGGGTGATGGGCGACGCGTCCCGGTACACCTCGGGAATGTCCTGTTGTTCGCCCCCGAGAAACTGGTGCAGCAACCGCCCTGAACCGAACGCCGTCAGGTCGGAGGGCAGGCCGCCGGCAACGACGGCGCTGAGCCCGGTATCCGGTCCGCCATAGGGCCGGTTCAGGTCACTGTCGGTGCTGGCAACGACTGCCAGTAAAGCCACCAGATGGGCCCCGGACGAGAACCCGAAGCCACTCACCGCCGAGGTGTCTAGTTGGTAACGGTCGGCATTCCGGTTCAGCCATGTCCGGGCGATCTGGAGGTCGTGGAGCTGGGCCGGAAAGGTATAGTCGGGTGCAAACCGGTAATCGATATTCAACACTGCGAAACCATGGCTGGCCAGAGCCTCCGCGATCCAGGCCATGTCATCGCGGGCGCGCCGCTCCCAGCCACCCCCGTGAACCAGAAGCACCACCGGCGCTGACGCGGTTCCATTTGGCAGGTACAGGTCCGCGAACAGAGGCTGGGGCCAGTCGACCGGGGAGAATCGCAGGTTACGTTCCACGGAAAACGGGGTTGGGTCAACGCTGACCGGTTTGGCAGGCGCGTTTTTGTGGCTGGCACACCCGGTCAGCGCCACGACGCCACTGAGCAGCAACGCTGCCACCGGCAGCACCCATCTGAATCGGTTTGTCACCTCACTCCCTCTCGTTATCGTTTGCCATCGTGAACCGGTTGACTGGATGTACGAACACAGGCGACTTGCGGATGCGGCCGGGGAGCGGCCGTGGTCGGAATTGTCCGGATTTCGAGACGATGTCCGGATGTCAGGACGTGCTGGTTGAAAATCCAGCTGATGGCGGTTCCCGGGTTTTCCGTGCCCGAGGGGTGTCCGGAAACCCGGATTATTTCTCCCGGTTTTCCCTGGGCGCTTCTGGTTCTCTAATAAAAACAGCGCCTTGGATAATTGGCACAGGATCCGCATGGGGTTCCGCAGGGCTCGGCCCGGAGGTCCGTGCCTGTTCGTCAACAACAACAAACAAGGAACGACCATGAAACGAATCATACTGGGCGCCGCTCTCGGTGTCTCCGTGTTCGCCTCGAGTGCCTGGGCGATAGATAATCCTGCCTTCAACGCGCTGCCCGGGTTCATCCAGGGCGACATCGCACACATTGCATACGATGGCATCACCGACGATCTGCTGACGGCAGGCCTCGGCGCCTCCGGCCTGGCCGGTGCCGCCCCGGTGTTCAACGAACCGCTTGCGCCCACGCCCGCTGAACTCCGACGCCTGGCGATCTACAACAATTACCGGGCGCTGGTCGATACTGTGCCCGGCGGTGGCTACGGCTCCTTTTTCGGGCCCGGTGTGGGCGCTGCCGGCGAGGGCCTGATCGCCGGTGAGGAATACCTGGCGTTCATGACGGTGCCGGGCAGCGACGTTCTGGTGACCGTGATGGCCCAGGTGCCGGACCGCTTCGATCCTGCCAACGCCTGCATCGTGACCGCGCCCTCGTCCGGCTCCCGGGGTATCTACGGGGCCATTGGCACGGCCGGTGAGTGGGGCCTGAAAAAAGGCTGCGCCGTGGTGTATACCGACAAGGGAACCGGCACGGGCTCCCATAACCTGGAAACCGACTCGGCCCAGAGGCGGGATGGCACACTGACCAATGGGGAGGAGGTCGTGCAGTTCCGGGCGGATCTGTCCGATACCGCCCGCGGTGATTTCAGTGCGCTCTGGCCGGACCGCTTTGCTTTCAAGCACGCTCATTCCAAAGTGAACCCGGAAGCCGATTGGGGCCAGCACGTGTTGCAGTCCATCGAATTCGGCTTTTACGTGCTGAACGAGAAGTTCGGGCGTCAGCTGCCGAACGACGAGACGCTGATCACGCTCAAACCCAACAACACGCTGGTGATTGCGTCCAGCGTTTCCAACGGGGGTGGTTCCTCGGTCCGGGCTGCGGAACAGGATCACCAGGGCCTGATTGACGGGGTGGCAGTGTCTGAGCCAAACGTGAATCCCCGGGTGGATACCGGCTTTACGATTCGCCAGGGCGACGGGCCGGTGATCACCGAGCACAGTCGGAGCCTGCTGGATTACACCACCGCCCTGGCGGTGTACCAGGGCTGTGCCAACCTGGCACCGGCAATACGGGATACCGCGCCTCTGAATGCAGTGTTCAATTCACCGGTTGTCGGCGAGAACATCTGTAACTCTCTGGCGAACAAGGGCCTGGTAACCGGGGCCACCCTGGACGAGCGCGCGACCGATGCGCTGCGCATTCTCAACGAGGATTTCGGTATCCAGCCGGAGCAGAATCTGTTGGCGCCGGTGCACTTCGGCCTGGCCGTCGCGCAGAGCATTTCCATGACGTACGCCAACGCCTACGGTCGTGCCGGCGTCGAGGATCGGGTTTGTGACCTCAGCCTGGCGGCAACCGATGCCGCTGGCGCCGTCACGCCCCTGGCGCCGACAACCGAAGCAGCACTGTTCTCGGCCAGCAACGGGATTCCGCCAACGGCGGGCGTCAACCTGGTTTACGACGGCGCTCTTGGCCAGCCCACCAACCTGGCGGCCAGCGCCTCGCCGAGTTCCAGCCAGCTGGATTACGGTCTGGATGCGCTGCTTTGCCTGAGAAGCCTGGCCCAGGGCAGTGATGCGGTGACCGGCGGCGCCCTCAGCGGCAATGCCGCAGCCCAGGCGGACGCCATTGCCACGGGTATTTCTGAGGTGCGGGCGTCGGGTGACCTGCGGGGCAAACCGACGGTGTTTGTGACCGGTCGCGCGGACGCGATCCTGCCCATCAACCACACGTCTCGGCCCTATTACGGGTTGAACCAGCGGGTTGAGGGCAAGGCCAGCAACCTGCGCTACTACGAAATCCTCAACGCCCACCATCTGGATGTGTTGAACGGTTTCCCCGGATTGGCGGATCGCTATGTTCCGCTGCATCACTACTACTTCCAGGCCCTGGATCTGGTGTGGGCGACGCTGAAAAACCGGCAGCCCCTGCCGCCGAGTCAGGTGGTCCGGACAGTGCCCCGGGGAGCCATCACCTCGCCGCTGACGGAGGCCAACCTGCCTGCGATCAGCCCTGATCCCGCAGCGTCGGACCGCATCCGGTTCGTCGACAACCAGCTGCGTATCCCGGAGTAAGACGCCGGCCAATCGCCGCCCCGGATTGTTTCGGGGCGGCTCCGTTTGCCCCCGCCACAGGGGGCCCATATACTTCCGTGACTGCATCCGGGGCTACCGGATGTTGGGGATCTCATCATGAACGATATCCAAGCCGGTGGTGGTGCGGGGTACATGACACAGCTGTTTACCGAAAATAACAAGAGCGGACTCACGCGGGATCTGATCGAAGCCCTGTTCCCGATGTTCGAGGCAGCGAGCGCCGGTGCCATCGCGGTCGATCGGGACAGCCGTATTACCTGGATCAACAGCAGCTATTCGCATCTGCTGGGGCTGGGCGATCCTTCCAGGGTGGTTGGCAAGCCGGTGCGCCAGGTCATCCCCCAGACCCGGATGCCGGAAGTGGTGGAGAGCGGCAAGCCGCTGTTGCTCGACATCATGGAACACAACCAGCAGCAGCTGGTGGTAACCCGCCTGCCGTTTTACGACGAGGATGGCCGGATTGTGGGCGCCGTGGCTTTTGTGCTGTACGACGATCTGCAACCGTTAACGCCCCTGGTCGCGAAATACCGGCGCCTGCACCAGGACCTCGCCGCCGCCCGCAAGGCACTGGCGAAGAAGGCCCGCGGGACACGATACAGTCTCGGGGACTTTGTCGGGGCCAGCCCGGCAGCGCTGGAAGTAAAGCGCCGTGCCCGCCTGGCGGCCGGTCGCGAAATGCCGGTCCTGTTGCTGGGTGAAACCGGCACCGGCAAGGAGGTTCTGGCCCAGGCCATCCACACCGTGTCCACCCGGGCTGAGAAACCCTTCGTCGGGGTCAACGTCGCAGCTATCCCGGACAACCTCCTCGAAGCGGAATTTTTTGGTGTGGCACCGGGCGCCTACACCGGTGCTGACCGCCGGACCCGGGAGGGAAAGTTCCAGCTTGCCAATGGCGGCACCCTGTTCCTGGATGAGGTCGGTGACATGCCGCTGCCGTTGCAGGCGAAATTGTTGCGGGCCCTGCAGGAGGGCGAAATCGAGCCGCTGGGCTCGAACAAGGTCGAACAGGTCGATGTACGGGTCATCGCCGCAACCAGCCGTAACCTGGAAGCGATGATCGCCGATGGCACGTTCCGTTCGGATCTGTATTACCGGCTCAACGTGTTGGAGATTCCCATTCCGCCGTTGAGGGACCGGCTGGCGGATCTGGGCGTGCTGTGTGAGGCCTTGCTGGGCGAGATCTGTGAGGGACTGGAACTGCGCGGTGAGATCACCGATGCGGGGGTGTCCGCTCTGGGCAGCTACGACTGGCCGGGAAATATCCGGGAGCTGCGGAACGTTCTGGAACGGGCCCTGACCATGGGTGAAGAAGGCGGCTTGCTGGATGCCGACGCCGTCTTCAAGGTATTGCCCCGCAGTGGCAAGCGTCCGGTATCCTCGTTGACGCCGCAACCGGTACGCCCTCTGGCCCGAACCCTGGCCGAGGCCGAGGCCCAGGCCATTGAAGAAGCGCTGGTCGCCAGCCGTGGCAACCGGACGCGCGCCGCCAAATTACTGGGTATTTCCCGGTCCGTACTGTACGAGAAGCTGGCGAAGCTGTCCTGAAATCAGGACAGCTGTCCTGGTATCCGTACAAACCCCTACGACTGATGTCTAAAGACGTCCGGTAGTCCGGACAATTTTTCCTTTCGCTGAGTTTGGCGAAATCCTCTATCTATATGAAAAAACAAACAAAAATGTGGTTGGCACGTTGTCTGCAAATGCCGGCGTGCAAGACGTCAGAACAACGCAGAAAACAAGACTGGCGCTTATTGTTGGACCCCCCAAGTTACCCATGTCGGTCTGTTTTCTGCGATGTCTGACTATACTCAGACGAGGCCTGTCAGAAATTGCGTCCGCCAGGCCGGATAAAACAACAATGCTAGGAGACTTGCCAATGAAACTCTTGAAGGCCATCACCGGTATCGCCGGTGCGATTGCCCTGACGACGGGTTCCGCTTTCGCAGACGACCTGCGCTGGAAAATGCCCGTCGCCTTCGCAACCAACCTTCCGGGCCTCGGTTCTCCCGCTGCCTGGGTTGCAGACAACCTTACGACCGCTTCGGATGGCAGCATCCAGGTCCGTGTCTATGAACCCGGCAAGCTGGTTCCGCCGTTCGACATCCTGCAGTCTGTCTCAGACGGCAAGGTCTCTGCCGGCTACACCTGGATCGGCTACGACCAGGGCAAGGTGCCCGCGATTCCCCTGTTTGCCGCTGTTCCATTCGGCATGAAGCCCCCGGCCTACATCGGTTGGTATTACTACGGTGGCGGTCATGAAATGCTGCAGGAAACTTATGCCAACAAGGGATTTAACGTGCACGCGCAGCTGTGCGGCATCATTGGGCCTGAAACAGCGGGTTGGTATTCCGAGCCCATCGAAACACTGGAAGACTACAAGGGCCTGAAGATCCGCTTCGCTGGTCTCGGTGGTAAGGTTCTCGAAAAACTGGGCGCCTCTGTCACCATGATGCCCGGCGGCGAGCTATACCAGGCACTGGAAAAGGGCACCATTGATGCCACCGAGTTTTCCATGCCCGCCATCGACCAGATCCTCGGCTTCAACCAGGTGGTCAAGTACAACCTGTTCCCGGGCTGGCACCAGCAATTCACAGCCCAGTACATGCTGATCAACAAGGATGAGTGGGCACGCGCCACTGAGGCTCAGAAGGCGCTGGTTGAGGCTTCCTGTACTGCGGCTACCACCCGTGGTCTGGCTGAGGGCGAGTACAAGAACGGCAAGGTTCTGGCCGAGTTCCAGGAAAAGGGCGTTCAGGCTGATCAGATCCCCCGCGACGTTCTGCTCAAGCTTAGGGAAGTCACTCAGGAAGTGCTTGAGGAAGAAGCGTCCAAGGATGCCGACTTCAAGCGTGTTTACGAGAGTCAGCAGGAGTTCATGGAATCCTACAAGGTGTGGGACACCCGCGCCTATGTTCCAGCGGACCTCTAAGGTTCGGGGCTGACCAAAAGGGGCACCGGAGCTTATGCCGGTGCCCTCTGATTTAGTCTGGATGGCCCTGCGGGGCCATCCTTGTTTCACGGCAGGCTTTCTGAACGAGGAACTGTTGTATGACAGTGTCTGATAAGGGCTCTTCGTCCGATGTCCATGCATCGGCGTCGGATGCCGGTCAATTTATTCATCATCACACCGAGTTTCCGACCACCCGGCTGAGCGAGGTCCTGGACGGTGTGATTTCTGCGATAGGGAAGAGTGCCTCCTGGCTCTGGATTGTGGTTACCGGCGTGATCATCTACGCGGTAGTGGGGCGCTATGCCTTTGGCCAGGGTTCGGTAACGCTTGAAGAAGTCCAGTGGCATCTGGCCGGCGCCGGCTGGTTGTTGGGGTTGGGCTATACCCTGGTGACCGATGACCATGTCAGGGTGGACGTCATCCATGAACGCCTTTCGCTCAAAGGCCAGGCGTGGATTGAACTGTTGGGTTTGGTGTTTCTGCTGTTGCCGTTTCTGGTGCTGGCGGTCTACGAAATGATTCCCTATGCCGTGAGCTCCTGGGAACAGGGTGAGACCAGCCAGGCGCCGGCGGGCCTGCCTTACCGCTGGATCCTCAAGGGCGTTCTGGCACTGTCTTTTGTGCTCCTGATAATCGCTGCCCTGTCCCGTCTGATGAAAGTCACTGCCCTGCTTTTCGGCTTCCCGAAGCCAATCCGGGTCGAGTCCGGTGACAACAAGAAAGAGGATGCGTCCTGATGGAGCTTGAAACCCTTTTCGTAATTGGCATGTTCCTCACGTTCGGGGCGCTGCTGATGACCGGTTATCCGGTTGCGTGGGTGTTGGGTGGCACCGCGGTCATCTGGACCGTTGTTGGTGTCATCGCCGTCGAGAATTTTGGTGCCAATCTGTGGTTCGACTACTCCTCCTCCATGGGGCTGGTCCCCGAACGAATCTGGAAGGTGGTCAGTAGCGAGACCCTTGTTGCCCTGCCCATGTTTATCTTCATGGGGATTATGCTTGATCAGTCCGGTGTTGCCGAACGCCTGATGAACAGTATGGTCAAACTCTTTGGCGCCGTCCGTGGTGGCTATGCGGTTACCGTGATCGTCATCGGCGTACTGCTGGCCGCGACCACGGGTATCATCGGTGCTTCTGTCGTGCTGCTCGGCATGTTGTCCCTGCCGGTGATGATGGAGAACAAGTACGACAAGGGCTTTGCGGTGGGTACGGCCTGTGCCACCGGGACCCTGGGGATCCTGATCCCCCCGTCCATCATGCTCGTGCTGATGGCAGACCGGCTGGCCGTGCCTGAGGCATCGGTCGGCGACCTGTTCATGGGCGCCTTCTTCCCGGGCCTGATGTTGGGTGCCATGTACGTGGCCTACGCCATCATCCGACCCATGCTGCAACCCCACATTGCACCGGTACCGGCGGGCACAGAGAAAGTGAGCTGGGCCATCGTCTGGGAAGTGGCGAAAGCCGTTGTTCCGACGGCCGCGCTCATCCTGGGCGTGCTCGGTTCCATCTTTGCCGGCATTGCAACCCCAACGGAGGCTTCCGGTGTAGGCGCTTTGGGTGCTCTGCTGTTGGCCCTGATGTCGGGTCGACTGAATCTGAAAGTCCTCAACTCCTCCATGCAGCAGACCACCCGAACGGCTGCGTTCATCTTTGCCATCTTCCTGGGTGCGACCGCGTTCTCCGTGGTGCTGCGGGGTCTCGGTGGTGATCAGGTCATCGAAGACGCCCTGCTGGGCCTGCCTTTCGGTCCCTACGGAGTAGTGCTGACCATCCTGTTCGGTGTTTTCCTGCTGGGCTTCTTCCTGGACTGGGTAGAGATCACTCTGATCATCCTGCCGCTGGTCGCGCCGGTTGTGCAAAGTCTCGGGTTTGATCTGGTCTGGTTCACTATTCTGTTCGCCATGTGCCTGCAGACCTCTTTCCTGACGCCGCCGGTTGGGTTTGCCCTGTTTTACATCAAGGGTGTGGCGCCGCCGGAGATCGCAGTCACCGACATCTACCGGGGTGTTATTCCGTTCATTCTTATTCAGCTGGCAGCACTGGCTATTGTGTTCGTGGTACCGGAAATCGCGACCTGGCTGCCCAGCGTGGCTTACGATTAAGGAGAAAATAACCATGCGTCTGGAAAACCGGATTGCTCTGATTACCGGTGCCGGCCGTGGCATCGGCCGGGCCATTGCCGAGGCGTACGGCCGCGAAGGGGCGAAGGTCGCTGTGGCTGACCTGACACTCGAGGCGGCACAGGACACCGTAGCTGCCATCGAGCAGGCCGGCGGCACGGCCATCGCCCTTGAGATGGATGTGACCGATGAAGATGCAGTTGACGTAAACGTCAACTTTGTGGTTAAACAGTGGGGTGGCCTGGATATCGCCATCGCGAACGCTGGAATCCAGCATATTGATCCGGTGCACAAGCTGGCTTACTCCGATTGGAGCAAAGTAATGAACGTGCATCTTGATGGCGCATTCCTGGTGACCCGCGCGGCACTCAAGCATATGTACGAGAGCGGCGGGGGCACCATGCTCTACATGGGCTCGGTGCATTCTCTGGAGGCCTCGCCCCTGAAAGCCCCTTACGTGGCGGCCAAACACGGCATGCTGGGGCTGTGCAGGGCGGTGGCGAAGGAAGGTGCGGAATACGGGGTGCGAAGCAACATCATCTGCCCCGGATTTGTGCGCACGCCCCTGGTGGACAAGCAGATTCCGGAACAGGCCAAGGAACTGGGCATTTCCGAAGAGGAAGTGATCAGTAAAGTGATGCTCAAGAACACTGTGGACGGGGAATTCACCACCCTTGAAGACGTGGCAGAGTTGGCTGTTCATCTGGCCGCATTCCCCTCTGCGGCTTTGACTGGCCAGTCCATCGTGGTCAGTCACGGCTGGCATATGCAGTAATATTCAGGAGATATGGATGAGCAATGAAGAACAATCGCCGGTAGTCTGGTCTCCGTCTGAAGACACGCTGGCCAATTCCCGAATGGGCCAGTTCAAGGCATGGCTTGAGCAGCAGGGCTTTGGCCCGTTTGCCGACTACCATGCCCTGCACCAGTGGTCCATTGACGAGCTCGACACCTTCTGGGCAAAAGTCTGGGACTACTGCGGGTTGGTCTGCGACACCCCCGCCAAGGAGGTGCTGGGTAAGCGTGATATGCCGGGGGCAGAGTGGTTCCCGGGCATGAAGCTGAATTTCGCGGCCAACCTGTTGCGCCTGGCCGAGGGCGACCATGCCAATCGCGAGGCGATTGTCGCCTACTGCGAGACCCGTCCGGTCCTGCGCCGGACCTACGCCGAACTGAAAGCCGATGTGGGCGCGCTCGAGGCGTTCCTGCGCAGCCAGGGCATCGAGCGTGGTGACCGGGTAGCGGGCGTTGTCACCAATGGGTACGAGGCCATGGTGGGGATGCTCGCCGCCACCAGCCTGGGCGCGATCTGGAGTTCGGCCTCCCCGGATTTCGGGGTTGGCGCGATCCTGGACCGGTTCGGTCAGATCGAGCCGTCGGCATTGATCGCGGTGAACGGTTACGGCTACGGCGGCAAGGTCTTCGCCCGCCAGGACGACTTTGCCGAACTCGTTGCCGGACTGCCGACCCTCAAGTGTGTGGTCAGCGTCCAGCAACTGCCGGAACAGGCGCCGATCCAGGGCGACCTCGTAACCCCCTGGGAGGACGCCATTGCGTCCGGTGCCGGGCAGTCGCCGTCCTTCACGCCCCTGGGTCCGGATCATCCGGTATACATCCTGTATTCGTCGGGCACCACCGGCAAACCCAAGTGCATCGTTCATGGCAACGCCGGCCTGCTGGTGAATCATGCCAAGGAACTGATGCTGCACGGTGACGTGGGCCCCGAGGACCGGTTCCTGTATTTCACCACCTGCGGCTGGATGATGTGGAACTGGCAGGCGTCTGCGCTGATGACCGGGGCCGCGGTGATCACCGTTGACGGATCGCCGGGTTACCCCAGCCTCAGTTACCTGTGGGACACCGTGGCCGGCGAGAAGGTCACCCATTTCGGTACCAGTGCCCGGTTCCTGGCGGGCTGCCGCAAGGCTGAACTGAAACCGGCGAAGGATCTGGACCTGAGCGCCCTGCGGGTGTTGTTCTCCACCGGCTCCCCGCTGTTGCCGGAGGATTACGACTGGGTGTACAGCGATGGCGCCCCCGGTGTGCTGCTCGGTTCCATTGCCGGAGGTACCGACATCTGCGGCTGCTTCGTGGGCTCGACGCCCTTGTTGCCGGTCCGTCGTGGCGAAATCCAGTGCCGCTTCCTGGGTGTCGACGCCGTGGCCTATGATGAGGACGCCAAGCCGGTGCATGGCGGCCGGGGCGAGCTGGTCTGTCGCCAGCCGTTGCCCTCCATGCCAGTCTGCTTCTGGGACGATGCCGATGGTGCCCGCTACCATGCGGCCTACTTCGACACCTTCCCCGGGGTCTGGGCACACGGTGACTTTATCGAGTTTACCGAACACGGCGGCGCCGTTATCTACGGCCGGTCCGATGCCACCCTGAATCCGGGCGGTGTCCGCATCGGCACCGCGGAAATCTACCGCCAGGTGGAAACCGTGGACGAGGTGAAGGACAGCCTCGTGGTCGGCCGCCAGGTCGAGGGCGATGTGGAAGTGGTCCTGCTGGTGGTGCCGGCTGACGGTCAGTCGATTACCGATGACCTGCTCAAGCAGCTGAAGACCCGTATCCGTGAAGGCGCCAGCCCCCGGCATGTGCCCAAGCACATTATCGAGGTGGCCGATATTCCCTACACCCGCAGTGGTAAGAAAGTGGAGCTGGCGGTTGCCCGGCTGATCAACGGCTCGGCGAAGGCGGACAACCGGGATGCCCTGGCGAATCCGGAAGCGCTGGATCTTATCCGGGATCGGCTATCGGAAGCGGGACTGCTGCCAAAAGGCTGATGTCGAATCCTTCAGCCAGAAGTCTGTGGGCCCCATCACCGGGGCCCTACCGCTTGCGAATCCCGTCAGCGGGAATGTACGAAAGTTTCGTAAATTCATGGTTTTTCATCGTCCTGTAACGGGAATTAGCGAACTTTTAGTCCGTTCTTATACTAAGATCGTAACCAGAATTTACGAAAAAATGGTATCTTAGTAGGTCTATCAAAAGTTCCTAATCAGTCATTGCCCGGGTCGGACGTTCACAAGACGCCTGACCCCGCCATGACCGTCCTGAACCCACCCATTAGCCTGAGGACGAAAATGACATCATCCAAAGCAAAGATTGTCTATACCCTGACCGACGAGGCGCCTGCCCTCGCGACACGGTCACTTCTTCCCATCCTGGAAACCTACGCCAAGCCGGCTGGTATTGAATTCGAAACCAGCGACATTTCTCTCGCGGCGCGTATTCTGGCGAACTTCCCGGACTACCTCGAAGAAGATCAGCGGGTTCCGGATGCACTGGCGGAGCTGGGTGAGTACACCAAGGACCCGGACGCCAACATCATCAAACTGCCGAACATCTCCGCCTCCATTCCCCAGCTACGTGCAGCCATCAACGAGCTGAACGAGCAGGGCTACAAGGTCCCTGAGTACAAGGAAAACCCGGAGACCGACGAGGAGAAAGAAATCCAGTCCCGCTATGCCAAGGTACTGGGCAGTGCCGTGAACCCGGTTCTGCGTGAGGGTAACTCCGATCGGCGCGCGCCCACGGCAGTGAAAGCCTTCGCCCGCAAGTATCCCCACACCATGGGCGAGTGGAGCCCGGCGTCCCGGACCCATGTTGCCCACATGCGCGGTGGCGATTTCTATTCCAGCGAACAGTCGGTCACCCTCGACAAGGCGACTACCGCTCGCATCGTGTTTGAAAGCAAGCAGGGCAAGCAGACCGTCCTGAAACCCGAGCTGCCGCTGCAGGAAGGCGAAGTGCTGGACGGCATGTTCATGAGCAAGAAGGCGCTGGTGAAGTTCTTCGAGGACGCGATCGCGGACTGCGAGAAGACCGGCGTGATGTTCTCCCTGCACGTCAAAGCCACCATGATGAAAATCTCCCACCCGATCGTCTTCGGTCACGCGGTGAAGGTTTTCTACAAGGACCTGTTCGACAAGCACGGTGAGCTGTTCGACGAAATCGGAGTCAACCCGAACAACGGCCTGTCCAGCGTGGTCGAGAAGATCAAGCAGTTGCCGGAATCCAAACAGGAGCAGATTCAGGAAGACCTGCACGCCTGTTACGAGCACCGGCCGGAAATCGCCATGGTCGATTCCGTCAAGGGCATCACCAACCTGCACGTACCGAGCGACGTGATTGTTGATGCGTCCATGCCGGCCATGATTCGTAACTCCGGCAAGATGTGGGCCCGTGACAACAAGCTCAAGGACACCAAGGCGGTGATGCCCGAGTCCACCTATGCCACCATCTACCAGGAAGTGATCAACTTCTGTAAGACCCACGGCGCCTTCGATCCGACTACTATGGGTACGGTGCCGAACGTGGGTCTGATGGCGCAGAAGGCCGAGGAGTATGGTTCCCACGACAAGACGTTCGAAATCAAGGAAGACGGTGTCGTTCGGGTGATTGCCGAGGACGGCACCGTGCTGACCGAGCACAACGTTGAGAAAGGTGACATCTGGCGTGCGTGCCAGACCAAGGATCTCCCGATCCGCGACTGGGTCAAGCTGGCGGTCAGCCGTGCCCGCGCTACCGGCATGCCGGCGGTGTTCTGGCTTGACGACGAGCGTGCGCACGATGCCCAGCTGATCAAGAAGGTTGAGACTTACCTGAAGGACCACGATACCGAGGGCTTGGATATTCGTATCATGTCACCGGTTCGGGCTATCCGCTGGACCATGGAGCGTCTGATCCGGGGTCTGGACACCATCTCCGTAACCGGTAATGTCCTGCGTGACTACCTCACCGACCTGTTCCCGATCCTGGAGCTGGGTACCAGTGCCAAGATGCTGTCCATCGTGCCGCTGCTGAACGGCGGTGGCCTGTACGAGACCGGTGCCGGTGGTTCCGCACCGAAGCACGTGCAGCAGCTGATTCAGGAGAACCACCTGCGCTGGGATTCGCTGGGCGAGTTCCTGGCCACGGCGGTGTCCCTGGACGAACTGGGCGAGAAGCAGAGCAACGAGCGCGCTCGCCTGCTGGGTCAGACTCTGGACAAGGCCACCGAGCGCCTGCTGGAGAACAATCAGTCTCCGTCCCGTGTCACCGGTGAGCTGGATAACCGGGGTTCCCACTTCCACCTGGCTCGCTACTGGGCTGAGGAACTGTCCAAACAGGACAGTGACAAGGAGCTGAAGGAGTTCTTCGCCAAGCTGTCCAAGCAGCTGGAGGAGAACAAGGACAAGATCCTGGAAGAGATGACCGTCGTTCAGGGCAACCCGGCCGACATCGGTGGTTACTATCATCCGCCGATGGAGAAGGTCTGTGAGATCATGCAGCCGAGTGAAACCCTCAACAAGATCCTCGAAGAGGCTCGCGCTTCTGTGAAGTAAGCCTCAGGGATCAGGGCCGGGTTTGTAACCTGGCCCGCGAAAAACCCGGACAGCCCTTTGGCTCTCCGGGTTTTTTATTGGCGGATGTCAGTTCTCTTCTGGTTCTTCCTCATAGCCCTTGCCCGACTCTCCGGCCCTGCGGAACTGATACATGGTGACTGGCGGCCCGATCAACTCGAATACCACGGTGGAGCCGATAATCAGGGGCAGGATAAACGTAATCTCCGGCATCCGCTGAGTGGCCACGAGGGCCAGGCCCATAGCCACCCCCGCCTGAGGTAGCAGGCAGGCACCATTGCGGGTCCTCACGGTGTGGCTGGACCCTGCCAGCACTCCTCCGGTGTAGCCGCCCAGGATCCTGCCGGCGATCCGGGCCAGAATGTACACGGCTCCGAGAGCACCGAGAGTCGGCAGGATTTCCCATTCCAGACCAAATCCCGCCAGGAAGAAGAATGTCGCCAGAAACGGCTCCACGATGCCTTCAATAGAGCGAAATGGCCGGATATGATGATGAGCCCTGTTTGCGACCGTGATTCCCAGGGTCATACAGGTGAGGAGGTAGGACACTTCGAGAACGCCAGCGATGCCGGCGGCCAGGAAGATAAAACCGGCGGACTCGAGCAACATCGGTTCCCCCGGTTTCAGTCGACCAGTCATCCAGGCCATGGGTAGCCCCAGCAACACACCCAGCACCATGGCGCCGAGCACCTCGTAGATCCCGTACCCGACGGTTTCGAACAAGTTCACGCCATTGCCGGAAACCAGCTCGGCCACCACCAGCAGGATACTGAACAGAATGGCGCCCCAGGCGTCGTCGATGGCGACAACCTGCCCGACCAGTCTGGTCAGTGGTCCACGGGAGGCGGTTTCCCGCATCACGTCCAGGGTGGCCGCCGGGTCAGTCGCGGTCGCGATGGCGGCGAGCAGCAACGAGGCAGGCAGGTTTTGCGTGACGGCCCAGGTCGTGAGGAAGATCACCAGGGCCGTCACGATAGTCACGGCCAGGCTTACGATGATCGCCTCCCGGCCCCTTCTGAGGTCACGGAACGAGATGCGCTCCCCAAGCAGAAAGCCGACCATGGCCAGGGTGAGCTCGGTCACCAGAGGAAAACTTTCGCTTACTCTGGTGGGGATCAGGTCAAGCATCTCAGGGCCGGCAACAGCACCCAACAGCAATAACAGGGTCACTCTTGGAACATGCAGGCGCTGGCCTACGGTGTGAGCGGCCAGAGCCAGCAACATGATCCCGCCAATCAAAAGAAGATCCAGGGCGTGGGACAAAGCTTACTCCTGCTGAAGTACCGCCAGCTGTCCGCTGGTCAGTTTCAGCAGGTCCTGTGGTGAGAGTTCAATCTCGAGACCGCGTCGCCCGGCACTGACGTAAACGGTATCGAAGCCTTCTGCCGAGCGGTCCAGGAAGGTTTTTAGACGCCTTTTCTGTCCAAGGGGACTAACGCCGCCAAGCACGTATCCTGTGCTGCGCTGGACCACTTGGGGATTGGCCATGGTGGCTTTTTTCCCTCCCGCCGCCCGGGCAATGAGTTTCATGCTGAGCATGGCGCTGACCGGCACCACTCCGACGGCCAGTTCCCTGCCATCAATATCCACCACCAGCGTTTTGAACACGCGGCGAGGGTCGGCATCGATCTTCTCGGCGGCTTCGGTGCCATAGCTCTCGCTGGCCGGGTCATGGTCGTATTCGTGAAGGGTATGGCTGATCCTGGCTTTCCTGGCGGCGTTGATCCCCGGGGTCATGGCGTCTCCTGCCTCGTCCTCTGACCTGAAAAATGTAACACAGTCCGATTAGAGAATAGCGTGTTCGACCGCGACATAACTCGACTTATGTCAGTAGAATGACTATTTTCTGGGCATGATACATTGCCAAACCGGCTGGTTAACGCTGAGGCCACCACGCAAATACGCGGTAATGGAATGAGGCAGTCCAACGAGCGCCAGCTCTCCGATCAGTTGCTCCCCCTGCGCCGGACTCTCTGGGTGGTCCTGACCTACCTGGTTGTCGGTTTTGCCTGGATCGCGTTTTCAGACCGCCTGGTCGAATCCTGGTTTCAGGATCCGGAGGCCCTGTCCCGGGTCCAGACCTGGAAGGGCTTCTTCTTCGTTCTGGTCACCGGCCTGGTCCTGTTCTCCGTGCTCCTGCGTCAGCTATACAAGGACCGTTCCCTGTTGAAGCTTCAACACGGTCAGCGCCAGGCGCTCCGCGCCCGCGAACGACAGTTGACCGTGCTCATGGATAACCTGCCGGGGATGGCCTATCGCTGTCGCTACGACAGCCAGTGGACGATGCTGTTTGTCTCCGACGGCTGTATTGAGCTTACCGGTTATGAGCCGGCCGCGCTGGTTAACAACCGGCAGGTCAGTTTTGCCGACCTGATGGATGACGCCACCAACAAACGATTGCAGCAGGACGTGAAAGCGGCGCTGAATCAGGGCAAGCCCTTCTCCGTTGAGTACGCGTTGAAGCGGAAAAACGGGGCCAGAATCTGGGTCTGGGAGCGGGGCCGAGGAGTCGTAGAGGATAGCGGCGAAACGGTGCTGGAGGGTATTGTGTTGGACATCTCCGACCGCAAGGCACTGGAAAACGAACTGTCGGAGCTGGCGACCCGCGATCCGCTTACCGGCTTACTCAACCGCCGTGAGCTGACACGGCTCATGGAGGAGGAGCTCGAGCGTGCCAAGCGTTACCAGCGTACCATGGCCCTCCTGTGGATCGACTTCGACCATTTCAAGGATGTGAACGATACCTATGGCCATGCGGCCGGTGATTCGGTCTTGAAGGCGGTCAGCCGCCTGCTACTCGACAGCGTGCGCGCGGTCGATTCGGTAGGCCGGTTCGGCGGTGAGGAATTTGTGATTGTGTTGCCGGAAATGGAGGTGGCCGAGGCCCGCGAAACCGCCGACCGGCTGAGGCGTCAGGTCGGATCCCTGCCGCAACCCCTGGGTGATGGCAGGACGGTGCCCTTGACCATCAGTGTCGGCGTGGCGGTCTACCCCAGTCACGGCCTGACCGCCGCAGCCTTGTGTGCGGCGGCCGATAAGGCCATGTATCGGGCCAAGGAGCGGGGCCGGAACTGTGTTTCGATGGCACACCTTTCCGAGCATGTTCATAATGACGCCTGAAACGACGATAACAAGAACACTGAATAAGGTTGTACCCGAATGAATCGAATCGCCCGCCGTGCCCTGCACACCTGCATTGTGCCCAAAGACCTGTCCGCCGTTACCTGCCGTGATGCGGCTGGTGAGCGTCCGGATGCCGCCGGCGTCAGTCCGGAGGCGATCGACGCCATCTGGGAGAGTGTTGAGGCCCTGTACCGGACCGGCGTGCATCCCGGCTTGCAGTTGTCGCTGCGCCATCGGGGTGAGCAGGTCCTGCATCGGGCCATCGGGCACGCCACCGGTAACGGTCCCCGGGACGGCGCCAGTGTCCTGAAGACCCCGATGACGACCGAGACCCCCGTCTGTTATTTCTCGGCATCAAAGGCGGTCACCGCCTTGCTGATTCATATGCTGGCGGAACAGGGGCTGGTGAACCTGACTGATCCGGTGTCCTACTACTGCCCGGAATTTGCCCAGGGTGGAAAGCGGACGATCACCGTGCACCAGGTGCTCTCCCACCGCGGCGGTATTCCTGCGATCCCGCGGGAAACGCCCATCGAGGTCCTTTGGCAGAAGGACGAAATCTGGCGCCTGCTGTGTGAGGCCAGGCCGGTGGAAGTGGACGGCGCCAAAGTGGCCTACCACGCCATCACTGGAGGCTTCGTGTTGCAGCGTGTGCTGGAAAAAGTCACCGGCAACAGCATTGAGCATTACCTCGATACCCACCTGCGCCAGCCCATGGGCATGAAGTGGTTCACCTATGGGATCGCGCCGGATCACCTGCACGAGTTGGCCAGTAATTACGCCACCGGCCCGACCCCGAGGTTTCCCGTGTCGTGGATCGTTAACCGGGCCCTGGGCAGTGATATCCGGACGGTCGAGAAGGTCACCAACGATCCCCGCTTCCAGGAAGCGGTCATTCCCGCCGGTAACCTGTGTGGCACCGCCGAGGAAATGGGCCGGTTCTTCCAGATGATGCTCAATGGCGGGGTCTGGAACGGGAAGCGCATCTGCAGCGAAATGACGGTTCGGCGAGCCATTCAGCAGTTCGGGTCGCTACAGATCGACCGGACCATGATGATTCCGATGCGCTTCAGCGCCGGCATGATGCTGGGCGGCAACCCGGTGGGTCTGTGGGGCCCGCAAAGCCGCTACGCCTTTGGCCACATCGGGCTGATTAACAAGCTGTGCTGGGCCGACCCGGCCCGGGATATTTCGGTCAGCCTGCTCAATACCGGCTTTCCCATTGTCGGTCACCACATGCCGGCGTTGGCAAAATTTGTCTACACGGTCTGCAAGCGCTTTCCCCTGATCCCGGAGAACCAGAGGCCGCTGGTCGCGGCCTGAGCTCAGAGGGTCCGCAACTGCTCTTCGAGAATGCCCAGCACTGATGACAGGATGTCCCGGAAATCGGTCAGTGTCTGGGTCCGCTGAATCACGTCTTCCCGATTCTCATCCAGCCGCTCCAGTTTTGGGACGACCCGGCGAATGCCCTCGGTGATCACCTCATAGGGGTAGTGGTGGTCCTGGATGCTCAATTTGTTAATCTCGGCCACTTCCTGACTGAAAATGCTGATGATGTCGTACAGCATATCCTTGTGGTGAATGCTGCTGGCTTCCCAATAGGCGTCGTCCAGCAGTTCCAGCAGTGACAGGTATTCTCGGAGGGTATCGGCGACGGAGGTCTGGGTCATGGCAACTCTCGGGCGGTGATCGGAACTGTCTTGAAAAAACGTGATGTTACAGGGAACTATAGCAGGGCTTTCTGCGTCAGGTGAGCAGGTTCCGGAGCTGGATCGTGCAATAAAAATGAAACTAAGTTCATTTTTATTGCACTTTGTCCGACAGATGGGCAGACTTCCAGAATGGGATAAGGATCTATCACGACTCACTGGACGAGAAGCCGAATGGATAAGCCCCCTCACATCTGCGCCGAGCGATCCGAGCGAACGGTCAAGCTTGATCACCACGACAGCGTTCGTGACCACGTGCACCAGCAGGTGAGCTCCGAAGTGGAGCGTCTTGAACGGCGCATTGAAACCCTGCGCCTGACCAAAGCCCCCCACGCTGCCATCATGATCTCCACCTATGAGCGGATGATTGACCGCAAGAAAGGCTTCCTCCAGACCTGGAACCTGAAAGAAGACCGGTTCTACTGACGCTCTGGAATGGCCTCCGTTGACCAGGTTGCCTTGGCCTCGGCCGGCTCCTGGTAACTGCAGTAATCCGGGTTGTTTTCGGTGTTGGATGGGTCTTCTTCCGTCGGCGCCGGGACGGTCGCCGGTTCGCCATCCGAACTGAAAATTCTCAGAACCTGCATGGCATAGTCGAGTTCCACCCGCAAGCAATCCGGAGTGGCCTCGGGTGACTGGGAACTGTCGTGCCGGCTGAGATCAATGACCTGTTGGTCCGGGCTCTTGATAAACAGCGTATCCGTTTTGTCTGCAATGAAGTCCTGTCGGAGTTCGAGACTGCCGAAGGACCGGCTCAGATAGTCGGCCGTCGCGTATTCCGGCTGATTGTAACCAGCTGCGGTAAAACTCGTGCCACTGAACCGGCTACCGGTGAGTGCGCTGATGAGTTCCGGCTGGGCGTCCCGGTCCTCCGGGTCGACACTGCGGCTGACGTACTGAATCGAGCGATAGACCTTGCCTTCGGCGTCACTGTCGTTCGTCGCGCTGGGCACATAGCGCCAGTCGAGCGTTGGGTATATCCATACGCGGTCGTTCAAGGCAAGACCGGCAAGAACGGCTTCCTGATCGGTGAAGCGGATATCGGCCTGGTTCTCCCGGGTGTTGTAGGTGCCGGCAGCGCCGTCGGTCGCCCGTTGCACCATGTATCTCCGACCTTCCTGGAAGTTGGCGACCTGGCCCGAGGCAATCACCTGATTCATCAGGTCGGCCGGGTTTCGTACCCGGATATAGCTTTTGCCGTCGTCTGCCGCCGTTGCCTGGATGAACACGTCAATGTGGGCCCGTATTTCCGCAGCCGATTCGGCACTCTCCGAGCCGTCGCTGTCCGTGGGTTCAAGCCCCCGATAGATGTCGTCAAACCGGGTGTGGTCAATGTTGTCCGGCGCCTGCTCGCTGTCCTCCAGATCGAACGTCGAGAAGGTCAGATCGACATCGGTTGCCGGGTTAAACGCGGTCGGTCCGGAATCCTCGGGGCCGCAGCCAACCAGTGTCACGGTGGCGAAGGCAATGGCGGTGAACGTGCAGAAATGTCTCATTTAGAACGGCTCTGGGGTGCGCGACGGTTGGTAAAGGGCTAAAGTGATTACCCGCGGGGCCGTTGGCCCCGGTTCGAATGCTGACAATAAACGATAATATAGGCATCTACCCTCGCGGAGATCACATTTTGCGGCAACGGAATCATCCGGCATCTACCGCAGTGGCTCGCTCCCTGCTTGCCCTGCTGCTTGTTCTGACGGCTTTGGTGCCGGCGGCGGCCGGAGCCCAGGAAGCCTGTCGCGAGGGCGACCTGGTCCTCAGTAGTGGCATCGGCAGTGTCCGGGATCTGGGCAATTGCATCTGGTACCTGGAAGACCCGGATCAGCAGCTGACCTTCAATGAGGTCAAGGATCGCGGGCTCAACGCCTTTACCCGCCATGAGGGCGGTGTGCTCAATTTTGGTTACACCGAGTCAGCCTACTGGACCCGGTTTGATATACGCACGCGCGGAACCGCAAGCGATACCGACTGGATCCTAGAACTGGCACTGCCGCTGGTGGACGACGTACGGCTGTATCTGGTCCGCGGCGGAGAGCTGGTCCAGCAAAGCCGCACCGGCTACCTGGACAACTGGGCCGATCGGGACCTTGCGGTTCCGAACCCGACCTTTCGGCTGTCGCTGGCACCAGAGGCCGTGAATACGGTGTATCTGCGGATCACCAACACCAACACCTTCCGCCTGCCGATCAGCCTTTGGCACCCCGACAGTTACATTGAAAAAGTATCCGTTGACGAGGTGGTGCGAGGCATTCTGCTCGGGGCCGTCGTGGCGATACTCGCCTACAACCTGTTCGTTGCGGTGTCGGTCCGTGAGCGGAGTAACATCTACTACGTGCTTTATCTGGTCTGTGCGGCCATCTTTATCGTCACCGAGCAGGTGCACGGCATCCAGTTGCTGGACAGCCGGCCGGCCCTGTTCAACAAGGAATACCTTCATTTCCAGATCATCATGACCTGGTTCTGGGGCTTGCTGATGGCCCGCCACCTGCTCGAAACCCGGGAGCGTTCGGCGGACCTTGACCAGGTACTCCGGCTTTGCCTGTACGCGGTGGTGACAACCTTTGTGTTGTCCCTGTTCCTGCCGTACCACGTTGCCATGGAGTGGATTGTCATCGGCTCGGTGGTGCTCAGCCTGGTGCTGATTGTGGTCAGTTATCTGTCCTGGCGCTATTACAACCCGGCCGCCCGGGCTTACTTCTTCGCCTGGACTCTGGCACTGGTTGGATTCGGGGTGTATGCCCTGACGGTGATGGGCTTCCTGCCGCTGAATACACTGACCAACTATTCGCCGCAAATCGGACTGACCTTGCAGATCATCCTGTTCTCCTTTGCCCTGGCGGACCGGATCAAGCAGGTCCAGGGTGAGGCGCTGGGCTGGAGCCAGCGGGCACTGTCAAACCTGCAGCGCTACCAGTCCCTGTTCGATAACGCCATCGAGGGGGTGTTCCAGATGTCACCGGACCGTCGTTTTATCACCGCCAACCCGGCGATGGCAGAGCTGATGGGCTATAACAGCAGCCGGGAGCTGCTGCAACGCAATCCGGATGTCCTGGAGACCTGCATTGCCGATGACCGACTTCGGCGCCTGGTGGTCCAGCAGCTGGAGGCGCGGGGGACGGTCAAGGGCATTGAAGCCCGCTACCGAACCCGCGACGGCGAGGATCGCTGGGCCAACATCTCGCTGCACACCGTGTACGATGCCGACGGCGAGCCGGCCCACCTGGAAGGCACCTGCATCGACGCTACCGAAAGCCACCAGCGCCAGCGCATTGAGCGTGAACGGGAGCAGGAACGGCTGGAAAAGGAGTTGGCCCGCAACTCGGCCGAGGCCAAGAGCCAGTTCCTGGCGAACATGAGCCACGAGATCCGGACGCCGCTGGCGGCCATTATCGGCTATGGCGAGACCCTGCTGGATCCGGATCTGAACGAACAGGAAAAACACAGCAGCGCCGAAACGGTGGTCCGGAGCGGGCGCCACCTGCTGGATCTGGTCAACGACATACTCGATCACTCCAAGATCGACGCCAACAAGCTCGACGTGGATGTGGTGTCGGTCAATCTGCCGGAACTGCTGGACGAGATTCGGGCCTTCTTCGCCCCTCGGGCCCGGGAAAAAGGGCTGGATTTCAGCATCATCTGTGAATACCCGCTGCCCGAACAGGTGCTCACCGATCCGACCCGGTTCCGGCAGATCATCATTAATCTTTGTGGAAACGCGCTTAAATTCACCGAAAAGGGCTCGATCTCCCTGGTGATTCGCTGTGACCGTGAGCAGGAAAAGCTGATCGCCCGGGTCGTCGACACCGGCATCGGCATGAAGCCGGAGCAGCTGGGGCGGCTGTTTGATCCGTTTGCCCAGGGCAGTGCCGCCATCTCCCGCCAGTACGGTGGCACCGGCCTGGGGCTGAGTATCTCTCGCCGGCTCGCCGAAATGCTGGGTGGCAGCATCCACGTTAACAGCACCTATGGCGAAGGCAGTGAATTCGAGCTGTCGATCCGCACCGGGTCACTGGCGAATGTCCATTTTCTGCGGGATGCCTCCGAACTGAGTCAGCGCCGGCGCGCCATTCCGATGGTGGTGGCGCCGCGTCTGAGCGGGCGTATCCTGTGTGCGGAAGACAACGAGACCAACCGACGCCTGGTGTCGCTGCTGGTGTCCCGGACGGGCGCCGAACTGATCCACGTTGGCAACGGTGCGGAAGCTCTGGATCTGGCGCTGCGCGATACCTTTGATCTGATCCTGATGGATATCCAGATGCCGGTCATGAACGGCCGGGATGCGACCGCGGCACTGCGGGAAGCCGGCGTTAACACCCCGGTGATCGCACTGACCGCCAACGTCATGTCCGAGGACATTGCCGACTACCGGCTGGCGGGCTGCAACGAGCACCTGGCCAAGCCCATCGACAAGCAGCGATTTTACGAGATGCTTGCGCGTTACCTGACGGTTGAGGCCGACCAGGGCAATGGCCCGGACCGGTCGTTCAGTGGCCGGATTCTGGTGGCGGAGGACAATGACGACAACCGCCGTCTGGTGGAGCGGATGCTGGGCCGACAGGGGCTGGAGGTGCTGTCCGTTGCCAGTGGCGAGGATGCGGTGCGCCGCGCTCTGTCCGAAACCGTCCAGCTGGTGCTGATGGACAGTCACATGCCCGGCATGGACGGGGTCGACGCTACCCGCTTGCTGCGCCAGACCGGTTTTCGGCGGCCGATCATCGCCTTTACCGCCGGCGATCAGAAGGAAACCGATGCCCTCCTCGAGGCCGGCTGTGACGGTGTGCTGGACAAACCAATCGACCAGCCCCACCTGCAGGCGTTGCTGGATCGTTTTCTGCCGCGACGGGCCGGTAGCCGGCCGGACGATGACGAGGATGACGAAATTGAACGCCTGGTGCCGCAGTTCCTGGACAGCCTTGAGGGGCGCCGGGAACGAATGGCGGTGGCCTGGTCGGAAAGAGATACCGAATCCCTGAAATCCGAGGCGCATCAGATCAAGGGCACCGCGGGCGCCATGGGATACCCGGCGATGACCCGGCAGGCGGGCTCGCTGGAGGCGCTGCTGAAGACCGATAGCCCGGACTGGGATCGGGTTCGCGGCGAACTCGATACCCTCAATGACATGATAGATCGCGCGCGCACCGCGGCAGCGACCTCGACATGATCGTGACCATAAGAATAACGACAGGAACAGGCCAATGACTGACAGCCAACCCCGCAATGAGCAGTACACCCTCAGCATGATGTACGGGACTTACGCCGATATCCTGTTCGTGCTGTTCCCGTTTCTGGTGATTGGTATGCAGCGGCTCTGGGAGGGCCGGCTCTATGAAACCCTGATGCGTCCGGATCTGAGCATTGCCGCGGCCATTCTCGCCGGTCTGGCGATCGGCAAGTTCGTACTGGGGCTGGTGACCAATCGGGATCTGGGTCGTTACAAGGAGCGGATTGTTTTTTTCATTGCCCTGACCCTGTTCCTGGTGCTGGGGCCGTCGATTATCCTCATGCTGAGCATCATGGGGAGTGCCGAGGTTCCCGGGTTTGTGGCCTTCGTTCAGCCGATTCTGCTGATCATTGCCATTTCCCTGTATTCGACGGCGGTGAGCATCAGCAACATCCTGGTTCGGGCCGGTGCTGAAGAGCCGACATCCGAAGCTGGCTCCGGCGACAGCACGTCTGACGCTGAACGGCCTAAGGCGCCGCGTCCGGCGCCATTGGATCTGCCCAGGCGAACCGGTAATGATTCCCTGTGAGGGTACTGCGATAATGACCGGAGACACGAGCATGACAGGAGACAATCAATGAGTGACCTCAGGGTTCTGGTGGTGGAAGACGAGCCGGTCATGAGGGAGAGACTGGTCGAGATGCTTTACCGGGCCGGTGCGACTCAGGTGTTCGAATGTGTGGATGCGGCGTCAGCGCGGGCTGCGTTTGCGGATCAGGAGTACCAGATTATCCTGCTGGACCTGGGGCTGCCGGATGGTGATGGTCATGAACTGATGCAGGCGTTCAAGAAGGTCCGTGCGGAGCAGCACATTGTTCTGGTGACGGCGGACGACTCCATCGACAGCATTCAGCGGGCGATCAGTACCGGTGCCAACGGCTATGTCGTCAAACCCTATTCCCAGGAAAAGATCCACGACGTGGTGAACAACTATGCCATGGTCCATGGTGGTGATATGGCCATGATGCAGGGCCTGAACCGGCGCCATTGACCGGTTGAGGCCCTGTCCGGCAGTGCCGGAATCAAGGAGGGGCGTCAGGCAACCTGGCGCGCGATCCAGGAGTTGTAACGGGTTGCCAGGGCACGGACATAGCGGGCCTCGGCGCCATCCAGGTTGCCCAATACACCTTTGAAGATCCAGCCACGCTCGTAGAGGCCAAGCACCCGCTGCTCGTCATCCAGATTGACGCGCTGATTCAGTTTTTTGCAGATTGCATCCAGCAGCGGCAGCTTTTCGGGGCGCTTGAGAGGGCCCTGGCGACCGGCTAGGGGCTGGTTCGCTGCGCGTGTAGTCGGATGTCTTTTCATGATGTTCTCCTTGTCGTTTTGCGGCTGCAAAAACAAAAACCCCGGAGCCTAGGCAACCGGGGTTTGGCGGAGAAGCTGACCCGGTCGCTGCAATGGCTCCCGGGACTGACCGAAAGCCGTTAGATATCTTTCACCATGGCGCGCGCAGATTGCGTAACTCGGCAATCTTGGGCGGTGCTCAATCGGGACTGTGAAATTATTCCGGTCATAACGGCTCTTTCTTGGTTCGGTTCCGGCATCAGTGTATCGGTTGGCTGGCGCTTTGCAAGCGCAGGAGCGCTTCGGCAAACCCGTACAGACGGCTCTGTCTGGAATGCGCATAATTTCTCTTGTCACGTGTTTTTACGTTGTGCAATCCATGGCTTCTGCCGCGCCAGAAGCCTCATGGATCTCTCCTTTCTACGCAGCCCCTTGGGCTGCGTTTTTTTTGCGGTAGTGGAAAGCTCGTAGCCACTACTTCGTACAGATCTCCGGCGGCATTTTGACGATAATTTGCACACTAACTTATCGTTGATGTCACCAGACACAGAGGTTGAAACCCAAGCAAATGGCCGACAAAGCCGGATCTGTACGCAACAAATTCCGTTTCCACATTTTCGTTGAAGCCGCCCTGATTGCCGTTCTGGCCTTCTACATGCTGATCGCGCAGAACCAGGCGGTGGGCGAAAATCTCGTCTTTACTGTCGCCGGCGCAGGCCTGATGGCCCTGGTCACTTACTGGACGCTGAATACCTTGCGGGACGGGCTGGAAGTGATTGCTATGCGGTCTCGCCGCTCCGGGGCCTGATCTTTTCCCAGGTTTTATGAAGGATAAGGGCATCGTTGGCGGCCCTGTGCACCGGTAATCCCAGTTCAGTGATCACCTGCTGACGAACACCCGACCATTCCCGGACCTGGGGCGTGTCGAGCAGCACCGAAATGGATTCCAGCTGAAAGTCCGGGCGCACCCTGGCCGCGCGGAACAGCCGGTGGAGCCAGAAGCTGTCGAAGGTCCAGGCATCGCAGAAAACCTGCCCCGGCAGTAACTCGTTCAGATGGAGCGCCACTTCCCGCACGGAAGAGCCTTCTGCTTCCAGTGTCGTGCGTGAAATCCCGTGGATGCGCTCGGCGCTCTCGGACCAGTCCTGCCACAGAACATGGGGTGCAATGAGCCAGCTGTGCAGCGTACCATCCGGCATGCAGATGCCTACCTCGATCGGGTAGCTCGCAATCAGGTCGAGGCTCGAGGCTTCAAAATCGATGAATGCCGGGCGGATGTCAGTGGTCATTGGCTCAGTGTAGTCGATGTGTTGTTTTTCGCTGAGTTTACCCGCCCCGGTCCCGGGACGCGAACCCAACCTGTGCGTGCACTGTTACAATATGTCCATTCATTGTAAAAGCCCGATGACAGCCATCTGTCACGGGGGCGCGAGTAAACCAGCCCGGGCCGCAAGACACCATATGGGGATTCCGAATGACTGATACCGTGGTTGTAATCTATTCCGGAGGCATGGACTCCTACACCCTGCTGCACCTGGCTCGCGAACGCGGCTATCAGGTTCATGCACTGTCCTTCAATTATGGCCAGCGTCATGTCCGGGAGCTGGAGTGCGCGGCTTCCGTCTGCCAGTCTCTGGGTATTCCCCACAAGGTGATTGATATCCGGGCCATGAGCGAGGTGATGTCCGGCTCGGCCCTGACCTCCGGAATTGAAGTGCCCGAAGGCCACTACGAAGAGGACAGCATGAAGGCCACGGTGGTGCCTAACCGCAACATGATCTTGTTGTCCCTCGCTACCGGTTATGCGGTGACGGTGGGCGCCGGCGCCGTCTGGTATGGCGCGCACGGAGGTGACCACGCCATCTATCCGGATTGCCGACCGGAATTCGTGGAGAAGATGGACGCGGTGTGCCGGGTCGCGAATTACGAGCCGGTGGGGATCGAGGCGCCATTCATGTCCATGGACAAGGGCCGTATTCTGGCCGAGGGCCTGCAACTCGGGCTGGATTACAGTCAGACCTGGACCTGCTACAACGGCCGGGACCGGGCCTGCGGTCGTTGCGGTTCCTGCGTCGAGCGCCTTGAAGCGTTTGCCGCCAACGGCGTGACGGATCCGCTGGAATACGAGGTGCGTGCCTGATGTACCGGGTAAAGGAAGCCTTTTACACGCTTCAGGGCGAAGGCGCCCAGGCCGGGCGGGCGGCGGTGTTCTGTCGGTTCAGCAAATGCAACCTGTGGACCGGCCGGGAAAAGGACCGGGCGACCGCAGTCTGTAATTTCTGTGACACCGATTTCGTCGGTACCGATGGCCAGAACGGCGGCCGTTTTGAAACGCCGGAGGCTCTGGCCGAGCACATCCGCCGTCTGTGGCCGGATGCGCCAGGACGACCCTACGTCGTTTGTACCGGGGGCGAACCACTGCTGCAGCTGGACGGACCTTTGATTGAGGCCTTTCACCGTACGGGATTCGAGGTGGGGGTAGAGACCAACGGCACGCTTCCGGCCCCGGCGGGGATTGACTGGTTGTGTGTCAGCCCCAAGGCCGATGCGCCCGTCGTGGTGGAAACCTGCGACGAACTCAAGCTGGTGTATCCGCAACCGTTGGCGATGCCCGAGCGTTTCCGACACATCCGTGCCGACCATTATTTTCTCTCACCGATGGCGTCCCCGGCGGCCCCCGAGAACGGACAAGATCCGGTCAAGCAGAGCAACACCCGCAAGGCCACCGACTACTGTCTTGCTCACCCCGAGTGGCGTCTGACCCTGCAGATGCACAAAATCATCGGAATCGACTGATCATACCGTGGCGGTCAGCACGGCTGTCACCGATGTCCCCGGTGGACGCCGTGCATTGTTGCGATACTGGCTTGGGCTGGTTCCGGTCCAGCGTTTGAAGGCACGGGTGAAGTTGGCCGCATCGGCGTAGCCGAGAGCGTCGGCAATCTGACTCAGATTCATCCCGGTGTTGGTCAAGAGTTCCCCGGCCCGTTCCAGCCGCACCCGGTCCACCAGGGCCTGGAAACTGGCATTTTCCTCCTGCAGTCGGCGTTTGAGCGTGCGTTCGGACACGAACAGGGTGGCTGCCACCCGTGCCAGTTTCGGTGGGAACGGGTGACTGGTTTCGATTACCCGGCGGACCCGGCAGGCAAACCCCGCATCTTCCGTCAATTGCCGCAGGGCCTCCTCACACTGGCTCCGGGAGGACGCCGCGAGCTGGTCATCGCTGAAGCGGATCGGCAGATCCAGCTGTGAGACCGGAATCACCAGTGCATCTTCCGTTGCGCCGTACTCCACCGGTACCGGCAGCAGCTGCCGGAAGCGGTGGAAGTAAGCGGGCTCGGGACCCCGGCGCAGGACTCGGGAGCCTTCCACAATGGCGCCGGTCAGTTGCGCCCCCATGAAAATGCAACCGAACAGCATGGCATCCATGATGAAGCCCTGCAGTGGACCCAGATCCATATCGCAGGTGACCGTGTACCAGGCGTTGCTGCCGCCACGTCGTTTGGTGACGTGCAGGTGCGGCGCACGCAGGGTCAGGTAGCGGGTCATCAGCTCCAGGGCTTCTTCCAGCGTACGACTGCTCATAACGGCGGTGCCCAGGGCCCCATGCAGCGGCATTTTCAGCTCCCGAGCCAGCATGATACCCAGCCCCGGTTCGCCGCTTTCGATGATGGCCCGGGTCACGAATTCGCTGGCCTGGGCTTGACTCACCCGGAGGTCGGTGGCATTCAGCCGGTGCGGGTCCAGGCCGACCCGGAGCAGAAGGCCCCGTTCATCGACACCAATGGTATGCAGCAGTTCGGCCAGCAGGTGCAGATAGATGGCCGGCATGCCCAGGTCCTGTGCAGTTGAGACTGAGGCGCGCATGGGGTTTCCTTGTTTGCTTCTGTTCTTGTTATGTAAGGGATACTGATCAAATTTGATTATGACCGGTCAGCGAGTCTGCCCCCATGACTCGAATGACGGGTGCAATGGCCAGATGGGCCAATTGGCCCATCTGGCCATTATGCTCCCACTCCCGGTAAAAGAGCCTCGAGCCCTGGCATTACTGGTTGTGGCGCTGGACAAAGTCCTGCAGAACCGCCGCTGAACGTCCCGGGTTTTCCAGCATGGGCAGGTGGCCGACGCCTCGGAAAATGTGAACTTCAGCATGCGGTGTCGCGGTCGCAAACCAGTTCACGCAACGGGTGGGTGTGATGACGTCCCGGTCGCCCCACTGCACTTGCAGGGGGGGCGTCGATTCGCCCAGGTAGCGCACGGGTGCGAGGGCGTCCGCCAGCATGTCACCGAAAATATGGTGCAGGGCGTCTGTACGTTGCAGCAGATCGGGTCCCAGCAGGCCGGTCATGGCCATGCCGGATACCGTGGGCCGGCCACTGCCGATGCTGTTGAACATGCGGTATACGCCTTTCCAGTCCCGGGGAATCAGCAGGCTGTCCCGATCCGATTCGAAGGGGGCATCCGGATCAACGTCGGGATGTTCCGGGATACCGGCGCTGTTGAGCAAGGTTACGGACCGCGGTGCCGGCTCCAGTTTGTGGGCGAGGATCGCGGCAATGGCGCCGCCCATGGAGCTGCCGGCCAGATGAATATTGCGGGTCGGAAAGCCGTCCAGCCAGTCGCGCAGGCGCCGTGCCTGGGACTCGTAGCTGTAACTGGCCTCTGTCCGATACTCGCTTTCGCCCAGACCGGGCAGGTCTGGGACCAGCAGGTGCCAGTGCCGGGGCAGGCGTTGCAGCCAGAACCCCCAGTTCTCTTTCATGGCGGCGAAGCCGTGGATCAGTACCACGGTGGGCTGGTCGGGACCGGGCCTGCCACGTTCCAGATACACCAGCCGGTGGTTGTCCAGCCGGGTTTCACGGCGCCGGGCCTGCAACAGCAGGCGCTGTCCGGTTCGGGCTGCAGGCCATAGGTTTGGGGTAGGGATTCTCATGGGGGTACTGACCACGCTGGCTGAAAGATGTCAGCTCAGTTTACCGCCACCGGACGCCAGCGCGTTGGCCTGCAAGCCGGGGGCTGGCGGCGGCGAGGCAAAACCGGTCAGTGCCGGATGTCGGTAATCACCGGGTTGTGGTCCGATGAGCGCCAGGGCGAGGTTTGCGCCGCTTCCACTGGTCCCCGGTAGTCCAGTGCCCGGGGCTCGTCCGCATTGAGCAGCCAGGTTGCGGCGGTCAGGATACGAGGCTTGAGCGAATCGGACGCCAGAGCGTAGTCGAGCGAGCCTTTCTCACCCTTGTAACGGTAGGTGTAGTGGCGGCAGGACTCGGGTGTGCAGGGCTGGAGGTGATGCACCATGCTGGTGAAGCCGGCCTCACGAAAGACGTCCAGGGGCGTCTCCCGGGCATAGGCATTCAGGTCGCCGGTAATCACTGTCCCCGCCAGATCCGGTGGCGCGGACAGCGAAGGCAGCCAGTCGAGAACTGCCTCGGCGGCGTGGACCCGGCGGCGGGTGTAGCAGCCCTCGCCATCGTTCTGGGCCCGATCGGCCCCGACGGCATTCCGGCAGGACTTGGATTTCAGGTGCACGGTTACGATCCGGACCGCCGCGCCGCCCTGCCGGGGCCGGAAGGTCTGGCTGAGGGGCGGCCTGCCACGGTGCTGGAACGGGCCGCTGGTCAGGCGGGTCGGGATGCCGACGGTGTCGATACGGTCCTCCCGGTAGAGCAGCGTGGTTCGGATCTCGTCCGAGCCATCGGCGTCGGGGGTTGCGACCACTCGCCAGGCCGGTCCCAGGGCACGGGCCAGGTCGGCCACCGAACTCTCCGGTCCGTAGCCGTCGTTTTCCATCTCGGAGAGGGCCAGGATGTCCGGATCCGGCGCCTGCAGGGCCGCCACCAGCCGTTCGTGCTGGTCCCGGTACTGGAGCTGGGTCCTGGCACCGCGGGTCGTTGGGAAGTCCAGTCCCTGGCCATTGCCATTGAAGTAGTTGGCCAGGTTCATGGTCAGCAGGCGGATGTGGGGTTCGGTTGGTCGCGAGGGCGGCGGCTGCCTTGGGTTGGCAGGCGCAAACACCGGAGTCGATTCCGGCTGGAGTCGCCAGTCACCGAAGCGAAAATCCAGGGTGCCGATGAGTCCGCTCACCCGGTCTCCGGCGCGCACCGTCTGTGCCGGGGACAAGCCCCCCGGCGGCCAGGGCAGCGGGCGTGGATCCCTTTGCCGGCGGCCATCATCCAGCACTATGCGCCGGTTCCGGTTTCGCTCGGAAGCCTTCAGGGCGGCGGTTCCCGGTGCCAGGTACTCCGTGGCCCTGATCTGGTCGGTCGGCGCCAGGGTCAGTTCGCCATAAAGGCTGAGATTGTAGCTGTCGATGACCGTCAGTGGCTGTTCAAACCGCACCCGCATGTTTTCCAGCGATTCGGGCGGTGCCGACCATGGCAGCCAGACAGGGGCGGGTTCCGGCAGTGCTTCCCGGCCGCAGACGGTCATCGTCTGGATACCAACCAGCTCGGTCAGCCCGTGGTACTCCTTGACCTGGCCGGTTACCCGCAGGCGCTCGCCCGGTGTGCCGGCTGAGCGCTGGGTATAGACGAACAGCGCCTCGGAGGTACGTGGATCGTTATCGGTCTGGTGGTCGGCCTGCTGCAGGTAGATGCCTTGAAAGCCGCCCGGCCCGCGGGCGTCCCGGGTGACAATGCCTTCGACAGTGACGGTCTGTCCGGCCATCGGCGATTGATGGCCGCTGCCCTGGATCCTGGCAATGGGTGTAGCGGACTGGCCACAGGACGAGGCCGCCGCTCCTGCCATGGGCAGGGCCAGCAGCGTCAGCAGTGAACAGGAGAGAAGGTTGCGGGTGCTGTCGATCACTCCGGCAGTCTAGCAGAGCCCGGCCACGGCTTTCAGTGCCCGTTCCCGTTTGCTGCCAAAACCGAGCTGGTCCGGGTTGGCCAATTCCAGCTGCTGAACGAGCGGGTCCGGGTGCTGGTTGTCGAGGGTGATGCCGAGACGGGACAGCATATATGGCGCCAGGGCGGCCCGGGTCTCTATCTCGAGCCGGCCATGGTCCATGCCGTAATCCTGGGCAATGATCCGTTGCTGGGCCTCGGTAAGACGCCGGTCGGGAGTCAGCACCATGGTCACTTCCCGGTTCCAGTCGCTGTCCTGTTGCCGGCCGTGCTTGGCCCGCTGGCGCAGTGCCTCCGGCGGCCGGTGGAAACGGCTAAGGGCGAAATCCCGGAATTCCCGGTTGGACTCGCACCAGGCCCTCAGATGCCAGCTGTTGCCGGTGCAAACCAGAGTGTGGGGCTCGAGAATGCTCTCTACCGCTTCCGGCCGGCTCAGGGATACGTAGCTGGCCCGCAGCTGGCGTCCATGACGGGTGGCAAGCACCACGGCCCGCATGGTTTCCGGCGAAATGACCCGGTTGGGTCCCTGCACCACAGTACTCTCGGGCAGGTTGATGTTGAGTGACTCGAAAGTGCTGCTCAGATTCTGCTGGCGCGCCAGCAGATCCAGGTATTCGCTGACCTGCCCGCGAGTCACCACCGGACGAAAGACTTTCGACGGAACATAGCCCTTGAGGTGGCGATCGTACACCAGGTTGCCCGGCGCCAGTTCCCGCAGATAGGTGTTGATGTCCTTGGACGCCTGCTGTCGACCGATGCCAAAGCTGTAACAGATGTGGTTGGTGGTCAGGCGACCTTCCCACAGGGCAATGGTTTCGATCAGTCGATAGCGAAGCAGCAAATCCCAGCGGATGGGCCAGTCCGTTTTTTTCATAACCAGTCGCTCACGGGTCCAATGAATAGCTGGCGTCCATGTTACCTGCTCTGACAACTGTGGTCTGTTACGACCCATTAATGTACAACGCTGTCAAACCGCGCGGTGACGGCCTTACAGCCATCATCGACAGGTCATTCGGCAGGTTTCGGGAAGTGCCTAGTGGTTACCAGGGTTCCCTGCTGATCTAATACGTCGCCGGCCAATTCCGGATCTTGATGCTACCTTTTCCCCCACCCCTTGCGAACGTTTCTCGTCACACCCGGAGTCCGCTGTAATGACCCGTATGGTTGCTTCCCTGTCTGCCTTGATCCTGAGCATCGTGCTGCTGGTCAGCGGCAATGCGTTCCTGATGACCTTGCTGGGTATCCGCCTGAGTATCGAGGCGATATCACCGGATATCATCGGCTGGATTCTGGTGTGCTACTCCATCGGGTTTGTCCTGGGTACCCTGTACGTTCACAAAGTCATTGGCCGGGTTGGCCATATCCGTGCCTTTGCGGTGTTTGCTGCGGTGTCGGCGGTTGCAGCCCTGCTGTATCCCATGGCCGTGTCCGAACTGTTCTGGGCCGTGCTCCGCGTCATTTCCGGCTTCAGCATCGCCGGCGTCCTGGTGGTGATCGAAAGCTGGTTCTCCAGTCGGGCCACCAATGCCAATCGCGGCGCCCTGTTCGCGGTCTACCAGATCGTATTCTACCTGTCGGCCGCGGGCGGCCAGCTGATCGTCAATGTCGGCGATCCGGCCAACTTCATGCCGTTTTCTCTGGCGGCCATTCTGCTGACCCTGGCTTTGTTGCCCCTGTTGCTGACCAAGATGGAAGCACCCGTTATTGAGCAGGTGCACCGAATCTCGATTTTCACCCTGGGCCGGGAATCCTTCACCGGAGTCGCCGGTGCCCTGATCTGTGGCGTGATGATTGGTGGTTTTTACGCCCTGGGTCCGGTGTACGCGACCCTGGTGGGACTGGATGTGGCCAGAACCTCGACCTTCATGGCCAGTGCCATCGTCGCTGCGATGGTCATGGCATGGCCGCTGGGGCGCCTGTGTGACCACTTTGACCGGCGCCGGGTGATGTTCTGGATTGCGCTGATGGCCGCGGGCTCCGCGGGTGCCGTGGCCGTCCTCGGGGCAACCAATCCCTGGCTGCTGACCCTGTTCGTGGGCCTGTTCACCGGCCTGTCCGCCACCCTGTATCCGGTGGCGGTGGCGATCACCAATGACCGTATGGAAAGCAGCCGGCTTGTGGCTGCCAGCGCTACCCTGCTGCTTAGCTACGGTGTTGGCAGCGTGATTGGCCCGATTGCCATGGCCGAACTGATCAACCTGCTGGGCCCGGCGGGTCTGTTCTTCGGTAACGCCGGTTTCCTGATGGTGCTGGCCCTGATCACCAGCTATCGAATCAGCCATACCGTCGACATTCCGGTCCAGGAGCAGGAGCACTATGTGCCCGCAATGCCGGAAACCTCGCCGGTCATGGCCGAACTGGATCCGCGCAACTCGGAGTTTCATGAGTCTCCGGAGGTTGAGGAGATGGTGTTCGAGGACCAGCGTCAGGCTGGCTGACGCTACTCTCGGTTTTCCCCGAGGCTGATTTTGTTTTCACATCTGTATTTATCGCAATGGTTAGCATACTATTGTTACCTATCCGATAATGTAAGCATGAAGTCGGTTTGCCGGTCCTGTGGATTTGGTCCAGCACCGGCGAGTCCTTTTGAACGGAGTTTGAGGCATGAGAGATCAGTTCCCCTTTGCGGTGGCCCGCGTTACCCGTCGCTGGAGAAAAATGCTCGACGAGCGCCTGAAGGATCTGGGCGTAACCCAGGCCCGTTGGAGCACCATGGTGTATCTGGACAAGGGCGGTGAAGGATTGACCCAGCGGGAGCTCGCCAGCTTGATGGCGATTGAAAATCCGACCCTGGTCCGGCTGCTGGACAGCCTGGAGCAACAGGGGCTGATTGAACGCCGGCCCTGCCCCAACGATCGCCGGGCCCGCCGACTGCACCTGACCAGTGCTGGCCGCGCCTTCATGGACGACTTGTCGGAGCGGGCGGAGAAGCTGCGGGAGCAGATGCTGGAGGGCATCAGCGATGACGATATCGAATGCACCGTCCGGGTATTCCACAAGATCCTGGAAAACGCCGAAAAGCAGAAGTAAGCCTTGAGCGACAACACTGTCGAGGGCCTGAGGGCCCGTTACGGGGAACGCTGGCGCTGGCTGGCCGTGGCCACGGTGATGCTTGGCACCATGGCCACGGTGCTCAGTGCCACGGTGGTGAACGTCGCCCTGCACGACATCATGCTGGAGTTCGGTATCCGGCAGGGCCAGGTGCACTGGCTGGCGACGGGGTTCATCGCTGCCATGACCACCACCATGCTGGCGTCGTCCTGGCTGCTGGATCATTTCGGGGTGCGCAAGACCCTGGCCGGTGCCATGTTCATGTTCACCGTGATCTCCATTGCCGGTGGCTTTGCAGTGTCTCCGGACCAGCTGATTGCCGCCCGGGTCGGCCAGGGCGCCATGGCCGGATTGATGCAGCCGATGGGGATGTATCTGGTGTTCCGGATCTTTCCCCGTGAGAAACGGGGTCAGGCCATGGGTATCTATGGCATGGGTGTCATTCTCGCCCCAGCCTTGGGCCCGGTGCTCGGCGGATTTCTCGTCGACCAGTTGAGCTGGCGCTACGTCATGTTTGCACCGGCACCGGTCACCCTGATCGGCGTCTTCATGGCCTGGCGTTTCCTGCCCCTGCCGCCATCGCGGCCTGCACCCTATCGCTTCGACCTGCCCGGTCTGGTGCTGCTGGGCACAACCCTGGCGTTGTCGCTGGACACCTTGAACCGGTTGCAGGAGCTTTCGGGTCAGGAATCCCGGGTGGTCATCGGTGGCCTGCTGGCCGTGTTGGCGCTTGGCCTGTTCGTGATGCGCGAGCGCCGCACCCGGCACCCGCTGGTGAACGTGGCGTTGCTGCGCAAGCCGGTGTTCCTGTTCGCCAATCTTGGGGCCATGGCGCTGGGTTTGGCCTTGTTCGGGTCGACCTACCTGGTGCCCTTGTTCGTCCAGACCGCTCTCAACTTTACCGCCACCGAAGCGGGTCTGCTGATGTTGCCGGCCGGTGTGGTGCTCGGGCTGACCTTTCCACTGGCCGGGCGGCTGGCGGACAAACAGAGTGCCCGCAAGCTGGTGATCTTCGGTATCACCCTGTTCGCCTGTTCCGCAGCGTTATTTGCGCTCTCGGATCTGTCACTGGGGTTCGGCTGGCTGGCGCTGTGGACGATTCTCGGTCGCATTGGTATCGGGTTCATGCTGCCGGCGCTGTCCACCGGTGCCCTGAATCCCCTGGCTCCCGAGGAGCTCGGAGCCGGCTCCAGCACCATCAATTTTACCCGCCAGCTTGGCGGTGCCTTCGGCGTTAACATGGTTGCCCTGACGATCGAATTCGGGGAACACAGTGGCGGCATGCCCACGATTGCAGCGTTTCATTCCGCCTGGTGGCTGGTCGCCGCGTTTGTCGCGGTGGCGGCCATTCCGGTCTGGAAAATGCGGGCCTAGTTGCCCAGGCCGCGATGATTGACTAAGATACGGCTTCCTTCAGGGGAGTAGCCTCCGGGCCGGTCACACAGTGCCGGTCGGACGGTAGTCAACATACTTGGAGCTCAATCTCCGTGGCTATCGTGTTTCACCCGGGTACCGGTGGAATTGGCAAGACCTGGGGCAGACCACCTCCGTAGGGCGGAAGGTGGGCTGTCTCATGTCTGATGATCCGCCCTGGAGTTGTTTTATGGAAGCCTTTCTTGCCTCGACTGCGGCGGTCGCCATTGCTGAAATTGGTGACAAGACCCAGTTACTGTCTCTGTTCCTCGTTGTCCGCTACGGTCAACGTCTGCCGATCATTCTCGGCATTTTCGTTGCGACCGTCCTCAATCATGCCCTGTCGGCCTGGCTTGGCGCGTGGATTGCCGGATTTATTCCCGAGGCCTGGTTGCCCTGGATTCTGGCGGTGAGCTTTGTCGCCATTGCCGCCTGGCTTCTGATACCGGACAAGGACGACAGCGAAGACTCCCGATTTCTGGGCATGGGGGCCTTCCTGGCCACCACCGTCATGTTTTTCCTCGCCGAGATCGGTGACAAGACTCAGATAGCCACGGTAGTCCTGGCGGCGCGATTCACCGAGACCCTCTGGGTTATCCTGGGGACGACGGTGGGGATGTTGATTGCCAACATACCGGTTATCATGGCAGGGCGCTGGCTGATGGAGAGGCTTCCCCTGGCCACGGCGAGGATCGGCGCGAGCATCCTGTTTGTGGTGCTGGCCATTGTGACCGTGACAGCCACCTTCATGAACTCCTGAAGCTGGCGGCTGTCACTGTACGCGGATAGATAAGACTTTTTTGGATAGAAACTCTATGTCGTTCAGACTTGTAAGCTTTTTTCTGCTGGCCGCTGTGATGGTCACGTCGCCTTTGTGGGCCGCGGAGGACAGCAAAACCGGCCAGGATGCCAAGGCTCAGGCCAGTGGTTCCGAAGTCGAAGGGACACCGGATCGCACACCGCGGGTGCCCACGTTCCCGTTAAAGGGCGATCTGGCCGGCGAGCTGGATGTGTTCACGACCCGTTACGAGGACACCTTTGCCGCCATTGGTAACCGGATTGCCATGGGCCATCTGGAACTGGTCAAGGCCAACCCCGGTGTCGATCCCTGGTTGCCCGGTGAGGGCACCACGATTACCTTGCCCCGACAGTATGTGATGCCGGACGCCCGGCGTGAGGGTATCGTGATCAATCTGGCCGAGTACCGTCTGTACTACTTCACCGACAATGGCGTGCAGGTATACCCGGTTGGTGTGGGAACCGAGGAAAATCCGTCGCCACTGACCGATGCCAAGGTCACCATGCCGCTGGAGTCACCGGCCTGGTACCCACCGGCGAGCATTCGCGCCGAGTATGAGCGCAGCGGTGATTTTCTGCCCCGGATGATTCCGCCCGGTCCGTCCAACCCCCTGGGCACCCACGCCCTGCTGTTGAGCGAGAAGGGCTACCTGATTCACGGCACCAACAAGAAGTTCGGTGTCGGTATGGCCGTCAGCCACGGTTGCTTCCGCATGTATAACGAGGACATCTCCCGTTTTGTCTATCAGGTGGAGAAGGGCACTCCGGTTCAGGTTGTCCGGGATCCAGTGAAAATCGGGCTGTCTGGGGGCGAAGTATGGCTGGAAGTGCATCGCCCGGATGATGACTATCCGCAAGAAGACCGGGAGAAGCTGTGGCAGCAGGTGTTCGCGGAGGTCGAGGCCTTCCAGAAAAAGCACCCGGGCGTCGAGATGCAGCGCCGTGCCATTGAAATTGCGGTGGATCAGGCGGATGGCATTCCTACCATGATCGGCGAGCGGATTACCCGCATGGCCGCAGACGAAACCGTTGAGGATAAAACACCGGAAACGGGCGGTGAGCAGGAACAGAAACTCTACTTCTGATCCGGCCAAAGACCGGCTCACCTGATAATAACCATAACCAAGGAGAGTCCATGAGTCGCACCATTCTGATTACCGGTGCCAGTTCCGGTCTGGGTGAAGGCATGGCCCGGGAATTTGCCGCCCGGGGCTACCAGCTCGCCCTGTGCGCGCGGCGCACCGAAAGGCTGGAAGCCCTGAGAGCGGAGCTCCAGCGACAGATCCCCGCCGTTCGTGTCAGTATCCGGGCATTGGACGTCGACAATCACGAGCAGGTGTTCGAGGTGTTCCGCGCTTTCCAGGAGGAGTTCGGCACGCTGGACCGGATTATCGTCAACGCCGGTATCGGCAAGGGGCAGGCACTGGGTACCGGTAACTTCGAGGCCAACCGGCAGACCGCCGAAACCAACTTTGTCTCCGCGTTGGCGCAGATGGAAGCGGCCATGGCGATCTTTCGCGAGCAGAATCATGGTCACCTGGTCACTGTATCGTCCGTGTCAGCCGTGCGCGGCATGCCCTCCAGTATCACCACCTACGCGGCGACCAAGGTAGGCCTTGCGGCACTTTCGGAGGGCTTGCGTGTCGAACTGGCAAAGGCGAAATCTCCGATTCGTGTGACTACACTGTATCCAGGGTACATTCGCACCGCCATTAACGAGAGCGTGAAGAACGCACCCTTCCGTGTGGATGCCGAGACCGGCTGCAAGGCGATGGTGAAAGCCATTGAGTCCGGCAAAAACGAGTGTTACGTGCCGCGCTGGCCCTGGACTCCGATTGGATTCCTGCTACGGCGTTTGCCGGTGTCGGTACTGGCCAAAATGTTCTGAACCTTCGTCAGGATCCGGGGAGGCGTAATGCAGGCAGACCAACCCGCGAACTCAGTCCGCGCCCACCGGATCAGGGTCTGGGGGGGTGTTTTTCTGGCCGGAGTCCTGCTGGCGCTGGGGTCTTTGGCCCACCAGGTTCTGGCTCAGCCGAAACCGTCGGATACTGCGCTGGTGCTGACGATTGAAGGCGCAATCGGCCCTGCCACCATGGACTACGTCACCCGGGGCATCCGGAGGGCGGAGTCGGAGGGTGCCGGTCTGGTGGTGCTGGAGATGGATACCCCCGGCGGCCTGATGGACTCGATGCGGGACATCATCAAGGTGATCCTTGCCTCCGATGTACCGGTAGTAACCTACGTCTCGCCCCACGGTGCGCGCGCCGCCAGTGCGGGCACCTATATCCTTTACGCCAGTCATATTGCCGCCATGGCCCCGGCTACCAACCTGGGGTCGGCAACCCCGGTCCAGATGGGCGGGCTGCCCGGATCTGAGCCGGAACAGGCGCCACCGGACAGTGAGGACGCGGGGGATGAGCCCGACGCTGGCGATCAGGGTGGTGACGGGAAGCGTCGTGGCAATACCGCCATGGAGCGGAAAGTCCTGGAGGATGCAGTCAGCTACATCCGGGGTCTGGCGGACCGCCATGGTCGCAACGCCGACTGGGCCGAGGAGGCGGTGCGCGAAGCTGTGAATCTTGGTGCCAAGGAAGCCCTTGAGAAAAACGTGATCGATGTGGTCGCGCCCAATCTTGGCGACCTGCTCCGCCAGATTGATGGCCGCACCGTACGCATGGCGGGCGCAGACAAGACCCTGAAAACGGCGCCATTGGAGCTGGTTCGCTCCCAACCGGACTGGCGCACCCGGCTGCTTTCCGTCATCACCGACCCCAACGTGGCCTATTTCCTGATGATCATTGGGTTCTACGGCATCATCTTCGAGTTGGCCAATCCGGGGGCGGTGGTTCCTGGCGTTATCGGTGCCATCAGTCTGATTCTTGCCCTGTTTGCCTTCCAGGTGCTGTCCGTCAATTACGCCGGGCTGGCTCTCATCCTGCTCGGCCTGGCGTTTATCGTCGGGGAGGCGTTCATGCCCAGTTTCGGCATCCTGGGTGTGGGAGGGATCGTGGCGTTTGTCACCGGCTCGGTGATCCTGATGGACGGTAGTCATCGTGACATCTCCCTGCCGACCATTGGCGGAACCGCCATCGTTGCCGCGGGATTCATTCTGTGGACGGTCACCCGATTTATTGGTCTCAGGCGTAAAGGGCCGGTCAGTGGTAGCGAACAGATGGCCCACGAAGAGGGGCCTGCGCTGGACGATTTTATCGAGGAGCACGACCATTTCCGGGGCCATGTGCGCCTCAATGGTGAGCGTTGGAACGCCGTCTGTGCGCAACCGGTCAGCGAAGGTGATCAGGTGCGCGTGACGGCGATGGAAGGATTGACGGTAACCGTCGAGGTCACTAGCCAGAACAGCTGACCCGGCGCAGACAAGGCAACGGCAAAACAAGGAGGCCGTATGATTGGCGAACTGATTCCCTACCTTGCACCCACGGTAGTCCTGCTGCTGATTCTCGGCTCGGCGATCAAGATTCTGCCCGAATACCAGCGCGGGGTCGTGTTTTTCCTGGGCCGTTTCCAGGGCGTGAAAGGCCCGGGCCTGATCATCGTCATCCCCGGTATCCAGCAGATCGTTCGGGTGGACCTGCGGGTCGTTGTTCTGGACGTCCCCAGCCAGGACGTGATTTCGAAAGACAACGTTACGGTCCGGGTCAACGCGGTACTCTACTTCCGGGTGGTGGACCCGGAACGGGCCATCATCCGGGTCGAGGATTTCAACTCGGCCACCAGCCAACTGGCACAGACCACACTGCGCTCGGTGCTTGGTAAGCACGATCTGGATGAGATGCTCTCGGAGCGGGACAAGCTGAATTCGGACATTCAGGAAATCATTGATGCCCAGACCGAAGAGTGGGGCATCAAGGTGGCCAACGTGGAGATCAAGCACGTGGACCTGAATGAATCGATGATACGCGCAATTGCCCGTCAGGCCGAAGCGGAGCGCGAGCGGCGGGCCAAAGTCATCCACGCCGAAGGGGAATTGCAGGCGTCGAAAAAACTGGTGGAGGCGGCCAATGTGATGTCGGCCAACTCTGGCGCCATGCAGCTTCGGTACTTGCAAACCCTGGCGGATATGAGCAGCACCAACTCGTCGACGGTGGTCTTTCCCTTGCCGCTGGATCTGGTCAAAACGTTCATGGAAAAGCCGGCGGGGAAACCCGAGGGCGGAAACGCCAGCGAGTAACAGTCAGGCACAAAAAAGGCCGGGTTTCCCGGCCTTTTCAGCGTCAGCGTAAGCTGAGCCTTATTTCATGCTGGAACGCTCAAGCATACGCTTGGCACGCTCGTTTGCCTCGTCAGCAGACTTCTGAGCAGCCTTGGCAGCGGCCAGAGCTTCTTCGGCGGTCTGCTGGGCAGTGCGTGCAGAGCTTGCAGCACTGTTAGCGGTGTTCAGTGCATTTTCTGCAGTCTGCTCTGCAGAATTGGCAGTTGCATTCGCCTCATCCACGGCGGCTTGGTTAGAAGCACAACCTGCGGTCATGGCAGTAGCAAGTGCAAACCCAGCGATCGTCAGTTTACGCATTGTAAATCCCCTTATTGGTCGAGTTTTTTCCTGTGATCCGGAAGTCAGTTCAGTACATGGACGACTTCCTGTCAAACCGGCCCGATAGGCGTTGACTACCGGAGTCGTTAAACAGTGTAAAACACTCTGAGACAAAATGTTAACTACGGATACGTATATTTTCCCGGCTTATGACAACAACTTAATGCGTCTGTCAGGGGATGTTCAGGGAACGATTCGAATGGGCGTTCCGTTTGAGACCAATTGCCAGATTTCGTCCATTTCCTCGTTGGTCACGGCAATACAGCCGTCGGTCCAGTCGAGTCCCTGGTAGGCAAAAGCCATATCAGCGGCGTCATTGGGCAGCCCGTGAATCATGATGCTGCCACCGGGATTGAGTCCCCAGGCGCGGGCAAGTTCACGGTCCCGGTCGCTGGGATACGAGATGTGAATGGATTTGTAGAAGTCGCTGCCGGCGTTGCGCCAGTCGAGGGTGTACTCCCCTTCCGGTGTGCGTTCGTCACCTTCGTAAAGCTTGTGCCCGGTGGGGTTGTCGCCCAGGGAAATTCGGTAGCTTTTCACGACCTGTTCATCGTTCATCAGGTAGAGTCGGCGCTCGCTCTTGCGCACCAGAACCTTGTCGATGCTCAGAGCGTCGGCCTGAAACGGTTCGGCTTCAGGCATGCGGGTGTCGGCCCGGGCCAACAGCTCGCTGGCGGTTCCGGAAACCGGAGTCAATATGAACCCTGCCAGCAGTACGGCAATGAGATAGCGGGTGAACATGATCTTATCTTACCAATGGTTAATCTTCATTCAGGCACGTTTATAGCATAGCCTGCCGATTCAGTGTTGAGGGCTTTTGTTAACTTTTTTGGTTATCTCTTTTCCTGATCAACCATTTTGTGAACTGTCCATCTTCAGGCCGACCTTGGTGACCTGATCGGAGCTGGTTGCTCGGGCGACCAGCGTGACCGGACCAAGAATCACCGTATCGCCAACCACCGGGTGGCCCTTGGTGCGTTTGGCAAAGCACTCGGCCAGGGACAGCTCCGGCGGGAGGTCGTCGAATTCAATGCCGTAAACCTGCTCGACATCGCCCAGAAGGGCATCGCCGTTAAGCACAAAGTCGCCGAAAAAGGCCCGTTCTGCAAGGTACTTGGGCGCATGGCGCCCACTGAGTGCCTTGCTCAGCTCGGGCAGAACATTGGGGGTGGCAAACATGGCGACGGTGTCGCCGCTGGCCACTTCCAGGTCGCCTTTCGGTTGCAGGCATACCCGGTTTCGGAACACCCCGGCCACCGCGGTATTTTCCGGAAACCGGAGCTGACTCAGCCGGCGCGGGGTTTCCCAGGTTTCGCCCCGCAGCGGGAACAGCATGAGTTCATGGTCGCCGGCACCGGGGGCGTCCAGGGGCAGTCGGCGATAGGGATCTTCGCCTGCCGGCACCTCCAGCCGGAGCTTGCGGGCCAGAGGTGCCATAGTGGTGCCCTGCACCAGCAGTGATACCAGCACGATGAAGAAGGCGGCATGAAAGACCAGCTGGGCTTGCGGCAGGTTGGCCATGATCGGGAACAGGGCGAGCACAATCGGTACCGCGCCGCGCAAACCGACCCAGCTGATGAATCCCAGTTCCCGCCGGTTGAAGGCGAAGGGCCAGAGGGTGAGCACGACGGTCAGTGGCCGGATAACGAAGATCAGCGCCAGTGCCAGGATCAGACCACTGCCCAGCAGAGGCAACAGGTCGGAGGGGGTTACCAGCAGGCCGAGCATCAGGAACAGGCACAGTTGGGCCAGCCAGGCGAGGCCATCGTGGACCTGCAGGATCATCGGCATCATCCGGACGTGCCGGTTGCCTATGACCACCCCGGTCAGGTAAATCGCCAGAAACCCGCTGCCGCCCAAGGCATTGGTGGCCGCAAACACGGAAATCCCGGCGGCGGCCACCAGCAGGGGGTAAAGCGAGGGCGTGAGCCGTATCCGGTTGGCCAGTTCGACCACGGCGTAGCCGCCCAGCACACCGGCCAGTCCGCCGATTCCGAATTGTTTGATCAGCATCAGCAGGGCTGCCCCGATGCCGTCCGCGCCGCCGCTGTCGATCAGGGTGACCAGCATCAGGGTCAGAAAGATCGCCATCGGATCGTTGCTGCCGGATTCAATCTCCAGGGTGGCACTGACCCGCTCGTTCAGGTGCAGGCCCCGGCCCTGAAGCAGGGAAAACACCGCGGCGGCGTCGGTGGAGGAGATGATCGCGCCGACCAGCAGGGCCGTCAGCCATTCCAGGTCAAAGACCCAGCGGGCAACCACGGCAGCTCCCGCGGCGGTCATGAACACCCCCAGGGTGGCCAGCACCAGGGCCGGTCGCAGCCCGACCCGGAACGTTTCGGCCCGGGTACGCATGCCGCCATCCAGCAGGATGACGCCAAGGGCCAGGTTGGCGATGAGGAAGGCCAGTTCAAAATTGTCGAACTCAATGCCGCCGGGCCCGTCCTCACCCATCATCATGCCGACCACCAGGAAAATCAGCAGTACCGGCATGCCCACCCGGCTCGACAAGGGGCTGAGCAGGATGCTGATCACCAGCATCAGGGCTCCAAGCAGGGTGAGGATGGGATCCATTATTGCTCCAGACAGAAGGCTTGCCCTTAAGCGCGCTGACCGCTTATATTGCTTTCGCGTCCACCGCCAATGCGGGTGTAGTTCAATGGTAGAACGGCAGCTTCCCAAGCTGCATACGAGGGTTCGATTCCCTTCACCCGCTCCAGTGCTTTCCGGGCACAGCTCCCGGTTCCCTCCTAGTGTAGTTTGAGACGCGGGTGCATCGCACGGCTGATTTTGTCCATCAGCCAGATAATGCCGGTTCGTACGAAGCCGTGAAGGGCGACCTGATGCATGCGGTACAGGGACACGTAGAACAGTCTCGCGACTTTGCCCTCGATGTACATGCTCCGGCCCGACAGGTTGCCCATCAGGTTACCGACGGTGGTGTAGCGGCTGAAATTGATCAGGGAGCCGTGATCGTTGTAGACGAAGGGGACGGCCTCGCCGCCCTTGATGCGGCTACACAGGGTCTTGAACAACGCGTCTGCCTGTTGATGCGCCGCCTGGGCCCGTGGCGGCACGGGCCGGTCTGAGCCCGGCTGGGGGCAGGCGGCGCAGTCGCCGAAGGCGTAGATATCGTCGTCCTGGGTGGTCTGCAGTGTCTGGTTGACCACCAACTGGTTCCCCTTGTTGGCTTCCAGCCCGAGTTCGGCCAGGAACGCCGGAGCCTTGATACCGGCGGCCCAGATGGTCATTTCCGACGGCAGCTCAGTGCCGTCTTTCATGACGATTGCGCCGTTGCGGACTTCGCTCACCGGCTGGCCGGTGAGCACCTTGATATGCTGGTTTTCCAGTTCCCGACTGGCAGCAGCGGAGAGCCGGGAGGGCAGCGCAGGCAGGATACGGTCCGCCGCCTCAATCACCGTTATTGACACATCCGAGTCCTTCAGGTGATTCATGCCATAGACCGGCAATTCACGGGACGCCAGGCGCAGTTCGGCGGCCAGCTCCACGCCCGTGGCCCCGGCTCCGATAATGCTGATGTTCAGGGTGTGTTCCTGGCCCTGTCGTGCCTCATGGTTCTTCCGCAGGAAGGCATTGAGCATCAGGTTGTGGAAGCGGCGAGCCTGCTTCAGGCTGTCCAGGAACAGGCAGTGCTCCTGTGCCCCGGGCGTGCCGAAGTCGTTGGCCGTGCTGCCCACAGCAATCACCAGGGTGTCGTACTGGATGCGGCGCTCGGGCACCACTTCCCGGCCGTCCTCGTCGAGGAAAGGCGCAACCACCAACTGCTTGGAGGAGCGATCCAGGCCGCTCATCCGGCCCAGCTGAAACTCGTAATGGTGCTTGCGGGCATGGGCCCGGTAGTTGATTTCGTTGGCATTGGCATCCAGTGAGCCAGACGCCACCTCGTGCAGCAGTGGTTTCCAGACATGGGTCAGGCCGGCGTCCAGCAGCGTGATCCGTGCCTTGCCCTTTCTACCCAGTTTGTCGCCGAGACTGGTGACCAGCTCAAGTCCGCCGGCGCCACCGCCAACCACCACAATATGATGAAGGTTATCCATAACAGTCAGCCCTTAAAGTGAAGAGAGCCAAGCACTCTTCGGGTCAAAGCGCTTGGCTGTCGTCACTGGGCATGACGAAAGGTAGGGTGCTAATACTGAAGGAATTATAGTAGCGCGATGAGCACCGCGGGCACAATTCTACGGAAGTGCAATGGCTGCCTATAGTAGCCTCAGTGCCGGGTCCGGTAGGCGTCGAGAATGCCTGCCACATCATCGCCCAGATCGGATAGCTCATCCGGCGCCAGGTCGCGCTCGGCCATCGACCGAAGCGCCACTATCTGGGCCTGCAGCAGCCGCGCCAGCCGCTGGCAATCTGTGGCCTCGACCAGCTCCCCCTGGGCTTTGGCCTGCTCAAGCGCGTCACAGATTGCCCGCTGGATGGACGCCAGGATGTGGTTGGCCTGTTCGGCCAGTGCCGGGTGGGTGTTGCTGGACTCCAGCAGAGTTTTGACGATCATGCACGCACGCGACGGCTGGGCTGTGCTGCTGGCCCGGGCAATGGCGCGTAGATAGGCCTGCAGGCCGTCCACAATCGAGGGATAGCGCTGAAGAAACCCGTACAGTTCCCGGCTGCCCTGGTCCGCATAGGCAGCCAGTGCCTCGGAAAACAACCCGTCCTTGCTGCCAAAGGTCGCATAGATGCTACCCGGGCGCATATCCAGAGCCTGTTCAATCTGCTTCATGGAGCTGCCGTGGTAGCCCCGTTCCCAGAACAGGGCGATGGCTTTCTGCAAAGCCGTTTTTCGGTCGTATCGGGCGTGTCTGGCCATGTCGGTGATCTGTCAGAGATTGCAATGTTGAGTGACTGTTCAATTATAACTTGAGTGATCGCTCAATAACAGTTAGTCTGCCGGTGTTGTTGAACGATCACTCAAATAGGAGGTTGTTATGACCGATTTTAAACTGCACGACACCGATTCTGCTCCGGAACAAGCCAAGCCTCTGCTGGAGAACTCCCTGAAGGGCTTCGGCATGATCCCGGGCCTGCACGCCGTGATGGCCGAGGCACCGACGGTGCTCGACGGCTACCAGAAACTGCATCAACTGGTGCTGGACAGCAGTTTTGATAACGATGAAACCACCGTGGTCTGGCAGACCATCAACGTTGAGCATGCCTGCCATTACTGCGTTCCGGCGCACACCGGCATCGCCAAGAGCATGAAGGTGTCGGACGTGATTATCGACGCGCTGCGGGACGAGACGCCCCTGCCCAATGAAAAACTGGAGGCCCTGAGAACCTTCACGCTGGCGGTCACCCGCAAGCGGGGCAACGTCAATTCCGAGGACCTGAATGCCTTTTACCAGGCGGGCTACGAGCACCGGCACGTACTTGAGGTGATTCTGGTGCTGTCGCAGAAGGTGATGAGCAATTACATTAACCACATTGCCGAGACGCCGGTGGACGAACCTTTCCAGAAGTTCGCCTGGCAGAAGGCCAAGTAAGCGAGCCCGATGGCGACGGGTGCGGGATCAGCCCGCATCCGTCGCCAGAATATTGGCCTGTCTTTCCCGCTTCCGGTTGAGGAGGCGCTTGTCGATACACTGGTCTTCCGCGTTCAGAATGACCACGCATTCCAGACACTGGATGCACTCGTCGTAATCCACCCGGCCGTCCTTGCGGATGGCGTTGATACCACACTCATTTTTGCAGTGTTGGCAGGGGTTGCCGCAAAGCTCTACGCGGTCCAGCCAGCTGAACAGCCGAAGCCGGCCGAGTACGGCCAGCCCGGCGCCCAGCGGGCACAGATAGCGGCAGTAGAATTTGTGGATGAACATCCCCGCCACCAGCAACCCCACCGCGTAGACGACAAACGGCCAGTACCGGACGAATAGCAGCGTGATACTGGTTTTGAACGGTTCCACTTCCGCCAGTTGCTCGGCCAGCGTCAACGAGTAGAACGCCGTGCCCACCAGCCCGAGCAGAATCGGGTACTTGAGCAGGATCAGCCAACGGTGCCACCGTTCCGGTACCTTGATCTGGGGGAATTTCAGTTTCTCGCCGAGCCACGCCGCCACCTCCTGCAGTGCTCCGAATGGACACAGCCAGCCGCAAAACAGACCCCGACCCCAGATGAACAGGGTGATAAAGGTGTACGTCCAGAGGATGAACAGGATGGGATCAAGCAGGAACACATCCAGCGAAAAGCCATCCCGGACTGCCAGCAACAGAGTGTAGATGTTGACCACCGAGAGCTGGCCCTGGGCATAGAAACCGATGAAGAACAGGGTGAAGAACAGGAAGCCCCAGCGGAAGCGCCGCACCAGGGCCGGATGCCGGCTCAGGAGCCGCTGTTTTGCGAAGAACACCGTCAGCGCAACAAGCCCGCTGATCAGCAACGAAATCTGCCACCAGCGTTCTTTCCAGAGGCCAATCCAGACCGGGGGCCGGGTCTGTTCCGGCAGTGGCGCCACCGCGACCGTTTCAAACAGTTCGTCGGGGAAGGCCACCGGCACATCCAGGGCCGCCCGGTCGACCATCAGATGATTGCGCGCCAGTTCCACGTTGAGCCGGAGGGTCGCGTCGGCGCCCGGATTGAAGCCGGCGTTGCCGCCGACCCGGAACAGGGTTTGTTGGGCAAAGTCCGGTATCGAATCGGCTTGTAGCCGGATGCTGCCGCCGAACATGTTCAGGTCGCGCAGTTCCAGTGCCAGGTTGTTCTGGATCATGCCCAGCCGGTCGGGGGCGCTGGCGGGCACAAAGTCTTCCGACAGGTGGCCAAAGGGGCCTCGGGACATTACCGCCAGAATCCTGGCGTTATCCCCGGCCTTCTCCAGCAGCTGCGCATAGCCCTCCGGGCCCAGCAGGTTGCGCCCCACCATCGGCGAATTCACGTAGCCGTAGAACAGCTCGATGAACGGCTTGCCGGGCAAGGGCTCCGGGGCGTCCGGGTAATCGGAAAGAGGCCGGCCAAGGACCTGTTCCAGCTTCTCCGGTGTCAGCTGCCAATGGCCGAGGTACCCGCGATCAACCAGTTGCTGCCAGGACAGTGGCTCGAAGAAATCCGGTCGGGCCCGGGTGGGGGTGGCCTGGCTGAAACCCTCGAGTTTTGCTCGGGCAACTTTCAGGGCGGATGACAGCACGGTGTCGTTGATGATCAAAACTGACACCGTGGCCTTGCTGACGCCGTCGAAATGCACCACGTTGCCTTCCGGATCCTTGCCGGTACGCTTGGAGTTGGAGGTGTCGACGAGGATCTGTTCGCGCAGAGAGCGGCCGACGTACTGATCGACGAAGTCGAACAGGGGCTGTTCGCCCAGGCCATGCAGGAACACCGGTTCATGGTGCTCCAGTACCCGGACCCCGGTAAAACGCCCGCGGGTATCCAGTCCGATCAGCATCTGGATGGGCTTGCCCGCAAAGCCCTGCAATCGACTCAGGTCCGCTGACTCGTAAGCATAGCCGAGTAGCTCCTGGAGCTGATACACCGGGTACACGGGAAAGCCCGACAGCTTCTCGTCGATCACTGTCGCTTTCGGAAACAGCTCCTGGATCATCACCCGCTTGCTTTCCGACAGTTCCGCGTGGGCGGTGGGCAGCAAGAACAGACAGGCCAGTAGGAACGCGATGCGCCCTGCCATGACAGACTCCCGCGGTTTCTTGTTGTTTGACACTTCATGCTAGAGCTTTTGTGAGCCGGCTCAATGCGACCTCGGAGCCAGCTCTCTGCTACTTTGTGAGGAGGTTGAATGAGATTCTGGTGCCGGACCAACGAGTGAGGAATGCATGAAAGTTGCTGTCTATTGCGGTTCCCGATCGGGAACTGACCCCCAGTACGCCCGCAAGGTCAGGGAGCTGGGTGAATTCCTTGGCGCCAATGGCGTGGATCTGGTGTTTGGGGGCGGTCACGTGGGGCTGATGGGCATTGTTGCCGATGCGGTACTGGAGAGTGGTGGCCAGGTTTATGGCGTGATCCCGGAGCACCTTCGGGACCGGGAGCTGGCGCATGCCGGCCTGACCGAGCTGTTTGTGGTCAGGGACATGCATGAGCGCAAGTCGAAGATGGCCGAGCTGGCCGATGGCTTCGTTGCCCTGCCCGGCGGCATCGGGACCCTGGAGGAAATTTTCGAGGCCTGGACCTGGGGCCAGCTCGGGTTCCACCAGAAACCCTGCGCGCTATACAACATTGACGGTTTCTACGACCCGCTGCTGGCGATGGTCGAGGCCATGAAAACGGCGGGATTCCTGAAACAGGAGTACATCGATATGCTGGTGGTGACCGATACGCCCGCGCAACTGCTGGAGGGGTTCCGGACCTATCGGCCACCCCACGAGAAGTGGGCCTGAGGAGAGCCCGGTATACCGCCAAAAGGGATGATCTGGCATGCAGGGACTGGTGGAGGGCGTCGGAGAAGTAATCTGGGGGCCACTGACGATCGTGTTGCTGGTCGGGACCGGGCTGTTTCTGAGCGTTCGACTGCGTTTTATCCAGCTGCTCCGCCTCGGCCTGTCCCTTCGCATCGTGAGTGGCCGGGATGCGGAAAGTTCGCGCACTGGTGAACTCAGCCATTTCAGCGCTCTCACCGTGGCCCTGTCGGCGGCCATTGGAAACGGCAATATTGCCGGCGTGGCGACCGCCATTGCCCTGGGCGGGCCTGGTGCCATTTTCTGGATGTGGGTCACCGCCATTGTCGGCATGGCAACGGTTTTCGCCAGTACCACCCTCGCGCTCCGGTTCCGGGTTTTCGATCCCGAGACGGGCTACGCCGGCGGCCCCATGTACTACATCGAGCGTGGCCTCGGGCCAAAATGGAAGCCCCTGGCCCAGTTCTTCGCCCTCTGCGCCATCATAGCCGCCTTTGGCACAGGCAACATGGTGGAGGCGAACTCGGTGGCCGATACCCTGGAGTTTTCGTTACGCGACATCCTCGCCTATGAGCCCCTCGAGCGTACGGTTTTCGGGGTGAAACTCGGCATCGGCATCCTCTATGGCGCATTGATCTGGCTGGTGATTGTCGGTGGCATCCGCCGGATCGGCAGAGTGGTGTCCCGGCTGGTGCCGCTGATGTTCGTGATCTATGTCGGCAGCGCGCTGGTGGTGCTTGGGCTGAACGCGGACGCGGTTCCGGCGGCGCTGGTCCGGATTGTTTCCGACGCCTTTACCGGTACCGCGGCGACCGGCGGCTTTGCCGGCGCGGCGGTCATGACCACCATCCAGTTCGGCGTCGCCCGGGGGGTATTCAGCAACGAGGCAGGCCTTGGAACCACGCCGATCGCGATGGCGGCAGCCCGGTCCGATGAACCGGTGCGAGCCGGCCTGGTGGCGATGAATGGCCCGCTATTCGATACCCTGGTGGTCTGCACCATCACCGCGCTGGTGATCATCACCACTGGGGTCTGGACCACCGGGGTAAGCGGCTCGGAGCTGACCACCATGGCGTTCAATGCCGCCGTGCCGGACCTGGGTAAGCTGGCGGTTACCCTGTCACTGCTGTTCTTCTCGTTCTCCAGCGTCGTGGGCTGGAGTTACTACGGCGACCGGGGCACCGGCTACCTGTTCGGCAACCGACAGATCAAGCACTACCGAAAACTCTTCTGCCTGCTGTTGCCGTTGGGCGCAGTGATGGATCTCGAGCTGATCTGGGGACTGTGCGACATCGCCAACGGCCTGATGGCTGTGCCCAATCTGATCGCGCTTCTTCTGCTCTCCCCCCTGGTGGTCCGGCTGACCCGGGATTACTTTGAACGCAGGGCTGCCAAAGCGGTGCCGTGAAAGCCGTTTCTGCGGGGATGGTCCAGGTGTCTGGCTGGGTTATTCTTTCTCGTCCCGTGCTTTTTTCAGCTGTTCCAGTTTCTCGTGCAACAGGGCTTCGAGCTTGATCAGCTGTTCCCGATTCTTTTCATTGGGCCTGTTGGTATAAAGGCTCACGTAGGTCTGAGTGACCTCGTTCAGTATCGGGTGGAGTTTCTTGTAGTCTTCATCGGTCATGACCTGTCCCCTCCAATGGCAAGAATACCTAGTTATTACTATGGATCATCCTGACCATTGATCAAGGGCGCGACGTTCAGAGCCGGCTCACCTTGGCCATTAATTTGCGCCAGTCGATGGGTAGCCGCTTTTCCAGCGCCAGCAGGGCCGGGTCCCGCTCATGCAGGGCTTCGAAGGGCTTCTTGCTCGCGTAGATAACCGTGTTGTTGGTTTTGCTGCGGAACATCAGCAGCACCGGAAACCGTTTGCGGAGCTCCCGAAAATACGGGCCCTCGGGGTCCGGGGTCCGGTGGTAGTTCAGGGCCAGCCAGCCTGCCGGGGTGAGCACACGAGCGCAGTGATTGATGAACATTCGCTGGGCCTGGGCCGGGCTCATGCGGTCGGCATTGTAGAGGTCGGCCAGGATCATGTCGGTGCTGGCGTCCGGCAGCTGCTCAAGGGCATTGCGGGCATCGCCGATGGAGACGGTAAGCCGGTCACTCCGGGGCAGCTCGAAGAATTCCCGGGAGACATCCAGGACGGCCTGGCGCAGTTCCACGGCGTGGATGTGGCAGTCCGGATAGAGATGGTGGAAGGCGTGCGCCATGACTCCGCCGCCAAGGCCTAGAATGGTCACATGCCGGGGTGAGGCGAACGCCGCCGGCAGCATCATCGCACGGTTGTACTCGTGCACCGGCAGGTAGGGCCGGCGGCGGTCAATTTTGCTCTGCTCAAAAACGGAGTTGAAGGTCAGGACCCGATGCTTGCGGTAGTCGATCACCAGAATGCTGCCGAGGGTATCCCGGACATGGTGAATGATTTCTCCCTTGTTGAGCATCGGCCGGTCACTGACTCAGTTTGGCGATCGCGTCCTGGGCTCCGGCCGCCCGGGCGTGGCCGAGCGCGGTCGTGCCCTCGGCATCGGTGGCCTCGGGATTGGCGCCTTTCTCCAGCAGCAGTTGCACGGTGTCAGCGTGATTGCCGGCGGCGGCGAGCATCAGCAGGGTTTCCCCGTTGCTGGTGCGGATATCCACTGGCACGCCAGCGTCCAGCAGGGGCACAAGCAGGCCTGCGGCGCCGTTACGGGCCAGTTCGAACAGGCCCTGGGCAAAGGCAATGGCGTCTTCATCCATCTGGTTTTCTGGCGGCTGTGGCTGGCTGGAGTTCTGGTCGCTCATGGTGGTTCCTGTGGTGGTGAGTGAGCTTGTTCGAGTCGCCGGGCGTAAGAAACACCGCCGTCTGATAATCTGGACAGACCGGCAACACCCTTGCTAAAACCCTTGTATCACAGATCGGGTCTGTTCCAGACACCTTGACTGAGATATAAGCCAACGATCAACAGGAGGCAACGCCGTGAAACTAGAGGTTCAAGGCATCGAAGAAGGTCAGCCGGTACCGGAAAAGTTCGCGTTTGGCGTCTACAGCGAAGAAGATCATATGAGTTTCGGCCCGAATCGGAACCCCGAAACCGTTTGGGAGGGGGCGCCGGAAGGCACCAAAAGCTTCGTGGTCATGATGTTCGATCCGGATGTGCCAAGTGTCGCGGACGATGTAAACCAGGAAGGCAAGACCGTGGCGAAAGACTTGCCCCGGGTGGATTTCTTCCACTGGTTGCTGGTGGATGTGCCGGCCAATATCAGCCGTATCCCCGAGGGCGAGGACAGCGATGGCGTTATCCCCAAGGGCAAGGATCCGGGGCCGGGCCCCATCGGCATCCGTGGGGTGAACAACTATACCCAGTTCCTGGCTGGTAACCCGGATATGGCCGGCACTTATGCAGGTTATGACGGCCCCTGTCCGCCCTGGAACGATGAAATCATTCATCACTACCATTACGAGGTGCACGCGCTCGACGTGGAGAGCCTGGGTCTGAGTGGCGAGTTTGATGGCAATGACGTGCGCGAAGCCATGGCCGGTCACGTTCTGGCCAGTGCCCGGGTGACCGGGACCTATACCCTGAACCCGGCGCTTCGCTGAGGTTCGCCTCCGACCCTGCCCTCCGGGGTATTGCGGGAACCCGCGCAGGCAGGTTCCCGCTTATCCTCTCCTTGACCGATAGCCGTTCCATCCGGTCATGGAAATGTCGCAGGGCTGTCACCTTGCTGTCATTCGTGTCTGGGATCGTTCGGTTATCCGGGCAGACCGAGGGCAGGAGACACCATGCGATACTACCGGAGCGTTTTCATTTCCGACGTACACCTCGGCACCGCCGACTGTCAGGCTACGTACCTGCTCGACTTCCTCGACAGTGTGCGCTGTGAAACCCTCTACCTGGTTGGCGATATCATCGACCTGATTGCCATGCAGAAACGGGTGCACCTCCCGACCGAGCACCACGCCATCGTCCAGCGGCTGATGGACATTGCCGCCGGCGACACCCGGGTTGTCTACATCCCCGGCAATCACGATGAGTTCTTCCGCAAGTTCTGTGGCCAGACCGTGGCCGGAATCGAACTCAAGACCAAGGTTGTGCACAGCACGGCGGATGGCCGCCGATTCATGGTCTGCCACGGCGACCAGTTTGACCAGGTGGTGCGTTGCAGCCCCCTGATGCTGCTGGTGGGGGACCGTGCCCATGGATTGCTGCTGCGCTTCAATCGCTGGTTCAATGCCTGGCGCCGGCTCCGGGGCAAGCCCTATTGGTCACTGGCTGCCTGGGTGAAAAGTCGTATCGGTAAGGCGCGCACCTTCATTCGCCGATTCGAGCTGGCGGCGCTGACCGTGGCGGAAAAAGGCCACTACGATGGCTTTATCTGCGGGCACATCCACTCGGCGGGCTTCTTGCGAAGCGAGGAAGGCCTGTACTGCAACGACGGCGACTGGGTGGAGCACTGCACCGCGTTGGTCGAGCAGGCATCCGGGCGACTGGAGTTGCTGCATTGGTCTGAGGCGCCGTCGGTCCTCGCCTTCGAGCCGGATGCGCCACACCCGGATGTGACCGGGGATGCCCGGCCCACGCTGGATCCTGTACCGGCCGGCTTTGTGGAACAGGTAAATAACCTGGCGAGTTGACGCCCAACGGGTAAAATGCCCGGATGGATCGATCACACTGGGTTTTCCGTCTCTCTTTTCTGGCCGTTGTCGCGTTGCTGATGGCGGCAATCTGGCTGGTGCTACGGCAACTGGGAATGCCCGCCAGTCTGGCGCCCACAGCGATCTCGGCCTGGCTCACCGAGCAGGGAATGTTGGGCCCGGTGTTCCTGATGCTGATGATGATTCTGGCGGTGGTTGTCGGACCCATTCCCACCCTGCCCATCAGTGCGGCTTCGGGGCTCGCCTTTGGCATGATCACCGGCACCGCCATTGCGGTCGCAGGCGCATTGGCCGGCGCCATGATCGCGTTCTACCTGGCCCGGGTACTGGGCCGTGAAGTGGTCCAGCGCAAGCTTGAGGACAATCCGGTGTTCTCGGTAAACGGGTCTCAGCGCTTCCTGTTTGTGGCGGTGCTGCTCACCCGCTTGATTCCCGTGTTCTCCTTTGCCCTGGTCAGCTACGCGGCGGGTGTCACGGCGATTCGGGCCTGGCGCTTCGCCCTGGCCTCGGTCATCGGAATGTTGCCGATGACCTTTGTTTTTGCCGGGCTGGGCCACAGCTTTGAGCTCAATCCGTTGCTGACCGTCGCAGCCGCTGCCCTGATCTTGGTGGTCATGAGTGCCCTGCCCTGGTATCTGAGTCGCAGCCCCCGGTCCCGCATTGCGCGTTGGCTGCACCTCAGCGCCTGACGCGCGGTTCCCTATCCGGTAAATGGTTCACCGAACCAGGCTGTGTGACCCCGTTTCGGCCCTGCTGGTCTACGCTTGTCAGTAGGTGGTGCCGGGCGATCAATAGGGGGAAGGGTCATGGACAAGGTGTGTGTAGTGATGGGTGTGGGCGAGGGCAATGGCGAGGCCCTGGTGCGGCGTTTCAGTGAAGAGGGCTATCGGGTGGCGATGCTGGCGCGTAGCCGGGACTACCTGGAATCCCTGGAGCAGAGCATCGCCAATAGTCACGCCTTCCCCTGTGACGCCACCGATACCGACAAGGTGGGTGAGACATTTCAGGCGATCGAGAAGCAACTCGGCCTGGTCTCCGTGCTGCTCTATAACGCCGGTGGCGGCGTTTTCAAGAGTGCCGAGGACGCCAGCCCGGAGGATTTCGAGGCGAACTGGCGGCTGAACGTCAAAGGGCTGGTGGTGGCCACCCAGGCCGCCTTGCCCCAGTTGCGGCAGCACGACCGCTCGAGCATTGTCGTCACCAGCGCTTCGGCCGCCCTGCGGGGCCGGGCTAACACCGCACCCTTCGCCTCCGCCAAGGCGGCCCAGCGCAGTCTTGCGCAGTCGCTGGCGCGCCAGCTCGGGCCTGAAAAGATCCACGTAGCCAACGTCATAATCGATGGGGTGGTGGACTTGCCGCGCACCCGAAAGGCCCTGGGCGACAAGCCGGACGACTTCTTTGTCCAGCCGGCGGCGGTGGCCGATGCGGTCTGGATGCTGACCCAGCAGGATCCGTCGGCCTGGACCTTCGAGCTGGATCTCCGGCCCTTCGGCGAGACCTGGTAGCCCCGCCACTTCAGGCCTGATGGGTGGCCAGGATTTTTTGCAGGAAATCCCGGGTGCGGGGGTCCTTCGGGTGGTAGAAGATCTCGCTCGGTGGGCCCTGTTCCACGATCCGGCCGCCATCAATGAAAATGACCCGGTCCGCGACATCGCGGGCGAAGGACATTTCGTGAGTCACCAGCAGCATGGTCTGGCGCTCTTTGGCCAGCTGTTTCATCAGTGACAGCACCTCGTCGACCCACTCCGGATCGAGTGAGGACGTGGGTTCGTCAAACAGGATTACCTCGGCACCGGCGGCCATGGCCCGGCCGATGCCTACCCGTTGCTGTTGGCCACCGGACATGGAGGCCGGGTAGGCGTCGGCCTTGTCTTCCAGGCCGATGCGCCGGAGGATTTCCCGGGCCCGCTCATGGGCCTTGGCCTTGGGCCAGCGATCCACCACCAGAAGCCGTTCGGCAATGTTCTCCAGTGCCGTCTTGTTGGCAAACAGCGCGTAGTTCTGGAACACGAAGGCGGTCTGCCGGCGCAATTCCAGGATATCGGCTTTTTTGGCCCGGTTCACATCCACGGTCAGATCGCCGACGGTGATTTCCCCGGCGGTCGGCTGTTCAAGAAAATTCACGCAGCGTAGCAAGGTGGATTTGCCGGTACCGGACGGTCCGATGATCACCACGATTTCGCCTTTCTCGATGGTCAGGTTGATGCCGTCGAGCACCACGGCCTCGCCAAACTGCTTGCGCAGACCCTTGAGTTCAATCATCGGCTGTAGGCCTTGTTAAGTCGGGATTCCAGATTGCTTTGCAACCACGAGAGCATTTCGACCACGATCCAGTACATCACCGCCGCGACGATGAACGCTTCGAAATACAGAAAGCTGCCAGAGGCTTCTTTCTGGGTGGCGCCCATCAGTTCGGTGACGCCCAGGGTGAAGGCCAGCGAGGTTGCCTTGATCATGTCGATGAAGTAGTTCATCAGGGTAGGCAGGGCGACCCGGGTGGCCTGGGGCAGGATGATCCGGCGCATCAGCTGGCCGTTGGTCATGCCGATGGATAGCGCGGCCTCGGTCTGGCTGCGATCCACGCCGACAATGGCGGCCCGGATGGATTCGGCCATGTAGGCGGAGAAATGCATGGTCAGGCCCATGATGGTGGCGGTGATGCCGTCGATCACGGTCAGCGCGCTGAACAGCTGGGGCAGCCCGTAATAGAACAGGAACAGCTGGACCAGCAGCGGTGTGCCCCGGAAGAACGAAATGAAGACGATGGTGAACTGGTTCAACACCGGAATCCGCAGCACCCGGATGACTGCGAACAGGCACGCCAGGATCAGCGCCAGGACCATGCCCAGAGACGCCAGCTGCAGGGTCAGGGGCAGGTACCCCAGTAAGACGGGGACCAGCCCCAGCATGTAGTCGACGTCAAGTGCGCCCATAACCCGGTTCCTGTCTTGTTACGGCGCGGTGATGTCGGTGCCGAACCATTCCTCGGAGATTTCCCGCAAGGTGCCCTTGTCGCGCAGCGCACTCAGGGCCGCATTGACTTCATCCCGCAGGGCGCGGCCTTCTTCGGTGTCCTTGAACGGGTAGGCGTTGGTGATCTGGGAGAAGGTCGGTCCCGCCAGCTCCAGCGGCAGCGGTTTCTCCTTGATGATCTGACTGGCACTGACCCGGTCCATGACGAAGGCGTCGACCCGGCCGAGGGCGGTGTCCCGTTCAATGTTGCTGTCGTAGGTCTTGATGTCGATTTCATCGGCGTAGGGGAGGTTGCGCAGTAGCGCCTCGAAATTGGAGCCCAGGTTGACGGCTACCGTTTTGCCCTTCAGGTCCTCGACACCGTTGATGTCTTCGTTACCCTGCTTGATGACCACCTGAGCGCCATCGTAGACGTACGGCTCGCTGAAGGTGTACGCCTTCTGGCGCTCCTCGGTGATGGTAATCTGATTGGCGACGGTATCGATGCGGCCGGCACCGAGCATGCCGAACAGACCGGAGAACGCCGCGGTCTGGTACTCGACCTCGCGGCCCATCTCTTTGGCTACGGCATTCATGACATCGACTTCAAACCCTTTGAGGGTATCCTGTTCCACGAAGGTGAACGGGAAATACTGGCCGGACATGCCGACCCGGATGGTGTCTTCCTGGGCCTGAAGCGGAGCCGCGACCAGAGACAGTACTAACAGTGTGGTTGCTAACAGGGTTTTCATAGACAGTTCCTTTTCCGATGGATGCCGTGTCCTCGTCTTCGGCGAACACACTGGCATATGGCTCTGAAAAATCTGATCAAATTTGGCGACAGTCTAACAAGCCTTGTCCAATCATCCGATACGGGCTTTCCTTGAGGCGTGACGCCCCGTGCGCTGAACAGGGAGTGACAGGAAGCGCGGCAGAAATCACGACTTCCCTATACTTTAGCGGACAGACTGTCAGAGTCACCCAGGCCCAAGCCGGGCGTAACAACTGAGTCTCAGCAGTGTCTACTGATTGGGTCTGCGTTTGCCACGCAGAGACGACCATCGGGATTATCAGGTGCGGGCCATGGACACATCCAGCTACAACCTCGGAAGGGTGTGGAATCGTCGGCTCAGTTGGTGGTTTGGTCTGTGTCTGTTGCTGGTTCCAGTGGCGAGCCTGGCCCAGAAAAAGAACGGTTTTGACCTGGAGTCCGCATTGATTCCACCTGAGCAGATCCTGCGGGGCGGACCGCCCCGGGACGGAATTCCGGCGATCCGGGAGCCCAGGTTCGAACGCCCCGACGGCACCCAGCCTTGGCAAGCGGGCGATCTGATGCTGACTTGGGACGGTGACGGTGAAAGTCGGGCCTTCCCGATCGGTATTCTGAACTGGCACGAAATCGTCAATGTCCGCCTGGCTGATCGGTCGCTGCTGATCAGCTTCTGCCCCCTGTGCGGCACCGGTATCGGATTTGATCCGGTTGTCGACGGTCGGGAACTGACTTTCGGCGTTTCCGGACTGCTCTACAACAGCGATTTGCTGATGTACGACCACCAAACCGAGTCGCTCTGGTCGCAGATCGAGGGGCGGGCGGTCTCTGGCCCCCTGGCTGGCAAGTCGTTGGAGCGGGTACCGGTACGCCACGAGCTCTGGCGAAAATGGCGTGACCGGGTCGGCGACTGGGCTCTGGTGTTGTCGACCGATACGGGGTATCACCGGGATTACCGCCAGTCCCCCTACGGCAATTATGGCCAGTCGGAGCGACTGTACTTCCCGGTCACCCGGACCAGTCGCAAGTTCCATCCCAAGACCTGGGTGTTGGGCTGGAGTCACAACGGCGAAGCGAAGGTCTGGCCGTTTCCGGAGTTGGCCAAGCACCAGGGAGTGCTCGAGGACCGGGTGGGTGGCAAGCCTGTGACTGTCCACTACGATCCGGACGCGCCCTCCGCAGAGCTGCGGGATGAAGATGGCGCCCTCCTGCCTGCGACCCGGGCGTTCTGGTTCGCCTGGTACACCTTCCATCCCGATACGCTGATTTTTGAAAGCAATTAATTTCAGTAATTGCTGTAATAGTTGCAGAAGTCATGTGTCTCTTGGGTGTCCGCCTGATAGGGCGGTTGCGGACCGAAGGGTTCCCTCACCAACTCTGTGATCAGGGAGAGAGGTCATGACTACAATCCATCCACTTCGACAAGCCATCCGAGTGTGTCACGAGCAACGACGTACCACTTGGTGGTCGGCGGTTCTGATGACCGCGATGCTGGCCGTTGCCGGCGGGGCGGCAGCGGCCTGCAGCCCCTGTTCGCCCTGCAAGGGTAAGTGCGGCGCCAGCCAACAGTGCAAAGCCAAATGCAACCCGTGTAACGGCAAGAACCCATGCACCGGCAAAAATCCGTGCGCAGCGAAGAATCCCTGCGCTGCCAAGAATCCCTGTGCCACGAAAGGCTGCAACCCCTGCGCGACCCAAAGCTGTAACCCCTGTGCGGCAACCGGCAAGTGCGCCGCCACGCCCAATCCCTGTGCGGCCAAACGGGTGACCCGACCGGCTGGCTACCAGCCGTACGAGGGCAATCCGTGCGCGCTGGTGACCACGGGTGAGAAGCTGTTCAACGATACTTCGCTGAGCAGCAACGGCTTGTCCTGTTCCAGTTGCCACAATGACGGTGCCGGTTACAAGGCCACCTTCGCCGATGCCTATCCGCACTCCGTGGCCATGGCCCGCAACGTCTTCGGCATGGAAAGTGTGCATATGGATGAAATGGTCCAGATCTGCATGGTGCAGCCCATGGCGGCCGACCCCTTGGCCTGGGACAGCGAGGAGCTGGCGGCACTGACGGCATACATGCTGAAGGTCCAGGAGCGATGGCAATGACCGAGCTGCGCATACCAGACCCGAGGACGCTGAGTAAGCCACAGATTTGCACCAGCCTGGATGCCGTCGCCGAAATCCGCGAATGCTACCGGGTATTGAAAAAGGGTGGCCTGAACATCGTCGGGGAGGTGCTTCGCGGTCAGGGGCCTTTCTACGAGCTGGATCACTACCCGAAGGACGATGTTTTCGATGCTGCCACGGCCTCGCAATACTATTACCATGCGCACCGGAGCGATCATCCGGAACACGGGCATTTCCACCTGTTCCTGCGGGATGCAGCGATACCGGCGGCCGCGGTACCCGTGTTTGGGCCAGCCGGTAAAGACCGGCTGGCCCACCTGGTAGCCATTTCCATGGATGCCTGGGGTTTCCCCACCGGGCTGTTCGCGGTCAACCGATGGGTAACCGATGAGAGCTGGTTGCCGGCGGATCAGGTCATCGCCGTACTGGATGCGTTCAATATGGACCATGCCTACCCGAGCTGGCCGGTCAATCGCTGGATAACGGCGATGGTTCGGTGCTTCCGGCCCCAGATCGAGGCGTTGCTTCGCCACCGGGATCAGGTCGTTGCGGACCGTAATGGGCAGCGAATGGAGGACGTTCTGGAGGATCGCAGCCTGGAGATAACCGGCAGTGTCCCGGTCGATCTGGAAAGCTGGGCATCGGTGCTGGTCGACGAGCAGCGGCGTCGGCCAAACCCCCAACGCTCATTGGCGGTGCCGGTGATGGAGGGCGGGGCCTAGTCGTCCTGTTCCGGTCGCTGCGGGCGGACCTGTAATGCTTCGGATACCCGCTCATTGATGCGGTCAATGAGCGACTCCTCCACACGAGCGGACGAGTGCCCCCGCATCAATTCTGCACTGGCACGCAGGTTGCCGATAAACGTGCGACAGTGTTTGCACATCATCAGGTGCATTTTTACGGACAGGTTCCTGGTTGCATTGAGTTCGCCATCAATATAGTCACTGGCAATGCCTGCCAGCTCTCGGCACATTAGCATTCGCCGGTCTCCTGGAACGTTTCCACCATCAGAAAGATTTTTTGCCGTGCACGGTGCAACATCACACGCAGGTTAGAGGCGCTGACGTCGAGAATGTTACAGACGTCCTCGGATTTATGCTGGTGGGCTTCATAAAGGATCAGGGCGGAGCGCTGGGTTTCTGGCAGATGCCCCAGATGTTTGTCCAGGCAGTCACTGAGCGCCCCATTCTCCAGCAAGGCATCGGCGGACTCGTCAAAGCGCAGCTTGGGCGGCGTCGCCCAACGGCCAGCGGCGTTGAACCGGCTATCCAGTTCCGGATCCAGGCGTTCGGAAAAGTCGGTGGGAATTTCCCGGTGGCTGGTTCGCAGTTTGTTTTTGCACCGGTTGGCGACGATGCGGTGCAGCCAGGTTTTCAGGCCGGCGCGTCCCTCGAATTTCTGAATGGCGTCAATCACGGTGACCCAGCAGTCCTGAACAATTTCTTCGGCACCGCTGGCATCGAGGTAAAAGCGTGCGACCGCGAGCATGCCCGGAGTGTAGGTCGATACGGCCTGGGTGTAGGCGTCCTGCTCGCCGCGTTTGAGGGCGTCAACCAGTCCGCTTTCATCGAGGTCTGTTTGTTGGTTCACGCGTACGTACTCTTGGAGTTGAGGGGTTTAGCCATTGGTCCGTCGAAAGCTGCCGGGGTTCCCGGAACATGTTTGCAATCGGCCATATGTTCGCAAGTTTAGGTCAGGTTTGAGGTTTTTGACCGGATTGTTATCGATTTGTGACCTTTTCAGGGCGAAAAACACGTACCCTTCAATCACAAGACTGCCATCAATTCTGAACATTTTGACTGGTTGCTGTAACAACCGGGAGGGTCCCGAGTCAGTGACGCATCCAATCAACAACACGGGATAAAGTGATGAACCTGAAAAAGTGGCTGATGATACTGGTGATTCTGGTGGTGGTGATTGCCTTCTGGAGCAGCGGTGCCCAGGAGTACCTCACCCTCGAATCCCTGAAAGCCCACCAGCAGACCCTGGACACCTGGATCGCGAATAATGCCTGGCTGGCCATTGGCGGTTACATGCTGGTCTACATCATCGTCACGGCGTTGTCGCTGCCCGGCGCTGCCATCATGACCCTGGCCGGAGGCGCATTCTTTGGCAACATTTACGGACTCGCTGCGGTCTCTGTCGCTTCGACGATCGGCGCGTCCATCGCCTTTCTCGTGGCCCGTTTCCTGGCCCGAGACACCCTCCGGGAAAAATACGCGGCCACGGTCGCTCGCATGGATCGGGGCATCGCAAAGGACGGGGCGTTCTATCTGGCGACTCTGCGGCTGGTGCCGGTCTTCCCGTTCTTTCTGATCAACATTGCCATGGGCCTGACTGGCATGAAGCTGCGTACCTATGCCCTGGTGAGCTGGGTTGCGATGTTGCCCGGTACGTTTGTCTACGTGAATGCCGGGACCCAGTTGTCTCAGATCGAATCCACCGGCGACATCGTGTCCGCCGACCTGTTGTTGTCCTTTGCCCTGCTCGGCTTGTTCCCATTGATTGCCAAGTTCGTGGTGGGCTTTATCCGGCGCCGCCGGGTGTATGCCGGATGGAAAAAACCGGAATCGTTTGATTACAACCTGCTGGTCATCGGTGGTGGTTCGGCTGGCCTGGTGTCTGCCTACATCGCCGCGGCGGTCAAGGCCAAGGTGGCGCTGATCGAAAAGCACAAGATGGGCGGCGACTGTCTCAATACCGGGTGTGTGCCTTCCAAGGCCCTGATCCGTAGCGCCAAGGCGGCGGATACCCTGCGCCACGCCGATCGCTATGGTCTTGAAGCGGTGCCGGTCAAAGGCTCGTTCAAAACCATCATGGACAGGGTCCAGAGGGTCATCGCCAGGGTCGAGCCCCATGATTCGCCGGAGCGTTACCGCAAACTGGGCGTTGATTGCATCTCCGGCGAAGCCAGCTTCGTATCTCCCTGGGAGCTTGAGGTGAAGCACAATGATGGTCGGACCGAACGGCTGACCGCCCGGAGTATCGTGGTGGCTACGGGTGGCAAACCGGCGATGCCGCCGATTCCGGGGCTGGCCGATATGGAACCGCTGAACTCCGATAATCTATGGTCCCTGGAAACCCAGCCAGAGCGCCTGCTGGTGCTTGGCGGTGGTCCGATCGGATCGGAGTTGGCCCATGCCTTTGCCCGACTGGGCAGTCAGGTGATTCAGGTGGAAATGGGTGACCGTCTGCTGGCTAAGGAAGACACCGAAGTCTCCGAATTGGTGAGAAACCGGTTCGAACAGGACGGCATCGATGTGCGTCTGGCGCATGCGGCCAGGGAGTTTGCCATCGAAAACGGCGAGAAGGTGGTTTACTGCGAACACCGAGGTGAGCGGGTCCGAATTGTCTTCGATGAGGTGCTGGTGGCGGTTGGCCGTGCGGCCAATACGACGGGCCTGCATCTGGACCGGATCGGTGTGGAAACACTGCCCAATGGCGCCGTGCCGGTGGATGAGGACATGAGTGTGCGCTATCCCAACGTGTTCGCCTGTGGCGATGTGGCTGGTCCCTACCAGTTTACCCACGCTGCCGCGCATCAGGCCTGGTATGCCGCCGTGAATGGTCTGTTTGGCCAGTTCAAGCGGTTCAACGTTGATTACCGGGTTATGCCCTGGGTCACCTTTACCTCGCCGGAAGTGGCCCGGGTGGGGCTGAGTGAGGCTGAGGCCACAGAGCAAGGCATTGACTATGAAGTCACCCGCTACGGTCTGGACGATCTCGATCGTGCGATTGCGGAAAGCGAGGACCAGGGCTTTATCAAGGTGCTGACCCCGCCGGGCAAGGACAAGATCCTGGGCGCTGTGGTAGTGGGTACCCACGCGGGCGAAATCCTGGCGGAGTTCACCCTGGCCATGAAACATGGCCTGGGGCTGAACAAGATTCTGGGTACCATCCACCCCTACCCGACCTGGAACGAGTCGGCCAAGTTCGCCGCGGGCGAATGGAAGCGTGCCCACGCCCCCCAGGGTGTACTGGCGCTGCTGGAAAAACTGCACGGCTGGCGCCGTGGCAAAGACACCAAAGAATCGAGGAGTGTGTATGCCCCTGACTGAAACACGACCGGCCCGGAAGCGCATTCCGGCGGTGGAGGTACTCGAGCCTCGGGCGTTCGACAGCTGGACCCACACCCGTCAGGGCGATCCCCGCGGCTACATTGATGCGGATAGGCTGAAAGAGCTGTGGATTCACACGGGCACGGCCTGCAACCTGGCCTGTCCCTTCTGCCTGGAGGGGTCCCACCCCGGTGATGGCCGCATTCCGGGCATGAAGTTGAATGATGTCAAACCGTTTATCCATGAAGCCATCGACATGGGCGTGGAGCAGTTTTCCTTCACTGGCGGAGAGCCCTTCGTGATCCGGGACTTCGTGAATATCCTGGACTACGCCAGTCAGAACCGGCCCTGCTTCGTGCTGACTAATGCCACCGAGCCGTTGCTCAAACGTCGGCATCAGGTGTTGCCGCTGCTGGACAACCCCTTCCCGATTCATTTCCGGGTCAGTCTGGATTTCCCGGATCGGGCACGGCACGACAAGGATCGGGGCGACGGCAGTTTCGAACAGGCCCTGGAGGGCACGCGCTGGCTGCTGGAGCAGGGCTTCAAGGTGTCCATCGCGCGCCAGACCGACGCGAAAGAAATTCCGTCGGACGTGGAGGCGGCGTTCCGGGCGATTTTCCGGGATTGGGGCATTTCGGAAGACCTGGCGTTCACCGCGTTTCCGGACCTGGGCACACCGGGGTCGGAAGATGGCAGTCCGGAGATTACCGAGACCTGCATGGACAAGTACCCGACGAGGGAGTCGCGGGCGCACTTCATGTGTACTTACACCCGGATGCTGGTGAAGAAGGGCGACCGGGTTCGGGTCTACGCCTGCACACTGGTGGATGATGACCCGCAATACGACCTGGGTGGGTCGCTGGCCGAGAGCATGGATGAGCGTATTATGTTGCGGCATCACCGGTGCTTTTCGTGTTACCGGTTCGGGGCGAGCTGTTCGGCTCCCGGTTGATATTTTCAGGCTTGCCGGCCGGGAGTTGGCGGCCTGCGGAGCGGGGAACTTTCTCCTTGGGAAAAGAACTCGCTTCGCTCAAACACCTTTTTCCTGGCGGATAAAGTTCCCCGCCCCACAGACCGCGCGGTTCGCCGTGCTGTGCGTAAATTGAAACGTGGATTAATACGATGACGACGCTTGAGGGTGCCCTGTTCTGGGGGTTTCTGGTGGTTTACGGCATTGTGATGTATGTGCTGTCGCCGAAAAGTAAGAACGCGAATTCCTTTTACAAAGGAGCGGATGATCAGGGTAATCCGGTCAGTCAGTGGTCACTGACCGCCAGTATCTTTATCAGCTGGATTTTTGCCAAGTCGGTGACCAACGCGGCAAACCTGGGGGCGGCGTACGGGGTGACCGGTGGCCTGGCTTACGCCAGTTACTGGCTGTCGATTCCGGTGGCCGGTTACATCATTTATCTGATCCGGACCCAGACCGGGGCCCGGAGTCTGCAGGATTTTCTGACGTCGCGGTTCGGCCGGCTGGCGTCGCTGGCGTTCGCAGCGGCGATTCTGATCCGGCTGTACAACGAGGTCTGGAGTAACACGGCGGTAGTGGGTGGTTACTTCGGCCTGCCGGGGGAATGGGAATACTACGCCGCGGCCATGCTGTTTACCGTGTTTACTCTCGCATACAGCCTCAAGGGTGGCTTGCGGTCGTCGATCTTTACCGATGTGATCCAGGCGTTCGTGTTCGTCTTTTTTGTCGGGGCGGTGCTGTTCCTGATCATCCCGGCCAACGACAGCAGCGCCTTGTTGAGCAACGGTGAATTCAGGCTCGATGCCGGCTTGGATCTGTTGCTGGTGGCATTGCTGCAGATGTTCAGCTATCCGTTCCACGATCCGGTTCTCACCGACAGAGGTTTTGTGAACAAGGAAAAGACCATGCTGAAGAGCTTTGTGGTCGCCGGTCTGCTCGGGTTTGTGGCGGTGTTTATCTTCAGTCTCGTCGGTGTGCATGCCCGCCTTAATGGCATTGACGCCATGGGCAACGCGCCGGCGGCGGTTGGTCAGTCGCTGGGCCTGGCGGCGCTGTTCTTTATGAGTGTCGTGATGATGACTTCCGCCGGCTCCACACTGGACTCCACCTTTACCTCACTGGCCAAGTCCCTGGCGGTGGATCTGCCCCGGCTGGCCCGGCGGGCCGGGGAGCGGCTGCCCAGTATCCGGATCGGTGCGGTGGTGATGGTGATCTTTGCCTTTGCCGGTAACCTGCCGATGTTTGCCGGGACCGATATTCTCAAGGCCACCACCATTTCCGGCACCATGGTGATGGGGCTGGCGCCGGTGTTCCTGTTCTATGGATTTACCCGCTGGTCGCCCTGGAGCTTCCACCTGAGTTTCTGGACCGGACTGGGGCTGGGCGTGTTGCTCGCTGTGGGGCTGATTCCAGCCAGTTGGGCCATCGGTGAGGGCAAGTACGCCATGCTGCTTGGGGTGAACGCCTATGGCTTCCTGATCTGTACCAGTGGGTTCTTCCTGCCGCTGGTAATGCGCCGTCTGGCTGGGCGTTCTCTGGCGGCGGGGGAGGCCTGACTCCGAATCATGAGTGAAGGCCGAAGTTGTCCGTTAGCTTATCGTTACCGCCCCGAAGTCCTGTGTCAGCAGGCTACGGCGGTGTCGGAGGATGTGCTTTACATTGTCGGCGGGCTTTACGGCAATCCCTATGCCCTTGATGAGATCGAGAGGATGGTCCGCGCCGAGGAGCGGCTAGGACATCGGGTCCGGCTGGTGTTCAACGGCGACTTCAACTGGTTCAACGCCAGCGATCCCCTGTTTCGCGAGATCAACAGTCGCGTGCTCGATCACACCGTCAGTCTGGGCAATGTTGAGTATGAACTTGCCAACCCGAGCCCCGAGACCGGGTGTGGCTGTGCCTACCCCGATTTTGTTGACCAGGGAGTGGTTGAGCGGTCGAACCGGATCATGGCCCGGCTCCAGGAAGTCGCAGACCGCCATCCCGACGTCCAGAACCGGCTGTCACTGCTGCCCCGATATCTGTGCCTGATATTTGGAGGCCTAAAGATTCTGGTTCTGCACGGTGATCCGGAATCCCTGGCAGGCTGGGGGTTCGCCCATGAGTCCTTTAGTGCTACTAACGAATTGGCCGTTCACGGATGGCTGGGTTCCACCGGTGCCGATATCATCGCCTGTACCCACACCTGCCTGCCAGTGCTCTGGTCCGGACAGGTACAGGATCGGCCCCGCACTGTGGTCAATAATGGCTCCGCCGGCATGGGTAACCTGCGCGCGGACCCGCGCGGACTGATTACCCGGATTGGTCTAACCTCGCCCGCCGACGAGTCTGTGGCGGGCTCTGAGTGTCAGGGCGCTCACGTATCACTGTTGCCCGTTGCCTTTGATTCCGAGGCCTGGCTGGCCCGGTTCGACGAACTCTGGCCGACGGGCTCGGACGCGGCTGAATCCTATCGGCAGCGAATCCTGCACGGCACCTCTCTGGATCCTGCCCGGCTCATTTTTGCGTCCGTTTCCTAACCAATTTGTCACTGGCGAATGCCTCGATCAGGTCTATTCTGAATGAATGAGCCGGGGCCCGGATAAGGGTGCCAGGGAATGCTGACTTGAATTATATTTTGTGGTCTATATAATTCAGCACTAACTTTTTGAGGCGAATTGATCACGTTATGACAATTGAAGGATCGAATACCACCGCCATCTCGCTTCGCACACCCGTGAAGGATGATGGCTACAGGCTCCACCAGCTGGTGGCAGAATGCCCGCCGCTGGACCCCAACTCGATTTACTGCAACCTCTTGCAGTGCAGCCACTTTGCCGAAACCGGCGTGGCCGCGGAGAAGGAAGGCGATCTGGTCGGCTTTATCTCCGGATACATCCCTCCCCAACAGCCCGAGACCGTGTTTGTCTGGCAGGTGGCGGTTCACGAGAAAGGTCGTGGACAGGGCCTGGCCAAGCGGATGCTGAAAGAGATCGTTGGCCGTGATGCGTGCAAAGACGTGACGCACATGGAAACGACGATCACCGCTGACAACGAGGCCTCCTGGGCGCTTTTCCGCTCATTCGCCCGTGATATGGGAGCCGAGCTCACCTACCACGAGCACTTCGAGAAAGAGACCCACTTTGGTGGGCAGCATGATTCCGAATTCCTGCTGCGCATCGGGCCCTTCACGAAGCCTGTCTGAGAGCCCCGGTCCACGCCGGCTGCGGCCGGCTGTGAACGACTGTGAGACTGCGTTTTGGACTAGCCGGCAGACCACTGAGGTAGGTCTGTCACCAGGCTTAAACCAACGCACGGTGGGCTTATCGCGACCGACTCTGCATTACCCGATAGGCTCCCGCGCATCTACCTCGAACCTGACATGCTAAGAGGCAAGACAATGGAAATTTTCAAGTCAACCGAATCTGAAGTACGTGTATACAGCCGTGCGTTTCCGGTGATTTTCAACCGTGCGAAGAACGCGCACCTGTACACCGAAGACGGCAAGGAATACCTGGATTTTCTGGCCGGTGCCGGTTCCCTGAACTATGGCCATAACAACGACACCCTGAAGAAAGCGCTGCTCCAGTACATCGAGGACGACGGCGTAAGTCAGGGGCTGGATATGTTTACCACGGCCAAACACGACTTCATGGAATCGTACAAGAAGTACATCCTGGATCCCCGTGGCCTGGACTATAAAATGCAGTTCACCGGCCCGACCGGGACCAACTGCGTCGAAGCCGCCCTCAAGCTGGCCCGCAAGGTCAAAGGTCGTAACGGCATCATCTCCTTCACCAACGGGTTCCACGGTGTGACCATGGGTGCCGTGGCCGCCACCGGTAACAAGCATCATCGGGGTGGTGTCGGTACGCCGCTGGGCAACGTCGACTTCATGTTCTACGACGGTTACCTCGGTGACGATGTGGACAGCCTGGCCATCATGGACAAGCTGCTGAGCGATGGTTCGTCCGGTTTTGAACTGCCGGCGGCGGTGATCGTGGAGGCCGTGCAGGGCGAGGGCGGTCTGAACGCCTGTCGCGCCGAATGGCTGAAGGGCCTGTCCGAGCTGTGCGAGAAGCACGACATCCTGTTGATTCTGGATGACATCCAGGCAGGCAACGGCCGCACCGGCGAGTTCTTCAGCTTTGAGTTCGCAGGTATCAAGCCGGATATCGTTACCGTGTCCAAGTCCCTGAGCGGCTACGGCCTGCCGATGGCACTGGTGCTGTTCAAGCCGGAACTGGATGTTTGGGATCCGGGCGAGCACAACGGTACCTTCCGCGGCAACAACATGGCGTTCATCACGGCGCGCACCGCGGTGGAGACCTACTGGAAAGACGACGCCTTCGCCAACGAAGTGAAGGCCAAGACCAAGGTACTCGGCGACGCCCTGCAGGCGATTTGCGACAAGTATCCCGGCCAGTTCAGAATGAAGGGTCGTGGTCTGATGCGCGGTATCGAAGCCAAGAATGCCGATCTGACCGGTCCGATCACCAAGCGCGCGTTCGAGCGTGGCCTGATCATCGAGACCAGTGGTCCGAACGACGAGGTCATCAAGTGCCTGATGCCGCTTACCACCAGTGAGGACGACCTGAAGAAGGGTGCCGCGCTGCTGGGTGAAAGCGTTGACGAGATCATGCAGGAAGGGGTTAGCGAGGCGTCCTGAGACGCCTCATGGCTCCGCACATTCATTCTGCAGGATAGCGAAGGCAAACCTATGACTACTCAACAACATACCGTTGAAAAAATCGGCGGTACCTCAATGAGCAACTATGAGGCCGTCCGCGATAACATCATCATTGGTAATCGCGACAAGGACGACCTCTACCAGCGTATTTTCGTGGTGTCGGCCTACGGCGGTGTCACCAACGAACTGTTGGAGCACAAGAAAACCGGCGAGCCGGGTGTCTACGCCCTGTTTGCCGATGCGGAATCCGACTGGGCCTGGGGTGACGACCTCACCAAGCTGGTGAAGTTTCTCACCGACATCAACGGTGATCTGTTCGAAGACCCGATGCTCAAGCAGCAGGCCGACCAGTTCATCACCGATCGCATCGAAGGGGTCCGGGGCTGCCTGATTGATCTCCAGCGCCTGTGCTCCTATGGCCAGTTCCAGCTGGAAGAGCACCTGTTGACGGTGCGCGAGATGCTGGCCGGTATCGGTGAAGCCCACAGTGCGTTCAACACCGCCCTCAAGCTGCAGCAGGAAGGCATCAATGCCCGCTTTGTGGACCTGACCGGCTGGCGTGATGCGGAACTGCTGCCGCTCGATGACAAGCTCAAGCAGGCTTTCGATGCGGTCGACCTGACCCGTGAGCTGCCGATTGTGACCGGTTATGCCCAGTGCAAGGAAGGCCTGATGCGCACCTTCGACCGGGGCTACAGCGAAATGACCTTCAGCCGGGTGGCGGTGATTACCGAAGCCCGTGAAGCCATCATTCACAAGGAATACCACCTGAGTTCTGCCGACCCCAATATCGTTGGCGCAGACAAGGTCGTTCCGCTGGGGCGGACCAACTACGACGTGGCAGACCAGTTGGCCAACCTCGGGATGGAAGCCATCCACCCCCGCGCCGGAAAGGGCATGCGCCAGAACGAAATTCCGCTGCGGGTGATGAACACCTTTGAGCCGGAACACACGGGTACGCTGATTACCGGTGACTACATCAGCGAGACGCCGCAGGTGGAGATTATTGCCGGCGCCAAAGGTGTGTTTGCCATCGAAGTGTTCGACCAGGACATGCAGGGCGAACCGGGTTCCGATCGCAAGATCCTGGATACCCTGAGCCGCTTCAAGGTCCGGTTCATGGCCAAGGACACCAACGCCAACACCATTACCCACTACGTGGGCAGCACGCTCAAACACGTCAAGCGGGTGGTTAAGGCGCTCAAGGAAGAATTCCCGAACGCCGAGATCAGCACGCGCAAGGTGTCTCTGGTGTCTGCCATTGGCAGTGATATGAAGGTCCCGGGCATCCTCGCCCGCTCCGTGAAGTCGCTGACAGAAAATGAAATCAGTGTCCTGGCCATCCACCAGTGCATGCGTCAGGTGGACATCCAGTTTGTGGTCGACGAGGACCATTACGAGAAGGCGATTGCCGCCCTCCATGGTGTCTTGATCGAACCACACAACCACGAGTACGCCATCGTCGCGGCCTCGATCGAGTAAAGGATTGCCCGCAGTCGGAACCGGTCGCTTCGTCTGCGGGTAATGGAGGGTGTCTTGCCTCCAGATCGGAGTGCCCGGCTGACCGGCCTGCGTTGGCAGGTTTTATTCAGGTCGGGCACTTTCCGATCCCTCCCCCGTATCGGCTCCTGACCTGCCATTTTCCCTTCCGTAGCTGCTGCCCTGAAGCCCATCGGTGGTAAATCCATCGACGCTTGATCAACGTATTCTCTGTAAATTTCCGACCGGTACCATAGCCATGCGTAAAACAGATAGGCTGGGACCGTCTCCGACCACGCCCAACGATGGCGAAAGGGATTCCCTGGTTGGGCTGTACTTCAGGGATGCGTCCCGGTATGAGCTCCTGACCGAAGGGGCAGAACGCCGCCTCTCCCGCAAGCTGACGCGCTGCTACCGCATCATCAGCACCGAATTGGCATTGCCGGCGGACACGCCGCAGACCTTTCGGGAGGTGATCGGCAGCCTCGGGGATGCCTGTGCCTTTTCAAGCCGGTGTCGTCGGGCCTTTCATCTGGCGACGGCCTGTCGCCGCAAGCTGATTCAGAGCAATCTGCGTCTGGCCGTTCACATTGCCCGCCGGTACAGCCAGCATGGTATCCCGATGTCGGACCTCATTCAGGATGCCAATATCGGTCTGATCAAGGCCGCCGAGCGGTTCGACCCTGGCAAGGGTTTCCGGTTTTCGACCTACGCTTACTGGTGGATCAGCGAAGAAGTGAAGCGCTGCCTGCAGCGCGGCACCCGTCTCGTGCATACCCCGGAGAACGTGGTTGACGAGATCCGGCAGTTGCACCGGGTCTCGCTGGGCATGCACCAGATTCTGGGCCGGACGCCGTCCCAGGCGGAACTGGCCCGGGAAATGGAAGCATCACCGTCCCGGATTGGGGAGCTGCGTGCCCTGGCCGTGCGCGAGGTGTCCACGGATGTACCGCTGGTCGATGATGGCTCGGTAACACTGGGTGACAGCCTTGAAGCCGGTGAACAATTGACGCCGGATCATCCGATGTTGGAGCGGGACCGCAACCGGACCCTCAGCGCGATGCTGGGGGAGCTGACCGACCGGGAGCAGGCCATCCTTTCCCGCCGCTACGGTCTGGGTCTGCCCCAACCCCAGACCCTGCAGGTCATCTCCGACGATCTCGGCATCAGTCGGGAACGGGTCCGGCAGATCGAAAAAATGGCGGTCAAGAAGTTGCAGAGCCGGTTCAGCAGTCTCGAGGATGTCTTCGGCGCCTGAACCGGTCAGGCGCTATGGAAGAGGAAGTACCAGGCGCCGACCGCCACCTGGCAGACCAGAACCACGAAGGTCAGAAGCAGGCGCAGCCGCAGATACCAGTCCGGCCAGTAGATTCTCATCCAGCGGGCGTCCACCACGTACAGGCCAATGTAGGCGATCGTGTAGAGGACGATCTGGCTGGGGGTCGGGAGCAAGAGGCCGATGCCCGCCGTTATGAAAAAGACCTGGCTTAACAGCATCGTGATCAGGGGCGATTGCGGGTAACAGCAGTTGTCGAGCTGCATGGCGATGGGCCAGTAGACACCAGCCATGAACGCCAGGATACCGGCGCTGTACAGGTAGAACCACGAGACCGCGGTAACGCTGTGCTGGGGCATCAGGAAGAGCACTGCCACTGCGGCGATGAAGGGCACCAGTCCGGCAACGCCGACAAGGATGGCCAGTCGGGCGACGGCGATCACGTCCTGTCCCTCTGTACCCTTATCCGCATGGGTTCAATGTCGGCGGGCTCCATGCCCACCATCTCATGGTAGGCGGAGGGGTGCACGACCTGGGTCTCACGTATCTGAAAACCCGCCAGGGTGTCCTGGACCTGCCAGGCGCTTCGGAACAGGCTGGTGACGCCATCCTTGTCGGACAACAGCAGGAGACGGCCGTCCAGCGTGAGTCTGGCCATGTAGTGTTGGCCCTCGAGGGAAATGATTTCCAGCAGTTCGATGACCGGACCCTTGCTGTTTCGCAGTTCTTCCAGGGTGATTCTCACAGTGAAGCTCCGGAGTTGGTGTTATTGGCAGTGTTACGACTCCGGTACGTAATGGGATCAGTTGGCCAGTGCCAGGCACCTCTGATGCTGCGGGCATCGCACCAGGTGGTCGTTGACCATGCCGGTCGCCTGCATGAAGGCATAAACGATGGTCGGGCCGACAAAGGTGAAGCCGGCGCGCTTGAGCGCCCGGGACATGGCTTCGGACTCGGGGGTCGTGACCGGAACGTCGTCAAACTGCTGCCAGGCGTTCTGAATCGGGCGCCCGTCGACGAATGACCACAGAAAGTCGCTGAAGCTCTCGCCTTGCTCGCGAAGCTCGAGGTATCCCCGGGCATTTTTAATGATAGATTGAACTTTCAGCCGGTTACGGATGATGCCGGGGTTGGCGAGCAATTCGCTGATCTTGGCGTCGTCGTAGCGGACGATCCGCTCCGGATCGAAGCCGTCGTAGGCTTCGCGGTAGCCGCCCTGCTTGCGCAGGATGGTGATCCAGCTCAGGCCTGCCTGCTGGCCATCCAGGCACAGCTTCTCGAACAGGGCCAGGTCATCGTATTCGGGCCGTCCCCAGACCGTGTCGTGATAGTGAACGTAGAGTGGATCGGTGCCACACCAGGGACAGCGTTCGGATTCTGCCATCGCTCAGTTCTGCTCCTCTGAATAACCGGATTTGGGCGCAATGCGGCGTCGCCACATCGGGGGTTCGGCGCCGTTTGACTCTTCCGCCTGCACCAGACCAAAGTCGTCGGGGGGAGACTCGAGTCGCCAGAGGGCCGGTGGGGCCAGATCGGTCTGGCGGTAGACCAGAGTCACCAGGAATCCTTCCACGTTCCAGCAGTCTGCCCGCCAGTCCGGTTCGGACTGGTCGCCCTGGAGTTCGAAGCCCGGACCGACTTCCAGGGTTTGCAGGTTACCGGCGATGCCCCGGCCAGTGGCTTTCAGCCAGGCCTCCTTCAGCGTCCAGACGGTCAGAAAGGTTTGCGGGTTGTCCTCGGCCAGCAGCCATGCCTGTTCCTGCGGCGAGAACCAGCGCCGGGCTACACGTTGCCAGTGGGGGTGGCGGGTGCAGGGCTCGATATCCAGACCAATTCGGTGGCCCGGGCTGATTGCACAGGCAGAGACCCCGTGGCTATGGCTGAGTGATAACTGCCAGCCAACCGGCGCCGCCGAGGCCACTGGCCGGCCATTAACCGGTTTGCATCGGGCGGCCTCCTGCCCGCTTGCGCCTGCAATCGCCTGGCGGATCAGCCAGCGACTGGACAGATACTCGCGCTTGCGCGGGCCGCTGAATTTCGCCGCCGTCTGGCGTTCGTAATCCGTGAGCCAGTCGGGAAATCCGGGCGTGTCCCGCTGACCTTCCCGGCACAACCAGATCAACGGTCGCTGTCGCTGGTCAGGGTTGCAGTCGCTGGATGAGCCAGCCATCGCCGTCCCTCACGTATTCAAAACGGTCATGGAGCCGGCTTGGTCGACCCTGCCAGAACTCGATTCGATCGGGCACCACCCGATAGCCGCCCCAGAAGCTGGGCAGGGGAACCTCGCCATCGCTGAACTTCCGCTTCAGTTCGGCAACCTTCTGTTCCAGCAGGCCGCGGGAGGTGATGGCCCGACTCTGCTCTGATACCCAGGCGCCGATCTGGCTGCCGCGGGGGCGTGACGCGAAGTAGCGCAGGGACTCCGCCTTGCTGACCTTTTCCACAGGTCCCTGAATCCGGACCTGCCGATTCAGCCCGATCCAGGGAAACAGCAGCGCAGCCTGGGGATTTTCCTCAATTTCACGGGCCTTGCGGCTCCCATAGTTGGTGTAGAACACGAAGCCGTTCTGATCGAAATATTTCAGCAGCACGGTTCGCAAGTCGGGCAGTCCGTCCCGGCCGGTAGTTGCCAGTGACATGGCATTGGGCTCAAGAATGCCGGCATTACGGGCATCCTCGAACCAGTGCTGGAACTGGCGCACCGGGTTGTCGTCCAGGGCATCGCGGTCCAGCCCTTCGCTCTCAAACTCCCGACGCATATCGCCGATGTCCATACAGCTTCCCTCGTCTTCAACAGGCCAAAATCACTCCGACCGCTGAGCATAACGGGTTCGGCGGCGGCTGTCAGGGGCAGTATATGTCCGCTTTGATTACATAAATAAACAAAAGAATGAGTCCTGGTTCACATTTCGCCCCGTATCACTTCCCACATTTATGGGGATTAAGGCCCGGCGAGTCCAGTCCGGAACGTCGCCCTGAACCAAGAGAGAAAGAGACGATGTTGGCACAATACGATTTATCCCTGGTCATTGCGTCCTACGTGGTGGCCGTGCTCGCGGCCTACACCGCGCTGTATTTCGGAACCCGACTCAACACCGCCCAAGGCGGTGAGCGCCGGCGTTGGCTGATAACCGGCGCGCTGGTCATGGGCTCCGGGGTGTGGACCATGCACTTTGTGGGCATGCGCGCCATGCCGATGGAAGCGCCCATGTCCTTCGACACCGTCATGACCCTCGTGTCGTGGCTTGCGGCCGTTGTGGCGTCTGGCGTGGCCCTGAGCATCATCGGTCGGACCCGGATCAGTGCCGCCCTGTTTGCCACTGCCACACTGGCCATGTCCGGGGGGGTCGTGGTCATGCATTACCTGGGCATGTACGCCATGCGCATGTCTGCGGACCCGATTGTTAATACCGGCTTCCTGGTGCTGTCGGTGGCGATTGCCGTGGTCGCGTCCGGGGCGGCGCTGGCGATGTGTCGCAAACTGCAAGGACTGGAGGGCGGTCGTGCCCTGATGATCCAGTTCGTGGCCGCTCTCGTGATGGCCGCTGCAATTTGCGGTATGCACTACACCGGCATGATCGCCCTGCAATTCCCGCCGGGTGCCGTACCTGCGGCGGATAACGGTCTGCGCGGCGAATGGATCGGTATTCCTCTGGCTGTGGCCTGTGTTGTGCTTCTGGCGGTCGCCCTGGTGGTCACGATTATGGACGTGCGCGACCGGCGTGAGTTTGAACTCAAGAAGGCGGAGGAAAGCCGCTGGGTCGAGCAAATGGCGTTTGTGGATTCTGTAACAGGGTTACCCAATCGCTCTGGGCTGGAGCAGGAGCTGCTGGAGCACCTTGCCCGGCCCGATGCCCGTGAGCACCCGTTTGCGTTGATCTATCTTGATGTTGCCAATTTCCGAGAGCTTTCGGACCGGCTTGGGCATCGCGAACTCGAAGACGCAGTCCGGGAGATCAGTAACACCCTGCGGGCGGATCTGTCTGACACCGTGTACCTGGCCCGATATTCCGCCGGTGCCTTTGTGGCCCTGGTGCCGGATTATGAGAGTGCCGACCACGCGTTCATGTACAAGCGCCTGCGACAGATCGATGGGTCAATTACCACCGCCGGTATGGCCATTACCTGGCGTGCTGGTCAGTCCGTGTACCCGACCACGGGCACGTCGAGCCGAAAACTGGTGCGGGCGGCCATGCAACCCCGGGCCCTGAACGACATCGGGCAATTTGCCGACATGAAGGCCGATCCGGAACTGGCCCTGCCCGGTCAGCTCAACGGCAGCTGACAAAACGGGTCAAGGCCGACTATCCTTGTGAACAGGCGGGGGCGAAGAAGCCCCCGGGATTGTGCCTTTTACAAGGAGAGATCTGTGGCCGAGAGCCGTCAACCGAACCGCCTCGCGAAGAACCTGCTATTAGCCTCGCTCGCACTTGTCGTTCTCTATGGGATGGCAGGCTTCCTGCTCTTGCCCTGGTGGCTGGAACGGACTTTGCCCGAGCAGCTTAATGAGCGCATGGGGTGGCAGGTCGAGGTTTCCGGGATTTCGGTCAATCCGTTCGCACTCAGTGTCGAGACAGTTGGCCTGTCGGCACAGGACAGTGACGACGAACCCGTGGTCTCGTTCGACCGTCTGGCTGTGAACCTGAACTTTTTCCAGTTGGTTCGGGGGATTGTCGGATTTGAGGTCATAGAGCTGCAGGAACCCTTTATCCGGCTGGACTTGCTGGACGATTACAGCGTCAATTTCATCCGGGACTGGCAGAACCACAATCCCGCGTCTGAGGAGCCGGGTGCGGGCGGCGAGACGTCCGGCGACGACTCTGGCCCACCCCGTTTCTACTTCACCCGGATTGCCATTGATGGCGGTGAGCTGCTGCTCCGGGATTTCAGCAAGGCCGAAGCGGCCCAGTTCCAGATCACCCCACTGGACCTGAACCTGAACGACCTGGCGACCTGGCCCCGGGATGGTGAGGACAGCAACTACAGACTGCAGGCAGCCATCGGCGACGAGACCGTCGAATGGCAGGGCGAGCTCAGTGTCGCGCCGCTTTACTCCAGGGGTTCCCTCCGTGTCAGCGGCATCGGTTTCCAGACCCTCGAACATTTTCTTGCACCCTACCTGCCGTACGATTTGCGGGGTGGCAGGATCAGCCTGCAATCGGAGTATGAACTCCAGGCCGGCGACATGCTGTTCCTTGCAACCCGCAACGGTACCCTGTCGCTGGAGGAACTGGCCGTTGCTGTCGATGCTGACAGTGAAGAGGCCCGCCTGACTTCGGGTACCATCAGCGTTGACCAGATCGGCTTCGATCTCAGTGCCAGGGAGGCCAGCGTGGGCGAGGTGTCTGTTGATGCCTTCGAACTCGCGCTGGCCCGCAATGAGGCGGGCGATATTGACTGGCTGGCACCTTTGGCCGGCGATGACGGTGAGCCGTCGGCTGACGAGGCATCCGGGCAGCAGACCTCGGCAGGAACACCGCCATTCCGGTGGTCTGTGGCTGGCATTAACCTGTCCGAGGCCAGGATACGGTGGCAGGACCGGCAAACCGCCACCCCGGTGGATCTGACCCTGGAACAGCTCTCCCTGACCACCGGCGCCCAGAGTCACCGACTTGACGAGCCGGTGAACTATGAGCTCCAGGCCGCCCTTGCCAGTGGCGGGACATTGTCGTTCAACGGCCAGCTGACACCGCATCCCTTCACCCTTGAAGCCGGCATTTCAGGCACCGGAGTGGCGCTGGCCGCGTTCGAGCCTTACGTGCAGGAAGGGGCCAACCTGACCATCGCCGACGGTGTCCTGGGTGTTGATGGCAACCTCGACCTTGATGGCCAGCAGGAGCCTCTGACTGGCACTTTCAGCGGCACCGCCGAAGTCGCCGGACTGGCGCTGCGCCTGGCGGACGGAAACGGCCGACTGTTGTCCTGGCAGTCACTTCGCCTGTCACCGATCGAATACAACGTGAATCCAGCCCGGCTTGAAATCGGCACCGTGACCCTGACCCAGCCCGCCGTGAATGTGATCCGAGGGACTGACAGCGTCCTCAACGTATCACGTGTTGCGGGTTCCAGCGGGCCAGGCCAGGCCGACCCGTCTGCAGACAATGGTGCCTCAGAGCAGGAGTCGGGATTCATTTTCCGGATTGGCCAACTGATGCTCGAACAGGGCTCGATCGCCTACACCGATCGGAGCATCAGCCCGGTGTTTACCACGTCGTTTGACGAACTGAACGGATCGGTGGCCGGCCTCAGTAACATTCCCCCCCAGCAGGGCAAGGTGGCCATCAGTGGACGCGTCGGCGAAGTGGCAACGGTTGAGTTCAGCGGTACTCTGGGTGCTATCGGCACCGCGGATGTCAGTGACCTCGAACTCATCATGAGCGATGTGTCGTTGCCGGCACTCTCGCCCTATTTTGGCCGCTACATCGGTTACCAGGTCGACAGCGGAAAACTGGATCTGGATCTCACGTATGAGATTTCCGGGACCCGCATCGACGCGAATAACCTGGCGGTCCTGGATCGCCTTGAACTGGGTCAGCCAGTTGCCAGTGAGGAGGCGGTGGATGCGCCGGTAGCGCTGGGGCTGGCTTTGCTCCGGGATCAGGACGGCGTGATTGAAGTGGATGTGCCCATCAGCGGCGACCTCTCGGATCCGGAGTTTCGCTTGAGTCAGGTGATCATGCGGGCATTCGTCAACCTGTTGGCCAAAGCGGCAACGTCGCCGTTCAGCATGCTGGGTTCCATGGCCGAGATGGCGGGACTCAGCAGTGAAGAGTTGGGACAGGTCAGTTTCGAGCCCGGCAGCGTCACACTGGCCGAGGGCGAGCCGGCCAAGCTTGCGGCCCTGGCTGATGGCCTGCTGGAGCGTCCGGAGCTGCTGCTGAACGTTCGCGGTGGCATCGCGCCCGAGGCCGATGGCCTCGCACTGTTGCGGGAGGAGCTGACATCGGGTGGCCAGAAATCGTTGTCCGACGATGAATGGGAGGCGGCGGAGGAAGCCTACCTGGCCGGTGAGCGCAAACTACGGCCGGAGGCGCTGAACAACCTTGCGTCGGCCCGGGGCGTTGCCGTCCGGAAGGTCCTTCTGGATACCCACAACGTGCCGGCAGACCAGTTGTTCATGCTGGACCCATCCCGGGACGCGAACGTGAATGAGAGCGGAGCGGTGACCGTCCAGTTTACCCTGGACGTTCGCTAGGGAAGATCGAAGCCGGTGAGGAAGCCCTGGGGCATTTGCAGGCCCCATTTTTCGACCATCAACCGGTAGGAGCCGTTGGCCACCAGCGGCGCCATGAGGTTAAGCACGTCGGTGGCGGTCACCGGCCCGTCTTTCCGGGCGACAATCCGTAACTGGTAACTCTGGTCAAGCTTGTCGGAGATCAGCAATTTGCGCCAGTCCTCGGGATTTTCCGAAAGGTGCATCTGCAGATAGGAGCGGCTGATGATGGCCACCTCCGCAATCGACGGTCGATCGGCTTTGATCAGTTGAAGATTTCGGCTGTGACTGTCGGAAAACTCAATGTTGAACTTTGCCTGAAGGGCTTGAGTATCGGTTTCCAGCTCGGCAAACCCATAGTGGTAACCGGACATCGCCACAATGTGATGGCGGCTGATGTCTTCGAAAAAGGACAGATCCCGGCCGGGCTTTTTCAGGGCCACATAGAGTTCTTCATCGGTCAGGATGGGCCGGCTCATGGTGACCTCCCGGTCGGACCAGCCCCAGTCGGCGCTTTCAAAGAAGATGACGTCGTAGAGACCTGCTTCGAAGTCCAGGTAGCGACGTTTGGGCGAGGTATAGAAGACCCGGATGTCCAGGTCGTCGTTGGCGGCTTCGAGTCCGTCAATCAGGTCGCCCAGCAACCCCTGGGGTTCATGGTTGTGATTGATGTCGGCAACCGGTGGGAAATAGTAGGCGCCGACGGTGATCTCGGTCTTCGGGAACGCCGCAGGCAGCCAGCACAAGGCGAGAGCGCCGGTGAGCAAAGCCAGTATTCTGGTGGATCGATAAATCGCTGGCACGCTGGATCCTGGATGTGTAAAAACTGAATACCCGTTCAGATTAGCACCGGAATCGGTGCGACTGAACAACTCGATTAAAAACTTCTGCAAAATGGAAGCCCGAACCATGGCCAATGCCGCTAGTCCCTTCTTTGCCTATGTCTCCCGCCTGCGCTGGATCAAACGCTGGGGGCTGATGCGCAACGCCATCGAAGAGAATGTGGCGACGCATTCGTGGGAAGTGGCCACCCTGGCCCACGCCCTGGCGTTGATCCGCAACCGGCACTTTGGTGGTCAGGCCAATGTCGACCGGATCGCGGCGGCGGCCCTGTATCACGATGCCACCGAGGTGATCACCGGGGACATGCCAACGCCGGTGAAGTATCACTCTAAAGTAATGCGGGAAGTCTTTGGGGATATCGAGCACAAGGCCGAGGCCGAATTGCTGGCTTTGTTGCCGGAGGACCTGCGGGACGATTTTTCACCCTATGTGCGGGAATCGAGACTGCCGGCGGAGGACAGGGAGCTGATCAAGGCGGCGGACCGTCTGTCCGCCTGGCTCAAATGCCAGGCGGAAATTCGCGCCGGTAACAAGGAGTTTGAACCGGCGGCGAGACAGATCCGGGCCCGCCTGGACGAGGACGGGCTGCGGGAGGTGGCCTACTTCATGAGCGTCTTTGCGCCCAGTTATGAACAGCCCCTGGATAACCTGCTGGAGTGATACTCGGGCAGGCTGTCGGTTGGGCTCAGGCGTCGGCGGCGGAGCCGACCAGGCCACCCTTCAGGCCATCACGGCGCAGGGCTTGGCGGACCGCATCTTCGGGGCTGCCGGCCAGTTCCCGGAACATGCCCATGGAGCCGAGCAGCGCCGACGATTCGTAGGGCACAAAGACCCGTTCACCGTCCTTCGCCATGGTCGGCAGGACCTTGATGTAGCTCTGGCCCAGCAGGTAACCGATAACGGTCTGTTTGTTGTCTTCGGAGTCGCCCATGGCGCTGAGAACCAGGCGAATGGACTCCTGCTCACCCTGCGCCCGGAGAATGGCCGATTCCTTGTCGCCCTGGGCGTTGAGGATGGCGGATTCACGCTGGCCCTGGGCCATGGCGATGGCGGCGGATTTCTCACCCTCGGCCTCGGTGACCGTGGCCCGGCGCTTACGCTCGGCGGCCATCTGCAGGCGCATGGCCTCCTCGACCTCTTCCGGCATGCTGATGTCCTGAACCTCTACCCGCGTCAGCTTCACACCCCACTTTGACGCCGGCTCTTCCATCTCGGCCTGGATGGCGTTGTTAACCTCGCTGCGGGATTCAAACAGCTTGTCCAGTTCCATCTTGCCCACCACGGAACGCAGGGTGGTCTTGGCCAGGACTTCCACCGCCTGGCTCATGTTGGCGACCTCGTACACCGCGCGACGCGGATCGATGATCTGGTAATACAGAGCGCCGTTGATCTTCACGGTCACGTTGTCGGTGGTCACCACCGGCTGGCCGGGGAAATCCATGACGGTTTCACGGCGATCGATGCGGGTCTCGTCACTGGTGACCGGGTGGTAGTCCTCGCCCATGCGCACGTAGCGAATCATGGTGATCGGTCGGGGCCGCTCGATGAACGGAATGATGATGTTGACGCCGCTTTCCAGGACCCGGTTGAAGGACCCCAGCCGCTCGATGACCATGACCTCGGACTGGCGAACGATAACCAGACCCTTGGCGATGATGAAGATGCCGATAACAACAAAGACGAGACTGAGAACCAGCCCCGGTGTGATGAACGATTCCATGTTTACTGCTCCGTATGAGTGTTCGTTTCGACGACGGCAGTGGTGCCGTCAAACTGCTTGAAGCTAACCTCGGTGCCTTCCGGAAGCTCAGTGGTGCCGGTGCTCTCGACCCTCAGCCGATAGAAATCTCCGTTCACCTTGATGCCGCAGGCGCCGTCAAAATCGCGCTTGAGGGTACGGTAGCACCGCCCGTGCTCAACGCCGGTGCCCGTGGTGCCGTAGGCGACTCCCCGTGGGGAGAAACGGGGCCGGATCCAGCGTATTGCGACCGGAACCAGAACACCGGAAAAAATGCCCATGCCAACCAGTTGCCACTCGAAGGACGCACCAAAGAACGCCAGCAGTGAGGTCAGTGCGGCCGCCACACCCAGGGCCAGCAAGAGCAGGACGCCAGAGGTAAGTTCGGCCAGGCTCAGGACCAGGGCGAGGATCAGCCAGAAATGCGTAAGGCTCCATTCCATATGCAAGTTCCATTGTTCCAGGGTGGTGGTCTGGCGACGGTTGCCGGCCAGCGGAATCGATTGTACCCAAATCCGGCGGCCGCGTCTTAGGGTGGCCGTAATGCCTGGTTGAGATATCGACTGCAGCCATATTCAGGGTCTGAGCAGCTGCTAAAGTGTCTACATTGCAAAACATTCAACAACAAGGGGTCGTGTGACCATGAAAGATCTGAACAACAAGGTTGCGGTTGTCACCGGCGCTGGCTCCGGTATTGGTCGGGCGCTGGCAATGTCACTCGCAAAGCGCGGCTGCCGTCTGGCGGTATCCGATGTCAATGAGGCGGGGCTGGCCGAAACCGTGGCCCTGCTTGAGGGCACGGAGGTGAAAAGCTACCACCTCGATGTGTCAGACCGGGACGCCATTTACGCCCACGCCGACGCCGTCAGGAAGGATTTCGGACAGGTCAATCTGGTGGTCAACAACGCTGGCGTGGCCCTGTCCGCTTCGGTTCGCGAGATGACCGACGAAGATTTCAAGTGGGTCATGGACATCGATTTCTGGGGCGTGGCCCATGGCACACGGGCCTTTCTGCCGCACCTGATCGACTCTGGTGACGGCCATGTGGTGAACATATCCAGCGTCTTTGGCCTGATTGGTGTGCCCAAGCAGAGCGCGTACAACGCCGCCAAGTTTGCGGTCCGCGGATTTACCGAGGCGTTGCGCCAGGAAATGAAGCTGGAGAATCAGCCGGTTGCCATCAGCTGCGTGCATCCGGGGGGAATCCGCACCAATATCGCCAATGCCGCCCGCATGGGCAAATCCGAGAACGCCGCCGCCCAGCGCAAGGGCTTTGACAAGCTGGCGATGACGACACCGGAAAAAGCGGCAGAAACCATCGTCAAAGGTATTCTCAGGGACGAATCCCGGATTCTGGTCGGCCCGGATGCCTGGGGCATCGAGGCCATCAACCGGTTGTTGGGGGCCGCCTACCAGCCGCTGGTGGAACGTTTCTCCCGCAAGAATCTGTATATCTGAGGCCTGACCGGAACGGCGGCAGGCACTATGGAAAGCGCCTGCTGTACATTTTACAGACAGTCAAAACGTCCTATACTTGGTGTTCATACAGGGAAAGAGTCAGCATGGACACGCCTAACCATACGGATCTGGGGGCGGCTCTGGAGCGGAGTCGCTCTGGCCTCAGGGATAGTCATCGTCGCTCGATAATGCGACTTCTGTTTGCCGTGACCGGTTCGGCACTGGTCATTTTTGCCTGCCTGCAGATCCTGAACGGATTCTGGTGGGTGGGTGCCGGAGAGCTGGCCGCCAGCGCGATTCTGTTCTTCGGTGTGTGGCGATTGCGCACCACACGTTACCTTCAAAGCTGGATCTACGCCTATCTGATTGCCCTCTTTTCCTTCTTCCTGGCCATTATGGTGCTGCCGGAAGCGTCCGTTTCGGCCTTTGTCTGGGTCCTGATGATCCCGGTGCTGGCGTACCTGCTGCTTGGCAAGCATGAGGGGATGCGCCTGAGTGTGCCGTTCATGCTTCTGGGTGGTGTGGTCTATTATCTGCACCTTGGCGATGTTGGCAGTCCCCGGGTGATGATTGACCTGCTGAACATGGTTCTTTGCGGTGTGCTTATGCTGTCGTTCATCCACGTCTACGAAATCCTGCGGGAGGAAGCGGAGAAGCGCCTGGTAGCCATGGCGGAGACCGATGCCCTGACGGGGCTGGCCAATCGGAGTAAATTCCAGAGTACACTTGACCGCACCATCGCCGAGAGCGCGCGTAGTGGTAATGAATTTGCCCTGGTGATCATGGATATCGACCACTTCAAGGTGGTTAACGACACTCTGGGCCACGATGCCGGCGACCACGTACTGAAAAACATCGCGCAGCGCCTGAGAGAGCGCCTTCGGACCACGGATTCCGTCGGGCGGCTGGGGGGCGAGGAGTTTGGCCTGATTCTCAGGGACGTGAAACCGGCGGTGGCGTTCGAATTGATGGACGAGTTACGGCAACGAATCGCCGACCGTGACCTGACCTACGGCCAGGCCCACATCCGGGTGACCGCTTCTTTCGGTATTGCCCAGTGGCCAGACGATGGCCGGGATGCCCAGACCCTGTTCTGCATGGCCGATCGCGGACTGTATTCCGGTAAACGCGCTGGCCGCAACCGTGTTGCGCGCCCCGAGGGGGCGGCACCGGCGCGACCACGGGAAATATTGTCTGGTCGGGCCAGTTAAATCCGGTACCCTTGGGGCATGAGCTATTCCCCAGAAGGAACCCCAGCCAGTCATGTGTGAACTCCTGGCCATGAGCGCCAACACCCCCACCGACCTGTGTTTCAGCTTTACCGGTTTGACCCGTCGCGGCGGCGACACTGGGCCTCACCAGGATGGCTGGGGGGTGGCCTTCTATGAGGGGAAAGGGGTCCGGGCCTTCCACGATGTTGACGCCAGTGCCAATTCCCGGATCGCGGAAGTGGTCCAGACCTGCCCGATCAAGAGCGAGGTGGCCATTTGCCACATTCGGCAGGCCAATGTCGGGGAGATCTGCCTGGCCAATACCCACCCGTTTCTGCGGGAGCTCTGGGGTCGCTATTGGGTTTTTGCCCACAATGGCCAGATTTCCGGATTCCGGGCGGGTCCGGGCTTTTACGAACCGGTCGGTAGCACGGACAGCGAGTCACTGTTCTGCGCTATCCTCAACCATCTGCGGCGCGACTGTGACCGCGATACGCCAACCGAAACCATCGTCGAACACCTGGTGGCGCTGGCTCAGGGCTTTGCGCGTCAGGGCGTGTTCAATCTCTTGCTCAGTAACGGCGACTGGCTGTTCACCTACTGCAGCACAAAGATGGCGAGCATCACTCGGCGCGCACCGTTCGGACCGGCGAGGCTGAAAGATGCCGATGTCATCGTTGATTTCGAATCGGAAACCACCCCCGATGATGTCGTCAGTGTCATTGTCACCGAGCCGCTCACGACGGACGAAGTGTGGGATATCTACAATCCCGGCGACTGGCGCCTCTGGCGCAAGGGCGAGGTGGTGATGAACGGTAATGCGGAAGCCGGGTAACATGGATTACCCGGCTGTGTCGGCGCTCACGGACGGTTTGCGCGGGGTTATTGCAGGGTCCGGCGGTTGCCGTTCTGGTACTCCGGTGCGATGTATTGCTGGACCTCGGCCTTGAATTCGGCAATAAGGTCACTGTTGTCCTTGTCCCAGGGGTGGTAATCCGGTTTGAAGTATTCCAGCCACGCGGGAATCAGGCTGGAGAAGGTCCCGTTTTTGCCCCACATGCGCCACAGCCCTTTGGCTGCGTCCTTCACCGAGAAGTTCTTGCGATCGTTGAGCATCATGCGCCCGGTGAACCAGGTCGCGACTACCCCGAGTACGCCGGTGCTCACCAGCTGATAGACCGCGCGTTCGGCGTAGGTGCCACCGGCCTGCTGGAACACATCGTAGGCCACGGCCTTGTGCTCGGTTTCTTCAATGGCGTGCCAGACCCAGAGCGGTCGCATGCTCTCATCCATGTCCTCGCGGATGTCATCCCGTTCCAGCAGCATGTCTGCCATCATGGCGGTGATGTGTTCAAGGGCGCAGGTTACTGCCAGTTGATGGCGTTTGGGCAGCAGGCGGACGGCGTCGAGCAGCACCTTGAGGTCCTTCTCCATGGCCTCAACCGGCATGCCCTGATCCCGCACGTGCCGATTCATGGCAATGTGCTCCAGGGAATGCATGGCCTCCTGGCCGATGAAACCGCGAACCTCATCCTTGAGCTTGGGATCCTGGATCCCGCTCCGGAAGGCACGTACCGAATCCACGAAGAACTGCTCGCCCTCGGGGAACAGCACGGACAGCGCGTTCATGGTGTGACTGATGAGGTAGTTGTTATCGACCCAGTACCGGGGAACGCGAGCGCCGAACTCGAAGCCCATGCGCTGGGGCGTGATGGTGACATGTTTGGGGGTATTGGAGGCCTTGTTGGCCGCTGCGGCCCGTTTTTCCGGTGTTTTGGTGCTCAGCATCTGTGTACTCCTCACTTTGGCTGATGTCATGGCTCAAGTTTGGGAGAGTCAGCGTCGGGAAGGAATGCGCGAAGGGGACGGCCATCGTTCAGGTTGGGCCATCGCGGTGGCAGCAATTGACTATGTTGACGGAGCCACACCTGCCCCCCGTCCCACTGTGGCGGCGGGGACCTTCTGATAGAGTCGGACTGTCGCGTTTGGAAACCTCCCGTTAAGGACCCTCTATGACAACAACCGGACCGGACAACGAGCGGCGGATGCTGGGACTGTTCCTGGTGCCCGGTGTCTACATGCGGGTACTGGCAGAAACCGTCCGGCAGCTTGGCCACAACGATCGCAAGCTGTACGAGGGCCTCAACTTTACCGCCGACGACCTGAAAGCCAATGACAGTCGGGTGTTTGTCACCGACGCCACCCTCATGGCCCGGCGCGCCCTGGACCTGGCGGGCCCCGATGGCCTGAGCTTTGCCCTCGCCCGGGAATTGCGGCTGACCATTCACGGCACGCTTGGCTTTGCCGCACTCACCAGCCCCACCTTTGAGGGGGCGCTGGATTCGGTGCGTCGCTATCTCCAGCTGCGGGCGCCCTTCCTGAGCATGAAGCAGTCCCTGGCTGGCGAACGGGTGCTGGTGCAGCTGTGTACCGAATTCGATGTACCCGAGCTGTACCCTTTCCTGGCCGAAACCGTCAGCGCCACCCTGATTCTTTTGACCGAACAGCTGCTTGACCGCGACGACGCCCAGAGCAAGGGGTTTGCCCTGGAACAGGGAAAACTCCCCGGCGTCACCGTGCGCCTGAGTTCGCCGGAACCCGATTACTACCGTCGGTTTGCCCACCATTTACCGGTTCAGTTCCAGTACGGTCAGCCGGAGGAGTTGCTGGTGTTCCCGCGGCAGCTGCTGGACGTCCGCATGCGCCTGGCGGATGCGGACGCCTCGGACATGGCCCGGGAGCAGTGTGAGTTTGAATTGCAGAAGGCTCTCAAGGAGCAGGGCGACATCACCCTGGCCATTCGCAACATGCTGAGGATGATGCCGGGGCCCTTGCCGTCACTGGAAACCATGGCCGAGCGCTTTTGCGTCTCGTCCCGGACCCTGAAACGGCGGCTGGCGGAGAAAGACACCCACTACCGGGAAATCGTCGAATCGGTGCTCAAGGATCGCGCCATTCAGTTACTGCGGTACACCAATCAGTCGGTCAGCGAGATTGCCTACGAGCTGGGCTATGCGGACTTGTCCAATTTCAGCCGGGCGTTCCGCAAATGGACCGGCAAGTCCGCGAGCGAGTTTCGGGAGGACGGGCCCGATCCGGCGCCGGAATTGGGGCCCTGAGGTTGGGCTTTGGTTCTTGGGGCCGTTAATATGGGAGCGTGGTTGCAGGGTGATTTTTATTTTCTCGAGAAAATAATCCCATCCCTGGCCAGCCACCAAACCCAAAAGGCTGGGGCCTTAACAGGGCGAAAATCAGAAGCCAGAAGGAAAGCACCATGGAAGCCAGAACAGACACCCACAGCAAACTCTTCGGTTACCTCCTCTGGATCTTCGGGTTCCTGGGGTCCCACCGTTTCTACTACGGCAAGCCCATCACCGGCACTATCTGGTTCTTCACCCTGGGCCTGCTCTTCATCGGCTGGATCATCGATCTGTTCCTGATTCCGTCCATGGACCGGGAGGCCGATTTCCGTTTCCGTGAGGGCGAAGTCAGCTATAACATCAGCTGGCTGCTGCTCACCTTCACCGGCGTCTTCGGTCTGCACCGGATGTACATGGGAAAATGGATCAGCGGCATCATCTACCTGCTCACCGGTGGTTTGTTCCTGCTCGGCGTGCTGTACGATTTCTGGACCCTGAACGAGCAGATCTCCGTTCGCAACCAGGAGCACCGGTTCGGCTGATCACAAACCCGCCGCCCGCTCCAGTTCCGCCAGACCATCCTCGAGGTAATCGAGCATACGTTGCAGGCTGGGCAGCGTGCGGCGGCAACCAACCAGGCCGAACTCTACCTGACCGTTATAGCTGGTCAGTGTCATGTTCAGAGCCAGACGATCCATCGCGATGGACACCGGGTACATGCCCTCAAGTCTGGCTCCGTTCCAGTAGCAGGTCTCCTTCGGGCCGGGCACGTTGGAGATCACCACATTGTAGGTCTGCCATTTTGGCGCCATGCCAGTCAGCAGGTGAAACGCCGCAGGGGCCAGCGTCAATGCGGTGTAGTTGATGATTTCTTCCGATGACATCGTGGCATAACGGTCTTTGGCTGTCTGAATCCCTTGGTGTATCCGGGTGAGCCGCACCGCAGCGTCGGGCTCGTCGGTGTGCAGGTTGGCAAGAATGACGCCCACCTGATTGCCTTCTGAACTGTCGTCCTTGCGGAGCGAGACCGGAACCATGGCGATCAGTGGTTTTGCCGGCAATGCATCCTGGTTCATCAGGTAGGTTCTCAGGGCCGTGGCGCACATCGCGGTAACAACGTCATTGACGGTGGTGTGGAAGGCATGACACACCGCCTTGATCCGGTCCAGGGAGTAGGACTGGGCTGCAAAGCGCCGTGACCCGGTAATCTTCTGGTTCAGAATACTGCGCGGCGCATGGAAGATGGAATCGTACGCCGGGTCCTTGCGGGCATCGTTGATGGTGCGAAGCAATTCCCGGGCAACCGTTGGCACCGTACCCAGCTGTTTGCCCGACTCTCCAAGCAGATGGCCAACACTCCGCCACAGGGATGGGCCGTCGTCACCATCGTCCCGGCCGGCCCGGACCGGCAGGTCCCAGATCGGCGGCATGTCCCGCTCGGCAGGGTTGGTGGTGAGCATCTGCTGGATCATCCGCATGGCCGAAATACCATCCACCAGGGCATGGTGGACCTTGATGTAGACCGCAAACTGACGCTCGCCCAGCCCCTCGATCAGATGAAACTCCCACAGTGGCCGCTCCCGGTCCATCAGGTGCGAATGCTCGGCCGAGACAAAGGTCAGCAGCTCCCGAATTCGTCCGGGCGTGGGCAGCGCCTCGAAGCGGAAATGGTGTTCCAGGTCCAGGTGTTCGTCGTGTACCCACACCGGTTGCGCCAACCGGGTGTCCAGACGGCGGTCAAAGGGCGTTGTCACCTGGGTGTGTCGACGCAGTTGTTCGGCCAGTTGGGCCACGTAGTCGTCCGGAGCGCCTTCCGGAAATGAAAACAATTGCAGACCTCCCACGTGCATGGGTTGTTGCCGTTTTTCAAGCCAGAGAAACAGCTGGTCGGTCGGGCTGAGTGGTTTCACGCTGCCATCCTTTTTATTCGTGGTATGCGCTGATAGTAGCGTACTTGTTGGCGGGCTTAATTGACCCATTCGCGAATTCGGAGGTTGCTGCCGGTCAGGTCTGGTCTAAGGTTCAATTCGTAGCACTTGATTCAGGTCATCAACGAGATCGGAGGATTCCGGGTGCGAGAGTCGGGAAGACGGGAAGTGAGCGCTGGCTTTGACTGTGTCCGTTGCTGGGCATTGTTGATGTTGCTGCAGGTCGCCGCCGGGGGGGCGTCGGCGCAGCAGGCGCCCGGGGTCCGGCTCGAAACGGTGTCCACCGAAGCCATCATCCAGGAAGTGTCGCTCAATGGCACCGTCAATCCCTTGCGGGTGTCCTCGATCTCGCCGGCGGTTGCCGGTTTGCTGGATACCGTGCGGGTAGAGGCCGGTGATCGGGTGTCCAGGGGTGACGTGCTGGTCGAGCTTGATGACGAACAGGCGGTGCACGAACTGGCGGCTGCCCGGGCCGAAACCGACCAGGCCCGGGCGTTGCTGGCAGAGGCGGAACGGCGGCTGAAGGAGGCGCGCTCGGTCGGCGCCGGCCGGAACATTGCCGCCACCGAGGTCCGTAGCCGTGAGAGTGAGGTGGTGGCGGCCCGGGCCGCCCTGGCCCGGCTCGAGGCCGTACTCAACCGGATGGACGTACGGGTTCGTCGGCATCACGTGCGAGCGCCGTTCGATGGGGTGATCAGCGAACGCAGCAGTGACCTGGGCGAGTGGGTCACTCCGGGCGATGAACTGCTCCGGCTAGTGGATACCACCAACCTGCGCCTGGACTTCGAGGTGCCACAGGAATATTTCAACCGACTGGATGAGCGTTCGATGCTGCTGGTGCGTCAGGGATCCAGCCTCGCCGAAGCGACCATCAACGCCCGGGTCCCGGTAACCGACCCCCAGTCCCGGACCTTCCTGTTGCGAGCACTGCAGCCGGAGACCGTCGGCTTCTGGCCGGGCATGGCGGTGCAGGCGGTGTTGAGGGTCAGCACGGGCCAGGAGGGGCTGACCGTTTCCCGGGATGCCATCAACCGCTATCCTGAGGGCCGGGTGACGGTGTGGATCGCCGAGGAAGCCGATGGCGACACCTACACGGTCCGTGAGAAACGAATTCGCCTGGGGACCGCCTTCAAGGGGCGGGTCGAGGTGACTGACGGTCTGAGCGGTGGCGAACAGGTGGTGACCCGGGGCAACGAGTCATTGAGCGAGGGCATTACCGTCCGGATCGCCGAGCGGGAGGCCCGTTGATGTTTGCCGGCATCATCCGTCACGGCACCCTCGTTGCTGTCATCGCACTGATTGTCGCGATTCTCGGGACGGCGGCTGCGTTCCGGATACCGGTGCAGATGATTCCGGACCTGGAAGTGCGCACGGTCACCGTGGAAACCCGTTGGCCGGGTGCCACACCCCAGGACATCGAGAAAGAGATCCTGATTGAGCAGGAGCGTTACCTGCGTAATGTGCCGAACCTCAGCCGTATGATGGCGACGGCGCAGAGTGGCTCGGCGGAAATCGAGCTGGAATTTCCGTTTGGCGTCGACATCACCGAGACCCTCATCCAGATCAACAATGCCCTCAGCCAGGTTCCCGATTACCCTCGCAACGTCGATGAGCCCCGCATCGTTGCCGCGTCCTTTTCCTCCAACTCCTTTATGTACCTGCGGGTATCGACCCTGGAGGGGAATCCCCGGGAGCTGGACATCGAGCTCATGCGCGATTTCATTGAGGATCGGGTACGCCCCCGTATGGAGAGCGTGCCCGGGGTTTCCGAGGTGGAAGTCGGTGGTGGCGCAGACCGGCAGATACAGATCATTGTCGACGCCGCGGCACTGGCCCAGCGGGGCCTGAGCCTGGTGGATCTGCGTGATGCCGTGACCGACCGCAACCGTGATATCTCCGGCGGCGAAATTGAGGCTGGCAAGCGTCGCTATCTGCTGCGGACGGTTGGTCGCTTCGACGATATCGAGGCGCTGGAACGGCTCGTGGTGCGACGCCAGGGCGACAGCGTGGTGCGTTTGAGCGATGTCGCCCGGGTGGAGCCCGGGCACTCTCGCATCCGGGAGCTGGCGGTGATCAATGGTCGGCAGGTGATTGGCCTGCAGGTCCGCCGCGAAAGCGGTTCCAACGTTATCGACATCAAGCACGCGATGATGGACGAGGTGGCCGCCATCAACGAGGAGGTGCTCGAACCCGCCGGTATGATCCTGGAGCTGACGGCCGACGATGCCCGTTATGTCGAAGCCTCCATTGCCAACGTCTGGACCAACCTGGGGATAGGTGCGGTGTTTGCCACCCTGGTGATGTACCTGTTCCTTCGTTCCGGGCGGGCCACCCTGGCCGGAGTCTGTGGTATCCCTCTCTGTGCCATTGCCGCCTTCATCGGGCTGCAGGTCACCGGTCGCACCGTCAACGTGATCTCGCTGGCGGGCATCGCCTTCGCCATCGGTATGACCGTGGATAACAGCATCGTGGTGCTGGAGAATATCGAACGTCACCGTCGACTGGGCCTGGATCGTTTCGAGTCGGCCCTCAAGGGGGTAAAGGAAGTCTGGCCGGCCGTGCTGGCCTCGACCGCCACCACCATGCTGGTCTTCCTGCCGATTCTGTTTATTGACGAGGAGGCGGGCCAGCTGTACTCGGACGTCGCCATCGCCATCTCTGCCGCCATTCTCGCGTCCATGCTGGTGGCCATCACGGTGATCCCGACCCTGTGTGCCCGCCTCGATTTTGGCCGCGGGGCGGTCCAGACCGACCAGTACGGCAATGAAACCGCCGGCGGCTGGGCCACCAACGTGATGGTGGCGGTGCGCTGGCTGGTGGACGGCTCGTGGCGGCGGGTTCTGGTGATCGTGATCACGGTGCTCGCCAGCGCCTGGGTGATCCTGTTCCTCACGCCGCCGGCGGAATACCTGCCCGAGGGCGAGGAGCCCAAGACTTTTGCCGCCATGAGCGCACCCCCCGGCTACAACCTGGACGAAATGGCCGCAATCGGGCGGCAGGTGGAGGACCATTTCCTGCCCCACGTGAACGCGGACGGTGCGGCCTACGCCATGGGCGAAACCGGCGTTCCGCCCATGGCCTACCTGAACCTGCAGATCACCCCGACCGGCCTGCGCATCATCGCGGAGACCCTGGAGCCCACGCACATCGAGGCGTTGATGGATGAGATCACCCGGGTCTACGAGCAGTTTCCGGGCATGCGCGCGTTTGCCGCCAAGGGCTCGATCATTTCCAGCAACGACGGCGGCACCCGCAGCATAAACCTGGATATTTCCGGCCCGGACCTGGTCTCGGTCTATCGGGCTGCCAACGCGGCCTACCAGCAGGCCGAGGTCATTTTCGACAACCCCAGGATCCAGAGCCAGCCGTCGACCCTGTCGCTGGCCCAGCCACTGATCCAGATCCGACCGGACTGGGACCGGGCGGCCGAACTGGGTCTGGATACCGAAGCCATTGGTTTCACGGTGGCCTCGCTCACCGAAGGCAGTTACATCGATGACTTCTTCCTGGACGACGACAAGATCGATATCTACCTGTACGGCCGGGAAGGTCGGGGTTCAAAGCTGGCCCGGCTGCCGGATGTCATGGTGCACACGCCGGAAGGATCGACCCTGCCTCTGTCCAGCGTCGCCGCCATTGAGGAGACTGTGGACACCAGCGTGGTCAGGCGGGTGGACGGTCGCCGAACCGTGACGCTCAATGTGATCCCGCCCGGGGATGTCCCGCTGGAGGCCGGGGTCGAACGGGTGCGGACCGAGTTGCTGCAGGCGATGCGGGAAAAAGGCACGCTCCCGGCCAGTGTGAACGTGGATATCTCGGGTGCCAGCGATCAGCTTAACGCCACCCGGGATGCCCTGGCCGGCAACTTCATCATTGCCATCGCGATCGTCTACCTGGTGTTGGTGGCGATCTTTGCGCATTGGGGCTTTCCTCTGCTGATCCTGACCGCCATTCCGCTGGGGGTTGCCGGCGGCATTGTCGGGCTGGCGCTGATGAATCTGGTCGGGGGCCTGCTGCCCCTGCTGGGCTTGCAGCCGCTGCGCCAGCCCTTTGACATGATCACCATGCTGGGTTTTCTGATTCTGATGGGAACGGTGGTGAACAACCCGATTCTGGTGCTGGACCAGGCCCGCCAGAACCTGCGCCACAAGGGCAGCTCGGTGGTGGATGCGGTCACCGACGCGGTCCGCACCCGCCTGCGCCCGATTGCCATGACCACCCTGACCACCCTGTGCGGCCTGTCGCCACTCGTGTTCCTGCCGGGCGAGGGCACGGAGCTCTACCGGGGCGTGGGGGCCATCGTTCTGTTTGGCCTGGTGGGTGCGGCTATCGTCACGGTGACGTTTTTGCCGGCGCTGACCATTGTGGTTCTAGGCTGGCGGGAGCGGTGGCGCTGCCGTTTTTCAGGCGACGGCGGAATCTGATTGGCTGACGGGGACTCCCAGGCGGATGGTGTCGCCGTCCAGCAGGACCGGGTAGGTCTTTACCGACACCGACTCGTCTTCCAGGCATTGGCCGGTGACCAGGCTGAAGTGCTGCTTGTACAGTGGCGACGCCACCACTGGTTCACCCTTCAAATCGCCGGTAATACCCCGGGCCAGAACGTTGGCCCCGCTGAATGGGTCGGTGTGACTGATGGCAAACAGGGCCGGTAGCCTGTGCGGCAGATAAAACAACGCCACCGGCCTATCTTCGGTCCAGACGGCAATACCAGATTCCGGCACCAGGTCCTCAACAGTACAAACGGCCTTCCAGTCAGTTCGAGCTGTCATCAGTAATCTCCTTCAATTTCGATCAGACAATATTCCCGAGCTCCGTGAGCGTGGGGTATGGGGGGTGCTTTTCTGACAGGGAAAAAGATGTCTGAGCGCAGCGAGTTATTTTTCCCAGAAGAAAAGCACCCCCGTGCCGCGCGCTCCAGCACGTCGTCAGCAGGCTAAGCGGACTCCAACACCGGCCTGCGCTGATCCCGCTCGGTCGTCCACTGCTGCACCGGATCTTTCTGCTCTGGCGCATTCACAAACTCCCGGAACCGCTTGCGCTTCTCCGGATCCTCCACCGCGGTCTTCCACTCACACTGGTAGGTGTCGACAATGCCGGCCATGTGCTCGTCCAGCTCCGCACCGATGCCCAGGCTGTCCTCCAGCACCACCTGCTTCAGGTACTCCAGGCCACCCTCGAGGTTCTCCATCCAGACGCTGGTGCGCTGCAGCCGGTCGCCGGTGCGCACGTAGAACATGATCACCCGGTCAATGGTGCGGATCAGCTCCTCGTCGGACAGGTCGGTGGCAAACAGGTCGGCGTGGCGCGGACGCATGCCGCCGTTGCCGCAGACGTAGAGGTTCCAGCCGTTCTCGGTGGCGATCACGCCAAAATCCTTGCTCTGGGCCTCGGCACACTCGCGGGTGCAGCCGGACACCGCCATCTTCACCTTGTGCGGCGCGCGCAGCCCCTTGTAGCGGTTCTCCAGGCGGATCGCCATGCCCACGCTGTCCTGGACGCCATACCGGCACCAGGTGCTGCCGACGCAGGATTTAACCGTTCGCAGCGACTTGCCATAGGCGTGACCGGTCTCGAAGCCGGCCGCGATCAGCTTCTCCCAGATGTCCGGTAACTCACTCAGGGTGGCGCCGAACAGGTCGACCCGCTGGCCGCCGGTGATCTTGGTGTACAGGTTGTACTGCTTGGCTACCTCACCCAGCACAATCAGCTTGTCCGGGGTGATCTCGCCACCGGGAATACGCGGCACGATGGAATAGGTACCGTTTTTCTGCATGTTGGCCATGAAGGTGTCGTTGGTGTCCTGCAGCGGTACGTGGTCGGTGGCCAGGATGTGGTCGTTCCAGCAGGTGGCCAGAATGGAGGCCACCGTGGGCTTGCAGATGTCGCAGCCGTGGCCCCTGCCGTGCTGGCTGATCAGGGTACGGAAGGTGCGAATGCCGTTGACCTTGACGATATGGAACAACTCCTGGCGGCTGTACGGGAAGTGCTCGCACAGATCCTTGCTGACTTCCACGCCGCGCTTTTCCAGTTCGCTGTCCACCACGGTTTTGAGCAGGGCGGTGCAGCCGCCGCAGCCGGTACTGGCCTTGGTCTCGGCCTTGACGCTGCCCAGGTCGCTGCAGCCGGCGTCGATGGCGCCGCAGATATCGCCCTTGCTCACGTTGTGGCAGGAGCAGATCGAGGCGGTTTCCGGCAATGCATCCGGGCCCAGGGCCGGGGCGCCGCCCCGGCTTTCCGGCAGGATCAGGGTTTCCGGGTTGTCCGGCAGGGTGATCCCGTTCAGGGTGTACTGAAGCAGGGTGTCGTAGTGGCTGTTATCGCCCACCAGGATGGCGCCCAGCAGGGTTTTGCCGTCCTCACTGACCACCATCCGGCGGTAGTGCCCCACCTGTTCGTCGTTGAAACGGATGTTGCGGGCGCCCGGCGTCTGGCCGTGGGCATCGCCGATCGAGCCGACATCAACGCCCAGCAGCTTGAGCTTGGTGCTCATGTCGGCGCCGGTGAAGGCCGCGTCGCTGTCGCCGTTGAGGACCGAGGCCAGGGTCCGGGCCATGGTGTAACCGGGGGCCACCAGGCCGAAAATCCGCTGGTCCCAGAGGGCGCATTCGCCAATGGCGTGGATGTGCGGGTCCGAAGTGGTGCACTGGTCGTTGACGACAATACCACCACGTTCGCCGACCTCGAGGCCACTGGATCGGGCCAGGGCGTCCTGGGGCCGGATACCGGCGGAGAACACGATCAGGTCGGTTTCCAGATGGCTTCCGTCGCTGAAGTTCATGCGCAGCCGCGCGTCCTCGCCGTCCACAATGGCGGTGGTGGCCTTTTCGGTATGCACCTGCACACCCAGTTCCTCGATCTTGTGGCGCAGCAGTGCGCCGCCGTCGGTATCCAGCTGCACCGGCATCAGCCGGGGCGCGAATTCCACCACGTGCGCCTGCAGGCCGAGGCTTTTCAGGGCGTTGGCGGCCTCCAGGCCCAGCAGGCCGCCGCCGACGACGACGCCGGATTTGCCGGTCTGGGCGCTGTCGCGGATGGCGTCGAGGTCATCCAGGGTCCGGTACACGAAGCAGTGCGGGTGCTCTCGACCCTCGATCGGTGGCACGAACGGATAGGAACCGGTGGCCAGCACCAGTTCGTCGTAACGGTATTGGCCTTTGGGCGTGGTCACAATGCGCTGGTCGCGGTCGAGGCTGATCACGGCCTCGTTCAGGCGGAGCTGGATGCCCTGCTCGGTGTACCAGTCGGCGGTGCCCATGGCGAGATCCGCGTGGGTGGAGCCGGCGAAATAGTCGGACAGGTGGACCCGGTCGTAGGCCAGCTGCTTCTCTTCACCGAAGACGAGCACGTCGTACTCTGCCGACGCGGGGCTGGCGACAAACTGCTCCAGGAAGTGGTGGCCAACCATGCCGTTGCCAATCACGATCAGGGTTTTCTTGCTCATGGTCATATCCTCTCTCATGGATAGCGGCTCAGGCCGCTACCTCGCAAAATTGTCTGCCAAAAGGCAGCTGGGCCCGGAACCGGGCAATGTTGGCCTGCTCGGTGATCAGCTCCTGATACCAGGTGCCCTGGCCGGTGTCGCCCACCAAAATGGCGCCGACCAGGCGGTTATCGCGGATCATCAGGTGGCTGTACCCGCCGGTCTCGAAGTCCTGCCAGATCAGGGATTCGGTGGTCTCGTCCGGGGTTTGCACGCCGCAGGAGAAGACCGGAACGTCGCTGATCTTGAGGCGGGTGGCGATCACCGAGCTCCGGTAACTGGCGGTACTGGTGTCGTCCGCCAGTACCTGAGCCAGTATCCGGGCCTGCTGATAGCCCGGTTCCACCAGGCCGAAGGTCTCGCTGTTCAGTTCGCAGCATTCCCCCAGGGCGTGGATGTGCGGGTCGCTGGTGCGCAGCTGCCGGTTCACCCGGATGCCGCGACCACAGTCCAGGCCGGCGGCTTCCGCCAGCTCCCTGTTCGGCACAATGCCCGTGGCAACCACCACCAGGTCGGTGCTGAGGACGGTCTGATCGCTCAGCTGAACCGCCCGGACACCGTCCCGGCCCAGAAACTGGACCGGAGAGGTCGAGGTCAGAATGTCCATGCCTTTGGCGGTCAGGGCGTCGGCGAGCAGCTTGCCTCCGGTAGGATCCAATTGACGGTTGAGCAGGTGCCCGCTGCGATGCAGGACGGTCACGGCGACCCCGCGACGCATCAGGCCGGCGGCGGCCTCCAGGCCGAGAAAACCGCCGCCCACAACCACGGCCCGTTGCCGGGTCCGACTTTGCTCAATCAGATGACAGGTGTCGTTGAAATTCCGAAACTGGGTAACACCGGACAGGTCTTCGCCCGGAATACCCAGTTGACCGGGGCGGGATCCGGTAGCAATGACGAGGTGGTCGTATCGCTGGATGCGCCCGGCGCTGGTGGTCACCGTCTGTTCCTGGCGGTCGATGGCGCTGACCGACTCGCCGGAGTGAACCTCAATGCCGTGGCGGGTGAACCAGTCACCGGGTTTCAGGGTCAGGCTACCCGCGTCGGCATCGCCGCTGAGCAGTGCCGACAACTGGATCCGGTTATAGGCCGGACGGGCTTCGCCGTTGAAGACGACGATGTTCAGGTCGGGGGCAGGCTCCCGGGCCATCAGTTCTTCCAGGAACCGTTGCGCCACCATGCCGTGGCCACAGACCACCAGCGTGCGTTCTCTGTACCCGGCCATAGCTGCTCCCCTTACTTTCTGAACCAACAAAAAAAGCCGGAGCATCTCATCCCCGAGGGGAATCGATGGTCCGGCGCCAATGCCAACAACAATGATCTGATGGTCCGGCCGAATCCTTGGCCGGGACGTTCATCCTTACTTAGCTCTTAGCGATCTTCGTGCCACTTTTTCAGTGCCTTTAAAATCAACAACATCCGTCCGTCACGCCGCCGCAGGCGAGGTGCAATTCCGGATTGGCTGCCCCTTGCTGGGGCGGTTTGCACGACTTTGAGGCTTTTGATGGCGCAGTAATTGCTGAGCTATCCGGTATCGAGAAAGTACGGCCACCGGCCCGGAGTATTGCCATGAACACCAGACGAAAGCCGAAGAACCCCACCCCGCCATCTGCCGCGGACTACCTGATTGCCTCGCGACAATGCGAATTGATGAACCTTCAGTATTTTCTGCAGATGGGCAAGGTGGTCCAGAGCATCAGCAACCTGGTTCACGGCCTGCAGCGGGAACGCGGTGCGTCCAACGTGTTTCTCGGGTCCGGCGGCGGAAAGTTTGCGTACGAGCGGCGGGCGATGATCCAAGATTCGGACCGCCTGTCGGGTATCTTTGAGCAGGCCCTGGCGGAGGTACACGAGGCGCTGACAGCGCACCCGGTCAGCAGTCATCTGCTCAACCACATCGCCAGTGCCCTGCACGGGCTGGAAGAGCTGCCATCGATTCGGGCCAGGGTTGAGAATCAGGAGATGTCTGCAGAAGAAGCCACCGACAGCTACAGCAACCTGATCCACGAATTCATCACGGTGGTTTTTGAAGCCGCCGATACCGCGGTGGACCCCTCCATTGCCGGCCTGCTGGTGGCCATGGTGCACCTGATGAACGGCAAGGAATTCTGTGGCCAGGAGCGGGCCGTGGGGTCCGCCGGGTTTTCCAGTGGCGGCTTCGACAGTGCACTGTCGAAGCGCATGATGCACCTCGTTGAGGCGCAGGAACGCTGTTTTGAGGTGTTCGTCGGTTTCGCCGACGACCATAGCCGCGAATTGTGGCAGTCCCTGCGCGCCAACGAGCGGGAGACCGAGATCGAGCGTCTGCGTCAGCTCGGATGCTCGGTGGGCCGTTACAAATCGCTGGACCCGGAACTGGCGGATCACTGGTTTGCCCTGATGTCCGAGCGCATGGACGAGCTCAAGAAAGTGGAAGACGCCGTGGAAGGCAGTTTTCATACCCGCTGTGTCGAGCGCTTTGCCGAGGCGCGTAATTCCCTGGCCCATCAGGAGATCCTGATTGCCTCCCTGGACCAGCCGGACAGTTCCTCGCAGCCCCTGCTGGTATTGTGCGATTCCGCTGATGATGCCCGGGCAGGTGAATCCTGGAGCAGCGAAGGGGTTGGTCAGCAGTTTGGCCGGTCCATTTTCGATCTGGTTCAGGCGCAGACCCGACGGTTGCAGCAGATGAACGACGAGTTGCAGAGTGCCAAGGAAGCGCTGGAAGATCGGAAAACCCAGGAGAAAGCGGTGTTGTTGCTGATGGAGCATCGCAAGATCGGTAACGACGAGGCTCACCGCGTGTTGCGAAAACTGGCCATGGACCAGGGCAAGAAGCTTCCGGACGTTGCCCGGGCCCTGGTCTCTATGGCCGATGTGCTGACGTGAGCCAGTTGCTCAGGCCCTGACGGCCCGGGCGGTGTCCTTCTTCGAGTCGGTCGCAGCGGACTGACTGCCACGACGTGGCGCAATGTTTTCCAGCTTGCGCTGTTTCTCGTAGAGGAACTTCAGCACGTCCTGGCGGTAGTGCACATAGGTGGGATCGTCGGCCAGGGTGACCCGGTTCCGGGGCCTCGGCAGGTCAATGTGCAGGTCTTCGCCGACGGTCGCCGCCGGGCCATTGGTCATCATGATAATGCGATCGGACAGCAGCACCGCTTCGTCGACATCGTGGGTAATCATGATCACCGTATTGTTCAGTTCCTGCTGGATGTCCATCAGTGAGTCCTGCAGATGGGCCCGGGTGAGGGCGTCCAGTGCCCCGAACGGCTCGTCCATCAGCAGCACGCTGGGTTTCATCGCCAGGGCCCGGGCGATGCCCACCCGCTGGGCCATGCCCCCGGAGATCTCCCCCGGCCGCTTGTTCGCGGCGTGGGCCATGTTTACCAGTTCCAGGTTGTGGTGAATCCAGTCCCGGCGTTCCTGCCTGGCCATGGATTTGCGGAACACCTGCTGCACCGCCAGTTCGACGTTCTCGTACACCGTCAGCCAGGGCATCAGGGCATGGTTCTGGAAGACCACCGCCCGCTCCGGACCCGGGGAGTTCACCTCATGGCCGTCCAGTACGCAGCCACCCCGGGTAGCCTGTAACAGCCCGGCGACGATGTTCAGGACCGTGGATTTGCCGCAACCGGAATGGCCGATCAGCGACACAAACTCGCCCTTCTTGATCTTCAGGTCGACGTTGTCCAGGGCGACAAATGAGCCCTTGGGGGTGTCGAAGGCCATTTCGACCCCGGTCAGTTCCAAATGCGCTTTACTCATGATCATCTCCGTTATTCGTTCCAGGCGACTTTCTTCTGGATCAACAGCATGATGCGATCCAGCAGGAAGCCGATAAATCCGATGGCCAGTACCGCCACCATAATCCGGCTCAGGGACTGGCTGCTGCCGTTCTGGAACTCGTCCCAGACAAACTTCCCGAGGCCCGGGCTCTGGGCCAGCATCTCGGCGGCAATCAGCACCATCCAGGCAATGCCCAGGGATACCCGAAGGCCGGTGAAGATCATCGGCACCGAGGATGGCAGCACCACTTTTCTGACGTGGGTCCAGAACGACAGCCGCAGGACCCGGGACACGTTCAGCAGGTCCGGATTCACCGCGGCCACGCCAACGCTGGTGTTGATCAGGGTGGGCCAGAGGCTGCACAGGGTCACCGTGATCATCGAAGTCAGGAACGACTTCTCGAACATCGGATCGTCACTGACGTAGGTGGCCGACACCACCATGGTCACCAACGGCAGCCAGGCCAGGGGCGAAACCGGCTTGAAGATCTGAATCAAGGGGTTCACGGCCGCCTGAAAGTAGCGGTTCAGGCCAAACACGATGCCCAGTGGTACCGCGATGACCGTGGCGAGCAGGAACCCCGCCAGTACCGTGATCAGGCTGGTGACCACCTGGTCGAGGAAGGTCGGGGCACCCGGGTAGGCGCGGATCCTGACCTCTGCCTCCGGATTGTCGGCCAGGATCCGGGCATTCCGCTCCTCCTGCATGGTCACGAACTTGTCCGCCCGGTCACGCTGGTTGCTGTGCTCCTGCCACAGCTGGCCACCCTGCTCCCAGACCTGGGCCGGCCCGGGAAAGGTCCCGAGTGACGTGTCCACCTGGGGCGCGGCCAGATGCCAGAAGCCAAGGAAAATCAGGATGCCGATGGTCGGCAGCAACAGCTGCTTGCCGGTCTGGGCCAGCTCGACGCCGGTAAATCGGTCGGCCAGAGCTTTGAGCCAGCCGGATGCACTGGATCTGGACGTGGGGGTGGTTAACGTACTCATGTCGTTCTCCTGGAGTCTCCCGGTTACGGCGTCTCGGAGCCTTTGAGGCCGATGTCGAAGCTGTCTATGTAGGCATTCGGCTGGCGCGGCGTGAAGGCGATGCCATCAATCAGCTCACCCTGGTCCGGACGGGCGAAGTTTTCCTGGCCGAAGTCGGGGAAATCCTCAGCATTCATCAGGCCATCCTCGATCAGGGACTTGGCCGCCTCGGCATAGATGTCACCCCGGTAGACCCGGGCCGCAGTCTCCATGTACCAGTCGTCCGGCTTGGCTTCGGGAATCTGGCCCCAGCGACGCATTTGTGAGAGGTACCAGATGGCGTCGGACGGGTACGGGTAGGTGGCGTGGTAGCGGAAGAACACATTGAAGTCAGGCACTTCACGAACATCGCCCTTTTCGTACTCGAAGGTACCGGTCATGGAATTGGCAATGACTTCGGCATCGGCGCCGACGTAGCTGGGACGGGCCAGAATCTCGACCGCTTCCTCACGGTTGGCGTTGTTGTTCTCATCCAGCCAGTGGGCGGCGCGGATCAGGGCGCGCAGCAGGTGCAGGTGGGTGTTGGGATTCGCATCGGCCCAGGTCTGGGTAACGCCGAAGACTTTTTCCGGGTTGTTCGGCCAGATCTCGTAGTCGGTGATGACTGGCACCCCGATGCCCTTGAATACGGCCTGCTGGTTCCAGGGTTCGCCCACACAGTAGCCCTGGATGGTGCCGGCTTCCATGGTCGCGGGCATTTGCGGGGGTGGGGTCACCGACAGGTGCACGTCAGCGTCCAGGGTGCCGCTGGTATCGCCCCGCTGGGGCGCGTAGTAACCCGGATTCAGGCCGCCGGCGGCGAGCCAGTAGCGCAGCTCATAGTTGTGGGTGGAGACCGGGAACACCATGCCCATGCGGAAGCGTTCGCCCTGGGCCCGGGATTCCTCCACCACCGGTTTCAGTGCGCTGGCGCTGATCGGATGAACCGGGCTGCCATCCTGATCGGGGATGTGCTGGCTCATGGTTTCCCAGACGTCGTTCGACACGGTGATGCCATTGCCATTCAGGTCCATGCTGAACGCGGTGATGATGTCAGCCTGGGTGCCGTAGCCGATGGAGGCGCCCAGGGGTTGGCCGGCCAGCATGTGGGCACCGTCCAGTTCACCGGTAATCACGCGGTCCAGCAGGACTTTCCAGTTGGCCTGGGCTTCGAGTTCGACAAACAGGCCCTCGTCCATAAAGAAGCCCTGTTCCCAGGCGACGGCCAGGGGTGCCATGTCCGTCAGTTTGATGAAGCCGAGTTTCAGGTCCGGCTTTTCCGGCGCCCCGATTTCGGCCTGTGCCAATCCGGCGCTGGTCATCAGGGCGACCGCGGTGGCCAGCCCGGCCAGCTGTCTGAGTGTTCCGGTGACGGGTGTCAGGGATCTCTTCATGGTTCCTTACCTCTCGATGTTCTTTCAGGCAAAAAAAAGCGCCTGCTCTCCGTTTCCGGACAGCAGGCGCCTATGCCTGTCGAATCTGTGATGTTCTGAAATGTGCACTGGTCTGGTTTGCACAGCCTGTGCCAGTGATTAAAAGCGCTTCAAAAACAATGGGTAGGAAACATTGCCGCTCTCTCGGGTTGTTTTCGAGACGAGTTCGTGGGGTCGTTTTAGTGCGTACTGGTGGATTTTTGCACCATTGTGAATCGGTTGGCCGGGCACGGGAGCCGGCAGTGATCGGAGGCGCCCGAGTCAACAAAGCCCGTGAGCCACAGGTGTCAGGGCATCGAGCCAGAACCGCTGCACTCGGCTCGCGCTGGCCCTGTTATTGCAGAGGCTTCTCTCATTGCAAAGATAACTGCCAGAAAAACTGATCAATCATCGAAACCAGGCAAAGAAGCCCCTCCCCTGCCCAGCGAACTCTCCGCGTGCAGCCGAGGGGCTTTTTGTTTGTGGGCAAAAAAGAGGACGACACGTGGAAACCAAGCTTCACTACGACGCCGGGATTCAGACCACCTGCCCCTATTGTGGCGTCGGCTGCGGTGTCGTTGCCGGTCCCGGTCCCGATGGCGTTGCCGGCGATCAGCGTCACCCGGCGAATCAGGGTCGTCTGTGTGTCAAAGGGTCTGCGTTGCATGAAACCCTCACACCAACGGGCCGGCTGCTGGCGCCCCGGGTGGCGGGCGTGGAGTCCAACTGGCCGGACGCCCTGAAGGCTGTATCGGGCGCCATTCGAGAGGCCGTGGCCAAACACGGGCCCGGCTCGGTGGCCTTCTATCTTTCCGGCCAGCTGCTGACCGAAGACTATTACGTGGCCAACAAACTGGCCAAGGGGTTCATCGGTACACCCCATGTGGATACCAACTCCCGCCTGTGCATGTCGTCGGCGGTGGCGGCTCACAAACGGGCTTTCGGCGAGGATTGCGTGCCCGGCTGCTATGAGGATTTCGAGTTGGCGGATCTTCTGGTGCTGGCCGGCAGCAATGCGGCCTGGGCCCATCCGGTGCTGTATCAGCGGATGAAAGCCGCAAACCGGCCCGGGCGGCGGGTGGTGGTCATTGACCCCCGCCGAACCGCGACCGCCGAACTGGCGGACCTGCACCTGAAGCTGAAGCCGGGTACCGACACGATTCTGTTCAACGGGTTGCTGGTGTGGCTGGCCCGGCACAGGGCCATTGACCATGGTTATGTCGCCCGGCACTGTCACGGTTTCAAAGAAACTTTTGCCTCAGCCCTGGAGGCTGCGCCTTCGGTGGCGTCCGTCGCCGGGCACTGTGACCTTGAGGTCCGCGACGTTGAAAGCTTCTATCACTGGTTTGCGGAGACTGCGCGTACGGTCACGGCTTTTTCCCAGGGCATCAACCAGTCGGTGGCCGGCACGGATAAATGCAACGCGATCATTAATTGTCACCTGGCCACCGGTCGGGTCGGATTGCCCGGTGCCGGTCCCTTTTCGCTCACTGGGCAGCCCAATGCCATGGGTGGACGGGAGGTGGGCGGCCTGGCCAATACCCTGGCCGCACACATGGACTATGACAGCCCGGATGCCCGGGACCAGGTCGGCCGGTTCTGGGGCACGGAGGCCATCCCACAGGGGCCTGGCCTGAAGGCGGTGGATCTGTTTGAAGCGGTCCATCGGGGCGACATCAAGGTGCTCTGGATCATGGGCACCAACCCGGCGGTCAGCCTGCCCCGATCCTCGCGGGTGCGTGAGGCATTGGCCCGCTGCCCCACGGTGATCGTGTCCGACTGCATGGCGGAGACCGACACCACCGCGTTTGCTGACATCCTGCTGCCAGCGGCGGGATGGGGTGAGAAAAACGGGACCGTGACCAATTCGGAGCGCTGTATCTCGCGCCAGCGGTCGTTCTTGCCCCTGCCCGGCGAAGTGCGACCGGACTGGTGGATACTGAGTGCGGTGGCCGGGGCATTGGGCCATGGTCGGGCCTTTGATTACCGGACTCCGGCGGAGATATTCCGGGAGCATGCGGCGTTGTCCGGTCTGGCTGCCCGTGAGGCCTATGGCCAACGGAAGTTTGATATTGGCGCCCTGAGTGACGTGAGCGAATCCGCATACGACCGGATGGTGCCGCTGCAGTGGCCGGTGTCCGCGGACGTGGCGGGAAAGCTGTACGGAACCCGACGGTTGTATGCCGACGGCCATTTTTCAACCGTAGACGGGCGGGCACGGCTGGTCCCGGTGGCCTCGATTGTACCGGGGCAGATGCCGTCGACGGCCCATCCGATCGTGGTCAACGCGGGTCGGGTTCGCGACCAGTGGCACACCATGACCCGGACCGCCCTGGCGCCCCGTCTGCTGGCCCATCGCCCGGAACCGTTCATCGAGGTGCATCCGACGGATGCCCAGCGTCTGGGACTGCGGGAGGGTGAACTGGGTCGACTGACCGGCAGCGACAAGGGGGAGTACGTCGGGCGAGTCCGGATCACCACGGATCAGCGGCCGGGTGAGGCGTTTGTGCCTATCCACTGGAATCAGCAGTTTGCCTCCCAGGGCACGGCGACCAGCCTGATGATGCCAGTGACCGATCCGTTCTCCGGGCAGCCGGAAGGCAAACATGGCGTGGCCAGCCTGCAACCGGTGCCCAGCCGCTGGCATGCGCGATTGATGCGGCGATCGGGCCAGGACTGGCGGCCGGAACAGGCCAGTCCGGACGGTTACTGGAGCCGGCAACCGCTGAGTCACAGTGACAGTTGGTGGCTGGCGGGCAATCAGCCCGTGGACTGGGAACGTGAGGTGGACCTCTGGCTGGGTGGTGCACCGCAGATGCTGATGGGGGACCCGGCCTGCGGGCGCTTCCGTGCGGCCCGGATTCTGAAAGGCCAGCTCCAGGCGATTCTGCTGGTCGATACGGTGGTCACAGCCTTGCCGGATCTGGCCTGGCTGGATCAGTGTTTCGGGGCTGAAGGGTTGAGCCGGGAACAGCGCCAGTGTCTGCTTGCCGCGCGCTCGGTGGAGACGGAAGATACCGGGGCGCTGGTGTGTAGCTGTTTCCAGGTCGGTGAAAAACAGATTGCGACCGCCATCCGTGGCGGTAAAGACAGTGTCGAAGCCCTGGGCAAGGCGTTGAAGTGTGGCACCAACTGCGGCTCCTGTGTCCCGGAACTGCGCAGTCTGTTGAACGAAACCCGACCGCAACAGGCGACCGCAGCCACCTGACCCTGGCCCTCAGTTCAGCTTGCGGAGCATCTGGATCGGCACCCGGTAACGCGCGCTTGGGGCACACCCCGTCGCCCTGACGGTACAGGTCTTGCGGTTGACCCGGAGAATGTTGCCGCGGACCTCCCGGGGCCCCGAGCCAAAGGCGACGGCCTCGCCCACCTGCCAGTGGGATCGCTCCACCACCGGATCCGGCAATTCGAACGCGACATCGGACAATGCCACGCCACACTCGGCGGCCCGGTCAGCCAGTGCCTGCCGGGTCGCATCGGCGCCTCCGCTCTCGTACAAGCCATCCAGAATGCCGTAGAAGTGCCGGTTATGTACCGAGCCCCGGAATCGTTGCCCGGCGCTCTGCTGCAGCAGATGGGCAAATTCATGGCAGCAGGTGTGCGCCAGCAGGTTCAGTGGGCTCAATTGCCCACCGAAATAACCCCGACGCCGGATTTCCCGACTGGATAGCCAGCCACTGGCGGTATGGGGCTGGTGCTTGGCCTCAATCATTCGCACGCCGTAGGTGATGAGGTGTTGTTGCTGCTGCGGGTCAAAGCGATGGTAAGTGGCCTGGCCAGAACCCACCCGACAGATCAGGAAGCTGCCCGGAGTCCGGTCCCGGACCCAGCCAGCGGCGGGTCGCCAGAGCACATCAACGGTGGTGTCGCACATCAGTTGGCCGACTTGCCGGGCCTGGGCACTTTTCATCAAGCGGGTACTTTATTCAACGGCATTGGCCTTCATGATACCCGTTGCCTGTTCCGGGGTAAAAATCAAAACGGCCGGCCCGGAGGCCAGCCGCAGAGTCGTTGTCGCCTCCGAAGAATCAGGCTTCGAACGGCGAACGCCAGTCGTCGGCGCCGGAGGTGCCGGCAACGGCATGCTCCCAGGTTACCTTGCGGTAGGACACGGACACGGTAACCAGCTGGGTGAAATCAGCGTTGCTGGCATCCTGGCAGTGGGGCATGTTGCAGTTGATGTCGATGATGGTGGCATCCTCGAGGATGGTGGAGAAGAAATGCTCCTGCTTGCCTTCAACGGAGGTGCGATACCACTTAAGCTCAACCTTGGGCAGCATTTCGCCAGAGGCCAGGGCGTTGTACATCAGCGGCGTAGCCTTGTTCAGCGCAGAGGTGAATTTGAATGGCTTGTGTACCCGCTGACCGGAGGGCTGGCCCGATTGCGGGTCCGTCGGCACGGTGACCACGTGGCTGAATTCCTGAACCAGGATTTCGTCTTCGTGACCTTCCACGTAGATGTTGCCCACGGAATCGGAAGTGAATGCACCGGCGGTGATGTTGCCCTGAGTCTGGCCTTCGATACTGATGTAACAAGGAGTTGGCATAGTCTGCTCCATGACGTGTGAATAAAAAGCTGTCCCTGAGGTCTGTCCCTGGACGCCGATGCCGGTACAAGTGCTGTGCCAGCTATGGAAAAGGCATATAAATCAATAATAAATGGGCTTCCTGGGTAGGCAGGGACCGGTGCGAGGCAAACCCCTACCCGCGTACCGGGCCAGCGATTGCTGGCCGGGCAACAATTGGCCCGCTGGGTCTCAGTCGAAGGCGAGGGTGGCCAGCAGTGCCAGAAACAGCAGTGCGGACACACTTTGCCAGAAGGTCACCGGGTGTCGCTCCATCAAGGGCGGCCGGCGCCGGGTCTGCCAGTCCGTTCCGGGCTGGCGCAGGTCGTGGAGAAATTCGGACAGGGCCGGATAACGGCGGTGGGGTTCGGGATGCAGGGCCCGGCCGAGGGCGTCATCGACCCACACCGGTACATCCTCGCGGTAGGGTCGGGCGGACTGGTAGGTGAGCCGGCGCTGGTGGCTGCGGTTGCGAATCCGCGGCACTTCGGCCTCGTAGGGCAACCGGCCGGTAAGCAGCTGGTAGGCGATAACCGCGAGTGAGAACTGGTCGGCGCGCCAGCTGGCGGGTTCCCCCAGGAAGGTTTCCGGAGCACTGTACAGGGCCGCGCCCCGGGGATGCGCGGCTTCTTCGTGGTCGTTCAGTTCCTGCAGGCCGGCGACCCGGGTGGCGCCGAAGTCGATCAGGGTAACGGTGCCCTCGGCGTCCACCAGTATGTTCTCCGGTTTCAGGTCCTGATGCACCATTTCCAGTCGGTGGAAGGCTCGCAGCCCCCGCCCGACTTGCTCGATGAGGCCGCGGACGGTTTCCAGATCCGGGGCCGGGTGATCCAGCATCCACTGCTTGAGGGTCCGACCCGCCACAAAGTGCGTCACCAGGTACATACAGCTGCGCGGTCGTTCCGGGGCAAACGGTCGAACCACGTGGGGATTGCTGATGCGCCGGGCAATCCACTCCTCGGCCGCGAACTGTTCCAGGTATTGCGGGTCTTCGCGTAAATCCATGGACGGCGTCTTGATAACCACCGGTGTCTCGCTGGCCTCGTCCACCGCCTGGAAGACGTGACTGCGGCCGCTGGCGTGGATCTGCCGGACAATGCGGTAGCCATCGATGATCTGGCCGGGCGTCAGCTCCGGGGCAAACGGCAACTGACCCAGCTCCCGGTAGAGCTCGCCGGCCTCGCGCGCATCCGGAACGGCATCAATCCGGACAATCTGCACCGTCAGATTGTCGTCGCTGCCGGCTGCCAGGGCGGCCCGGGCAATCGCCTGGGCCGCGGTAGTCAGGTCGTCACCTTCGTGCTGGAGCAGGCGGGTGATCTCGGCTTCCGGCAGGTGCTCGTAGATGCCGTCGGTGGTGAGCAGGAACAGGTCACCGGCGCGCAGTGGTGTCTGGCGGTAATCAATGTCGAGCCGGTGTTCCATGCCCATGGCCCGGGTCAGGCAACTCTCGGTACGGGACAGCCAGAGCCGGTGGTCCGTGCTCAACTGTTCCAGTGCGCGGTTCTGGACCCGGTATACCCGGGAGTCGCCGACATTGAAAATGTGCGCCGTGGTGGACTTCAGGACCATCACGCTCAGGGTGCAGACGTAACCGCGGTCCCGGTCATACCGGTACTGGCTCTGTCGGGTCTGGGCATGTAACCAGGCGTTGGTCGCCCGGAGCACGCGCTGGGCCGACTGCTTCACCGACCAGGTTTCCGGGGTCGAGAAATAGTCGCTGAGGAAGCCTGCCACGGCCGATTCGCTGGCCACCTGGCTGACATTGCTGGAACTGATGCCGTCCGCGATGGCAATGGCGATGCCTTTGGTGACCCGCTGGTGATCATCCGGAATCATCAGGCCGTGGAAATCCTGATTCACGGCTTTCAGGCCCTTGTCAGAATACTGGCCGACCGAAATTTCCAGGGCAGCAGTCATAAATCAGCCCCCGTCCGGCTGTGAACCCGGCGGGGGCAATCCGGCCTGCGCGGCGGCCGGGACAGTGCAAGGATCAGGCACGGTTGGCCAGAGCGGAGTCGTCATAGGCGGCTGGAGCTGGACGCTTCGGAGCTGTGCGTACGTGCGTGGTGTACAGCGTGAGGCCGGTAAAGGCGAGGCCGCCCACCAGGTTGCCCAGTACGGTCGGAATCTCGTTCCACCAGAGGTAGTCCATGACCGAGAATTCACCGCCCATGATGATGGCCGACGGGAACAGGAACATGTTCACGATGGAATGCTCGAAGCCCATGAAGAAGAACAGCATGATCGGCATCCACATGGCCAGCACCTTGCCGCTCACGTTGGTGGAGATCATGGCGCCAACGACACCCATGGAGACCATCCAGTTGCACAGCATGCCGCGGATGAAGATGGTGGCCCAGCCTGCCGCCCCGTACTCAGCGTAACCCAGGGTCCGGGCCTCACCGACGCTGGCGATCTTGGCGCCAACGGCGCCGGGGTCGGTGTTGAAGCCGTAGGTGAAGATGAAGGCCATCATGAAGGCGACGGTCAGGGCGCCACCGAGGTTGCCCAGAAAAACCCAGCCCCAGTTACGCAGGATGGCTTTCGGCGTTACCCCCGGACGTTTGTCGAGCAGCGCCAGCGGGGTCAGCATGAACACCCCGGTCAGCAGGTCGAAGCCCATGAGGTACAACATGCAGAAACCGATCGGGAACAGAATGGCGCCGATCAGGAAGACACCGGTCTCGACGGCAACGGTGATGGCAAACGCGGCCGCCAGGGCCAGGATGGCACCGGCCATGAAGGCCCGGATCAGCGTGTCCCGTGTCGACATGTAGATCTTTGATTCACCGGCGTCCACCATCTTGGTGACGAACTCCGAAGGTAAAATATAAGACATAACTGGTTCCTCTCGCCCACAAAAAAACGGCGCTACCCTCCCCATGCCGCGTTCGAGAGTGCAGGGGGTGAGCAGACGCCGTCGTCTGAAAAGTATTCTGTCGCTGTGAACAGAGCCCACGTTGGCTCCGTTAGCTGAGGATTTGCAGAGACCGTGCCAGAGTAACTGTCGGCTTGTGAAAGGTTTTGTATTTCAGAAGGTTGTCAGAGTTGCTCGGGCGCGATGCGGGCGGTGCCGGGCTGGCGCTCCAACACCGGTCGCACCGGTTCAGTGCGTTAATCATTGCCATGCTGCACGCTGGAACAGATGTTTGAACGGTGTCAGCGAAGCCGGAACCGGACCGGGAGGGCGTAGCTGAAACGTTCGCCCGGCATTTCTGCTGGGACCGCCGGTAGCGGGGCCGCCTGCTCCAGCATGTCCAGTGCGGCACCGTCGAGCAGCCGGTGCCCCGAGCCGGTTTCAAGGCGGTGTGTCAGCAGGGAGCCGTCGCGCTGGAAACTGAAGACCACCACCGGCATGCCTTCCTGGCCCAGACGGCGGGCTCGCCTGGGGTAGTTGTAGAAGCGACTGAGGTGTCGGCTCAGACGGGTCAGGTAGTTGTCGACCTTGGCCGAGCGTCCGGCGGTGAGTTCAACCTGCTGAGTTGCGGGCTGCTGCGTGGGATCGGCGCTGGCGTTGGACGGAACCGGTTCTGCCGGCGTTGTCGGGGCTTTCTCGACAGTCGCCGGTGTTGGGTCCGGCGCGGGTTCGGGTACCGTTTCTGGCTCTGGCTCTGGCTCTGGCTCTGGCTCTGGCTCTGGCTCTGGCTCTGGCTCTGCGGGCGGAGTCGGTTCGGCTCGCTGGGGCATGGGGCTCGGCTTCCCGGTGGGCGCGGGCTCCGACGCCAGGCTGATCCGGATGGCTGGCGCCGTGCTGACGGCGGCATCCCCCAGTACCGGCAGTCGCAGGGGATGATCCGGGGTGATCAGCAGACCGGTCAGCAGGGTGATCAGGATGGCGAACAGCAGCAAACCGACACGCACAAAACGGGGAGAATCGATCATGATGCCGGTTCCGTCAACAACACAAGCTCGGTGAAACCACCCCGCTCAAGAACCCGGAACAGGGCTTCCAGGTCGGTCATGGCGATGGAACCGGCGGCGGCGATTTTCAGGGGGCGGTCGGAATCGGGTGGCGGCAGGCGCCGGATCAGCTTGTCGGCGGGGAGTGAGTCACCGACAACCTGCCAGTCGCCGCTGGCGGTGACCAACAGATCGGCATGGGGTGCCTGCTGGGTGAGATCCGAGGCGCCCGGCAGCTCCGGTAAGGGTTCATCCGCAATCTGACCGGCGACAATGAAGAACATCAACAGCAGGAACACCAGATTGATCAGCGGGAGCAGCGCATCTTCCACGCGCTCCATCAAGGTCTTGCCGGAGGTCGACGGCGGGGGAACCAGGTGGGTCATGGCGTCTGTGTGGTCGCTCGTTTCCAGTGGGTTTTGATACCGGCGCTGTCGAGTCCGCTAAGGGTCCGGGTAAAATTCCCAAGCCGGGTGTCGGGGCGGGTGCTGAGATTTACCTCGGCGATGCCGCTGGCTGTCAGTTCAGTGATCAGATCCTCCAACCCAAGGGTTTGAGCCTGCCACTTCACCTCGCCGTTTCCGGTGATGATCAGTTCCGGAATCGACTGCCCGTCCGCGGACGGGCCTTCCGGACTGGCATTTGCGAGTTCCAGAAAACCGACCGGCGACAACCGGCTGGTGAGCATGAAGAACACCAAAAGGATGAACACCACGTCGATAAGCGGGGTCATTCGAATGGGGATGGGCCGCCTCGGGCGAGGTTCAACCAGTTGCATGGGCGAAGCGCTGTCGGCCTTGGTGCTGATCGTCCTGGGCGGTTGCCGGAGGCCTTCGGTCACTGACCGCGGAGGCTGGTTGCGCTGCTGTGGTCGGTGCCGTGGGCGCGGCCGCGTCGGCGTTGTCGGCGGCATTCAGTACCGTGACGAGGGTGCTGTCGATGGTCTTGTGAATCCGCCGCAGCCGGAATTCGATCCAGGCCGCCAGCGCCGCAAAGGGGATGGCGATGATCAGGCCCGCGGCGGTTGTGGTCAGGGCCTCGTAGATTCCACCGCTCAGCTGGGCGGCATTGGCGCGGCCTTCCGTCGCGGCCATGGCACTGAAGGCGTCCATCATGCCCATGACGGTTCCCAGTAACCCGAGAAGCGGGGCCAGGGCCGCGATCACTTCAATGATTTTCAGGGGCGCCTCAAAAGGTTCCAGGGCCTGTTGGGCGTCCCGTGCCGCCGTGCTTCGAATTCGCTCGCTGTCCTGCTGTTGCTGACAGGCTTCGATGGTATTGGCAACAAGGCGGAACAGGGGGTTCAGCCGAGCGAACCCACTGACCTGTCGGCGCAGTCTTGCCGGTTGCACGTCCGCGGGTGTTTGTTGCCACATTGTCACAATTTTTTTAAGTCTGGTGGTCAGACGGGGCGCGTACAACGTGCCCATAAGCATCAGATAGACGAACGTAATTGCCCCTGCCATGGCAATAGCCAGAAGCACCATCATGACCGGTCCGCCCATCTCGAACAAACGGGAGAGCAGGTCGCGAAGCGGTTCGGTTGAGGGGTGCAGGGCCGTGTCGGGCATGGTATTCGCCTCGAATTGAAATTGGTGATCTAAATAATAACGATTATCAATAACTTTGCAAGGTGTAACCTGACATTCCCGGAGGCTCTGTTAAAATTCGTACAAATAACAGCCATCAAGACACGCTGCCATCAGAGGTGCGGCGACCAGGAGTGGAGAGTCTCTATTTACCGTAACGCCCACGTATCCGGAGCCGGATTTCTGCGATGATTAAACGCTGGTTCGGGAGCCTCGTTAATCGCGCGGTGGCTCTGGTGGTTCTTGTCATCCTGTTGGCCGCGGTGGTGGTCACCATTGCCGGTTCCCTGCTCAGTCGCGGTGAACTGGAGCAGCAGGCGAAAAACCAGGTCGAAACCATGGCCCGGCTGGTGTCGGGGGAGCTGGACGACAAGCTCGCCCTGAGACTGGAGACGCTCAGCCACGTCGCCGAGAGTTTCACTATGGATGAGGCGGCTCTGGATGTCCGCGCCCGGATCCTGATTCGCCAGCAAACCGCGCTCCAGCACCTGTTTGATGGCCTCTACCTGATTGATGCCACCGGGCGGGTTCTCGCCGAGTATCCCGAAGCATTCGAGCAAACCGGTCTGGATGTCAGCGACCGGGAATATTTCCAGAATGTGTCTCAGCACATGACGCCGGTGATCAGCGATCCCTACGTGTCCAATTATCAGGACAAGCCGGCGGTCATGATCGCTGCGCCGGTTTTTGATCACCGGCAAAAGTACCTTGGCATGATCGGAGGAGCCATTCTTCTCAAGGGCTCCAACTTCATGGAGGAGTTCGCCGGTCTCCGGATCGGCAAGACCGGTTACCTCGAGATTGGCACCCGTAGCGGGGTTACCCTGGCCCATGGCCGCACCGATGAGGTGATGGTCCCGGTACGGGTGGAGAATCCCGTGCTCAAGGACGCCATGGGGGGCTTCGAGGGCACCCGGCAGACCCGCAATGGCAATGGCGACACCACCATCATGTCGGTGCAGCAGATGGCCCAGGTGCCCTGGTACGTGGCGGCGGTATGGCCGGCCCGGGAAGCCTTCGCCCCGATTACCCGCATGGCGGATGCGTTTGTCTGGACCCTGCTCGGGGTATTGGCGGTGATTGCGCCGCTGGCGCTGTGGGTTTTCCGCCGCCTGATGGCGCCGCTCCGGGCCCTGGGCAGGCAGATCAACGAACGTCATCTGGGGGTGCGTAACAATCCGGTGGATGTGTCCGGTGGCCGGGAAATTCGTCAGGTTGCCCAGATCTTCAACACGGTGATGGATGAACGGGAGGAAGTCCTGGGCTCACTGGCGGAGCGTGAAGCCTTCTTTCGATCACTGACCCAGAGTGCCCCGATCGGCATCGTCCAGACCGATGTCCTTGGCCGAATTGACTTTGTGAACCCTGCGTTTGAAAGCATCATCGGGCGTCCGGCCTCCGAGCTCCAGCATACCCACCTGATCAGCGGCATTTACGAGCCCGACCGTGACGCTGTTCTGGCCGGCTGGAAGCAGGCCCTCAGGAACAAGGAAATATTCCGGGGACGGTTCCGGATTCCGAGCCGGGGCGCGCGTGATCTGGTCTGGGGTGACGTCATGACGGCTGTCATTGAAACCCCCGACAAGGCACTGGGAAGCATAACGGTGGTTCGGGATATTTCCCGGGAACTGGAGGTTGAGGAAACACTGAGGGAGGAGCAGCAGCGGGCGGAAAACATCCTCGGCGTGCTCCAGGAAGGGGTCCTGATGGTGGACGTGCAGGGGCGCATCCGCTACGCCAACCAGGCCGCCTGCCGGTTCCTGGGTACCGACGGCAACTGCGTCAGGCGCAATTTCTTCGACCTGGTAATGATTGAGGCTGACGACAAGGCTCTGGCTCACACCGATTTCCTGACGGGTGAGGACGTGGACAGTCTGTACGGGACGCTGCGCAATCAGAAGGGTGAGATCTTCGACATTGACCTCACCATGCTCCACATCCGCAAGGGCAAGCAGAACGAGCGCATGGTGTTCGTGATCCGGGATGACAGCGAGCGCCGCCGCGAGGAAGAAAGGCTGTCCTGGGAGGCAAGCCACGACAGTCTCACCCAGCTGCTTAATCGTCGGGCATTCAGCGCGTCCCTGGTGAAATACCTGGCGGAAGTACCGCAGCAGTCTGTGCGCTCGGTGTTGATGCTGATCGATCTGGACCATTTCAAACCGGTCAACGATGAGGGTGGCCACCTGCTGGGTGATGACCTGCTGAAGCGGCTGGCGGACCTGTTCAAGGACGCGGTTCGGCAGTCGGACATCGTGGCCCGGTTGGGAGGGGACGAATTCGGTATCATTCTGCCCGCCTGTGGCCTTGAGCGGGCGGAGGCGCTGGCGGAGCGCATCCGTGCCCGGGTCCAGGACCTGCGTATTGAGCAGGATGGCCGAACCTTCGGGGTGACCGCCAGCATTGGCTTGACCGAGCTGACCCCGGGCGACAGCGGCCCCCGGGAAGTGGTGTCCCGTGCCGACGAAGGCTCTTACATCGCCAAGTCCCGTGGCCGTAACGCCGTGGTGGTGGTTCCCGCGCCCTCGGACGATCCGGGGCCGGCCCTGCCCTGAGCCGTCAGCCCCACCAGCCTGCGGCGTTGGCCGCCTGCCACAACAGTCGCAACGCCAGTAGGGTCAGAATCAGATCAAAGGTGCGATGGAACCAGCGGTTGCTCAATGACCTGAGCAGATGCAGCCCCAGCCAGGTCCCGGCAAAGCCGCTGGCAATCATGGCCAGTATGAACGGCAGCCAATCCGGAAAGACAAAACCCGCGACGGTGAACACCAGAGCCTTGGGGGCATGCTGCAATGTCATGGCCGTGGCAAAGGTGGCGACCGTGGTGAACCGGTCGACATGGATCTGCTTGATGAAGGCCGCCACCAGAGGGCCGGTGGCGCCGACAAAGAGACTGACAAAACTGGTGAGCCCCGAGGCCAGAAAAATGCCGGGGGCACCAAAGGATGCCCTGGGCAGCGGCGGTCCCCAGCACAGGTAGAGAACAAACACGCCAATGGTCAGTTGCCACACCGGCGCCGGCAGGTCCACCAGCAGCCAGGCCCCGAGGGCCGCACCGACCACCACGCCCGGGGCAAACGCGGCAATTACCTTCCAGTCCACGTGCTTGCGAGTCAGCAGGGCCCGCCCGCCGTTCGAACCGAGCTGGATCATGCCATGGACCGGGATGATCGCGGCCGGCGGCATCCAGGTGGCCATCAGCACCAGCAGGAGAACGCCGCCACCGGCGCCAAGGCTGGCAGTGATCATGGACGTCAGGATCGAGCAGGCGAGCAGAAACACCGCGACAGGCATGCTCAGACTGTCCGGCAGCAGGGTTAATTCCATTCACAGAATTCCGTGGTGGCCAGCCGGGGGGACCGGCACAGGGCTTCCGTGGCCAGTTGAACGTCTGCCACGTAGTAAAGCGAGGCCAGCCCCAGGCGATCGCGGCCCAGGTTGTGGAAAACCATGCCGAAGGCGATGTCACCCGCGGTAAAACGCTCATGATGCTCGGCAAAGTAGGCAGCGGGTCTGGACAGATCGTCATCCACCAGCAGCGCTTCAACCCGGCCCGCACCGCCATGATAGGCCTGAACCAGCAGGAGGGTGAACAGGCGCTGTTGCTTGTTCTCGGGCAGATCGCCAAATCGTTCCTCAAAGACGGGCCGGAGGTTGCTGGCGTTCTGGTCCATCAGTCGCAGGGCACAGTCAATCTGCGCCAGTCGGTGCCAGTAGTTACGGGGTTTGATCCGGCAATCTGACAGCGCAGACGGTGACAGTTGCAGAATGCCGCGGGCATTGGCACCGGAGTGGGCCCGGACCTGCCCCCCGCTTTCGATCAGGATCTGGCCGGCGAGGTAGCGTGGCAGGGCCCGAGGCAGATTGAGCCGGTCCTGACCCATGCGGGTCCGGTACACATACATCAAGGCCTCGTGCAGCGATCCGGGCTTGTCGCCGGAGGCGAACGAGAGATCATCCCAGGCGCCCCAGAGACGATCGGCGGGCAAGGTGCCGAGATAGCGGGCCACGGCTTCGTCCAGGTTCACATGGGGCTGGTTGCAGGCGAGTGCGAACGGGTAGCCGGTCTGGCCGGTTTTCCCCGGCACCCAGGTGTCGGCCCGCTGGTTGTCATGCAGTGAACGCCGGGTCTCGTTCAGGCGTGCCTGGGTTTCGTCCCGGTCTGCACCGTCGGAAATCCAGGCCAGAAACTGTCCCCGCATATCGAACAGGATATGGCGATCGATGTCGGCGCAGTAGCCGGATTCCCGGAGTACCCAGCCACGAATGGTCAGGATGTTGCTGTAAACCCCCTGGCTGGCCCAGTAGGGCGTGTCGCGTACCACCCGGGTCCAGTCGGCCGGGGTCGTCGGTGCCTCTGCTTCGGCGCTGGCTTGATTCAGGGCAACGCACGCCAGGATGAAAATTAGCCAGAGCTGTCGTAAGCTCATCAGTCTCCAGTTCATACACGTTACATCCGTGACCTTCCCGATAACACAATAACAAACGGAACCTATGATGAAGCAATCAGAATATCTGAGGTACGACGCCACGGCATTGGCCGATCTGATCCGCCGTGGTGAGGTCACCTCACGGGAAATCTGCGAGGCGGCCACGGAACGGGCCACCCGGGTAAACGGTACCCTGAATGCCATCTGTTACCCACAGTTTTCCGAAGCGCCGGGCCAGGAATTTCCGGAACAGGCGACCTTTGCAGGCGTTCCACTTCTGCTCAAGGATCTGGCTCAGGAGCAGGCCGGTCATCCCTGTACCTATGGCAGTCGCGGATTTACCCGGAATGTGGCGGCCCAGGACTCCGAGTTTGTCCGCCGTGCCCGGGAAGGTGGCCTGGTGTTTCTGGGCCGGACGGCAACGCCCGAGTTCGGACTGAAGGCGGTCACCGAATCGGAACTGTGGGGCGCGTCCCGCAATCCCTGGAATACCGACCTCACGCCCGGCGGCTCCAGCGGCGGCTCCGGGGCGGCAGTGGCGGCCGGCATCGTGCCCATGGCCGGGGCCAATGATGGCGGTGGGTCCATTCGGATCCCGGCCGCCTACAACGGTCTGTTCGGCCTCAAGCCCTCGCGCGGGCGGGTGTCCAGCGGCCCGCTGGTCGGTGAGGCCTGGACCGGCGCTTCGATCGACCACGTGGTCACCCGCACGGTGCGGGACAGCGCGGCCATGCTGGACGTGGTCAGCGGCCCGGCGGCCGGCGATCCCTTTGCCATTCCCGCGCCCGCCGGGCCCTATGCGGAGTTGAGCCAACAATCTCCGGGCGCGTTGAAAATCGGCGTGTTCACCTCATCGCCCTACGATACCGAGGTTGCGCCGGATTGCGTTGCGGCGGTCGAGGCGACAGCCCGGGTGCTGGAAAATCTGGGTCACAAGGTGGAGTATGCCCGGCCCGAATTTGATGGCATGGCCCTGGCCCGGTGCTACCTGGGGCTCTATTTCGGTGAGGTCTCGGCACTGATGGAACAGGCCCGGGAGCGCTTCGGGGCCCGGGACGAGGACTTTGAACTGGATACCCGGCTGATCGGCATGCTGGGCAATACCATGCCCCTGCCCGACTACGTCCGGCGCCGACAGCAGTGGAATGACTTTGCCCGCGCCCTCGGGGCGTTCTTTGGCAGCTACGATCTGTATCTGTGTCCCACCGCCGGTCAGCTCCCGGCCCGGATCGGCGAGCTGGACACACCGGCGCACCTGAAGTTCGCCGCCAAGCTGATGTTGACGCTGAAAGCGGGCAAGCTGGTGCACCGCACCGGTCAGGTTGACCAGATGGCCCTGGAAAGCCTGGCGCGCACTCCGTTTACCCAGTTGGCCAACCTGACCGGGACGCCTGCCATGTCCGTCCCCATGCACTGGACGGCATCCGGCCTGCCGGTGGGCGTCCAGTTCGGTGGTCGTCATGGCGACGAGGTGCGCCTGCTGCAGCTGGCGGCCCAGCTGGAGGAAGCAAACCCGTGGTTTGGCCAGTATGAGCGCCTCGAGGACGCCTTCGACGATTAGGGCTTGTGATCCGCTTGCCAAAACTCCACGTTTATCTTTGTATGCGGAACAGGCTATGCTGTTTGTCAGGAAGACCCATTCTTCCTGATAGACCCTGATGGCATCGAGGAGGCGAGCGCATTATGAACCAACCGATGGCAATCGACGATCTGGTATCTGTAGCACAGGCCGAGGCCATGGGGGAGCTTGACGCCCCGATGATGGCCATAGTTCTGTCCAGCGAGCAAAGCTACGACTTGCCCATTAATTCCCTTGAAACCGATGCCGACAAGGCCCGCTGGGGATTGATCCTCCGCGCTGCCCGCGAGCATGTGGAAGCGGACGCGGTGGCGGTGCTGTACCCGGCCTGGACCACCATCCGTCAAAAGAAACCCGAACCGGAGGCGGAACAACTCACGGAGGATCCCGCCGAGGACTCCGGTGACAGCGACAACAGCCCGATAGACACCCTCTTCGTCCAGTTGCACACCCGCGATCACGTGTACTGGCGAGGGTTCGAGCAGATTCGCGACCCCAAGCACCAGCGCATCATCGGCTTCCGCCGGATCAAGGCGCTGTCGACCGACTACAAACGGGACGAGGCGCCGTCGGTCACCGCCTGGCTCAGTACGCTCTTTGAACCATTGCCGGACGAGGGTGAGGAAACCGCTGTTGACCGGGAGCTGGCCGACCTGCTGGAAGAGCCGGAAGTCACCGCGGCACTCTACCCGCGTCAGATGCGCGCTCTGCACTGACTCTCTCAAACCCGCCGCCGGCGCCACGTGCACCGGCGGCACGGACACTCTCCCGGCTGTCGTCAGATTGAAGCCGCACGTTCGATCACCCACACCAAACTGATAGCGCCGACGCCGGCCAGCAGGGCGGGCACCATGGCCCGTCGGTATCCCCGAACAGGATTTCCAGGAGCTCCGGCAGAGTCGGGTGAGTCAGGGAGGTCGCGAACTGGCGGTCGTTATCCACGTGAATCTCGTATACGGCGTCGTCATCCAGATCGAAATAGTTCGGACCGCCACAGGCATCCTGCGGGGGGCAGATAATTGGCAATAAGGGCCAGATAACCTCCGCGCCCGGATTCATAGCTGCGAAACATGTAAAAAATCGGTTCCATCCACTTCTGGGATTTCGGTGATGAAGGGTGCTTCCCGGTGGCTGGATGCATAGCCGTTGGTGGCACTCAGGCAACACCCGGTAATGGTCAGACCTCGCATCCCGATGCCAGGTTGGAGCGTATGGGAACAGAAGCCAATAATAAGTGGAGATGTTATGAATCCAGGCCAGACCGATCAGGAGGACCTGATGCGCTTACTGTTCTTGGTAGCGCGCCAGGACCGAAGGGCGTTCGAGCAGCTGTATGAGAAGATCGCGGCGCGCATGTTCGGATTGTGCGTGAAATTGGCAGGCCAGCGGGAGCTGGCGGAAGAAGCCCTGCAGGAGGCTTTCATCCAGATCTGGCATCATGCCGCTGAGTATCACGAGGGCCGTGGCACGCCCATGGGCTGGATGATGACCATTGCCCGTTACCGGACCCTGGACCTGATCCGGGCCCGGAAAGTCCGTCAGACGTCTGGCGATGATCACCTTGAGCACATTGAGGACCAGCGTGCCGGTCCCCTCGATGATTCTTTGCGAACCGCCGGCTCGGCCCAGCTGACGGGCTGTCTGGAGGAACTCACCGACGTTCAGCGGGATAGCATTCTGTTGTCGTACTACCGGGGATTCACCCACGAGGAACTGGCACAGGCCCTGAGCTCGCCGATTGGTACGGTGAAAAGCTGGATTCGGCGTGGTTTGCTGGCGTTGAAGAGGTGCCTGGAACAATGAAAAAGACACCGGAACGTATCGAAAGCCTGGCCGCCGAATATGTGCTGGGTTCATTGAAGGGGCAGGCCCGGGCCCGGTTCGAGCGCTGGATGATGGAATCGGCCCGGGTCCGGCAGGAAGTCTGGTTCTGGGAAGAAAAGCTGGGCCAGCTTTCCTCCGAAGTGCCGGCGGTGACCCCGCCCAGGTCCACCTGGCACGCCATTGAGCGCCGGCTCTGGCCGCACGCGGGCCGGAGCAATAAGGGACTGAGCTGGCTGTGGCCGGGCTGGAGCCTGGCGGCAACGGCCGTCGCCGTTGTGCTGGCGTTATTGCTGGTACGGCAGCCTGGGCCCGCGCCCCAGTTGTCCGGCGCCATTGTCCAGGCCGATCTCAGCGATCCGCTCTGGCTGGTCAGCGAATCCGGGCAGGACAACTTGCTGAAATTGCGATCGGTCGCCGCCAGTGCCGCTGATGCGGGCAAGGACTACGAGTTGTGGATCGTGCCGGAGAACGGTCAGCCGCTCTCGCTCGGGGTGATTCCCGCCGGCGGCGTGCATCAGGTGACACTGACCGATCAGGCCCGGACGGCGCTGTCGCAGAGTCGGACGCTGGCGATCAGCCTGGAGCCCAGAGGCGGGTCTCCGACCGGGGCACCAACCGGCCCGATTCTGCACGTGACCAAGCTCTACGAGCTCTGACGCAGCCTTACTTGGCCGCGATCAGGGTCAGGCACAGCTGGGCGTTCTGGATGAAGTGTCCGAACGCTGACAGCTGTTGCTCGGACGGGGTGTATCCGCCGGCCGCATTGTCGGCATAGAACAGGCCCACCAGGCGGCCGTTGGCCCGGAGTGGACCCACCAGCGCCGGAACCCGGCCAAGCCAGCGGTCATCGCCGGTTTGGCCGACATCCGCGTCAGGCCGGTAGATAAAACAGCCGTCGTCAGGCAGCAGCCTGCCCAGTGGGCCAGAACCGTCCCTCGGGATGGTAAGCTGGTCGCGCCAGTCATCGGTTCCGCGCCCGCTCAGTTTCCGTGGCACCAGTTCCCGCCCACTGCGATCGCCCATTAGCAGTGCCACCCGCTGCATGCCGATGGCCCGATGAATGCCTTCAATCACCAGTTGGCAGACTTCGTTGATGTCCGGCCTTTCGGCCAGGCTCTCGGTCAGGTCACGTAGAATCTGGAGTTGCAGCTCCGCATCCATGTCGGGTGCCTTCGCCGCCGCCTTTTCGCCGTCCTGCTGGTTGCCGGGCATCAGTGCCGTGACTTGAGGGATGCCCAGGGAGACAGCGACGCGGGCCGCCTCGGTGGCATTGACCTTGATCTGGTCACGAACCGTTGCCGGGTTTTCGCCGATGTCGTCACCCAGCTTTTCCAGCACCCTGTCCATGTCGGCGCCACGCCAGCCCTGCTCGGACAGTCGCGCCATTTCCACCGAATGCCGTACCAGGCTGGCATTGGGGGAATTGGCCTGCCCGGGCGCCACCACGTCCTTGATGAACGGCCCGAGTGACCAGGCCTCCACCAGACCCCGGGTAATCTCGGTAAAGGTCGTGTGCAGCACGGCCTTCTGGGCGTCTACCGACGGCTCTTCCAGGCGCAACCGCTGTTCCAGTTCGGTGGCCTGTTCGGTCTCGCACGACCAGAACGCGAGCTCCCCGATGTTCATCAGCAGGGCCCCGATAAAGACTTCTTCCAGCGCCGTTTCATTCCGTTTCGGCATCAGGCAGCGGGCCTGAACCGCGGCGTGGATGGCCCGGGCCAGACATCGCAACAGGTGCGGCCGGTCATTGCGCTGCAACAGAGCGTCCACGATCAGGGAGGAGATGGCCATGGATTTCACGGCATCAAAGCCGATCAGGGTGATGGCCCGGCTGACGGTGCTGACCTGGGTGCGGGTCTGGTTATAGAACACCGTGTTGGACAGTCGCAGCACCTGGGAGGTGAGCTGGGCATCGTTGAGAATCACGTTGGCCAGTTCGTTCACGGTGCTGTTGCGGCTGTCGGTCAGCTCGTTGATGCGCCGGAGGGTGTTGGCCAGTACCGGCAGTTCGACTTTGCTCAGGTAGGTGATCCAGGCCTGGGTCGAGGTCATCCGGGACGGGCTCGTATCGTTTTCGGTGGTCACTTGGGTGGCCTCAGGGCAGCGCGCTTCTGGGAGCATGGACGTTAGTGTTCAGGGCCCAGTTTAGTGCACTGTCCGATACGGTGTCAGGTAACCGTTTGTGTAAGGGCAACTACCCACGGGTATCGGCACCTGCGGATTCGGGTTTGCCAGGGGAATCGGCTATAATCGCCGGTTTTAACGCTGCACCCACAAGGCGCTAACGTGATTGTATTTGACCAGGTACAGAAGTCGTATCAGGTAGGTGGCCGGGCGATCCCCGCGCTGCACCCCACCGATATGACCATTGAAACCGGCGAGGTGTTCGGCATCGTCGGCCATTCCGGCGCAGGTAAATCCACGCTGGTGCGTCTGATCAACCTGCTGGAACCGCCCACTGGCGGCCGGATTCTGATCGACGACGAAAACATCACCCATTACAACGCCGCCGAGTTGCGGGCCTTCCGGCGCAAGGTCGGGATGATCTTCCAGCACTTCAATCTGCTGTCGTCCAAGACCGTGGCGGACAACATCGCCTTTCCCATGAAACTGGCGGGGATTTACTCCAAATCCGAGATCCGTAACCGGGTACAGGAGCTACTGGCGCGGGTCAGCCTGACCGATCACGCCAACAAGTACCCGTCCCAGCTGTCCGGCGGCCAGAAACAGCGGGTGGGGATTGCCCGGGCCTTGGCATGTCGGCCCACCATTCTGCTGTGCGACGAGGCCACCAGCGCCCTGGATCCGCAAACCACCCAGTCGGTGCTGAAACTGCTGGCGGATATCAACCGTGAGCTGGGCCTGACCATTGTGCTGATCACTCACGAGATGGATGTGGTTCGCCGGGTCTGCGACCGGGTGGCGGTGATGGACGCCGGCGAGGTGGTTGAAATGGGGCCGGTCAGTGAGGTGTTCCTGCACCCCAAGCATCCGACCACCCGGGACTTCGTGTTCGAGAGCGAGAGCATTGACCGGGACGAGCTGCAGGAAGATCTGAGCAAGGCCGACGGCCGTATCCTGCGGCTGACGTTCAAAGGTGAATCCACCTACAAACCATTGCTGGGCAGCGTCGCCCGGGAGTCCGGCGTGGATTTCAGCATCCTGTCGGGCCGCATCGATCACATCAAGGATACCCCCTACGGCCAGCTGACCCTGTCGCTGGTCGGGGGTGATCTGGAGGTGGCCATGGGCGCTCTCGAGGCCGCCGACGTTCACGTGGAGGTGCTGCGCTGATGGAAGCCTTGATGGATGGATTGCTGAGCAACGTAGACTGGAGCGAAATTGGCTGGGCCAGCTGGGATACCCTGGTGATGGTGGGCATGTCCCTGCTGTTCAGCGTACTGATCGGCCTGCCCGTTGGTGTGCTGCTGTTCCTTTTCGGCAAGCGCCAGTTACTGGAACAGCCGGTGGCCTACGCCGTGTTGTCGTTTGTGGTGAACGTGCTGCGGTCGGTGCCCTTTATCATCCTGCTGATCGTGATGATTCCGTTCACGGTGATGCTGATCGGCACCTCCCTGGGGGTGGCGGGTGCCATTCCACCGCTGGTGGCAGGCGGTGCGCCGTTCTTCGCCCGGCTGGTGGAAACCTCGTTGCGGGAAGTGGATCGCGGCATCATTGAAGCGACTCAGGCCATGGGCGCGAGCGTCAAGCAGATCATTTTCGGCGCTCTGCTGCCCGAGGCGCTGCCCGGCATCATTGCCGGGATCACCGTTACCGCGATCACCCTGGTGTCCTACGCCGCCATGTCCGGCGTTATCGGTGGCGGTGGCCTGGGTGATCTGGCCATTCGCTTCGGATATCAACGATTCCAGACCGATGTCATGGTTATTACCGTGGCGTTGTTGGTGATTTTCGTTCAGGTGCTGCAGATGGTCGGTGACCGTCTGGTGCTGTATTTCAGCCGTAAATAATTCAAACAGGAGAACGTAGAATGAATCTCAAGAAATCCCTGGTGGCGCTGGCTGCCGCTGCAACCGTTTCTGCCGCTGCAACCGTTTCTGCGGAGGAGCTGTCGGTGGCGGCGACGCCGGTTCCCCACGCCGAAATCCTGGAGTTTGTGAAGCCGACCCTGGCGGAGCAGGGTGTGGAGCTTGATGTGAAGGTCTTTACCGACTATGTCCAGCCGAACATCCAGGTGGACCAGAAGCGGATGGACGCCAACTTTTTCCAGCACAAGCCCTACCTGGATGAGTTCAATGCCGGACGCGGCACCGATCTGGTGACGGTAACCGGGGTTCATGTTGAGCCGTTCGGCGCCTACTCCAGCAAGATCAATTCCCTCGAGGCACTGGAAGACGGTGCGGTCGTCGCGATTCCGAACGACCCCACCAACGGCGGTCGCGCCCTGCTGCTGCTCCAGAAAGCCGGCCTGATCACGCTCAAGGATGCCAGCAAGATCACGGCAACACCCCGTGACATTGCCGAGAATCCGAAGGGCCTGGACTTCAAGGAACTGGAAGCGGCGACCCTGCCCCGGATTCTGAACCAGGTCGACATTGCGCTGATCAACACCAACTACGCGCTGGAGGCCGGTCTGAACCCGACCGAAGATGCGCTGGTGATTGAGGGCTCCGATTCTCCCTATGTGAACATCCTGGTTGCGCGTCCGGACAACAAGGACAGCGAGGCCATGCAGAAGCTGTCTGACGCTTTGACGTCCGACGCGGTCAGGGCGTTCATCAAGGAGAATTATGAGGGCGCCGTGGTTCCGGCGTTCTGAGCAGGGCCGGCCCATGGGGCCGGACGGAAGGATTAAAAAAGGCCGGGCAGCTCAGCTGCCCGGCCTTTTTTGTGGGCTGGATTGGCGCCGGTGATCAGTCGCCGCTCCAGTTGGATTTCGGATCCGGGGTCATCCGGAGGTAGGACTTAACCGCCTTATACCCCTGCGGGAAACGTTTCTTGATCTCGTCCTCATCCTGCAGGGACGGAACAATCACCACATCACCCCCGCGCTCCCAGTTACCGGGCGTCGCGACCTTGTGGTCGTCAGTAAGCTGCAGGGAATCGACAACCCGCAGGACCTCGTTGAAGTTCCGCCCGGTGCTGGCCGGGTAAGTGATGATCAGACGCACCTTCTTGTTCGGGTCGATCACGAACAGGGAGCGAACGGTGAGGCTGCTGTCGGCATTGGGATGGATCATGTCGTACAGTTCAGACACTTTCCGATCCTGATCCGCGATGATCGGGAAATTGACCGAGCAACCCTGGGTCTCGTTAATGTCCCTGATCCATTCCTTATGGGAGTCGACCGGATCCACGCTCAGGGCAAGGGCCTTGACGTTGCGTTTGGCGAATTCATCCTTGAGTTTGGCGGTCAGGCCCAGCTCAGTGGTGCACACCGGAGTGAAATCGGCCGGGTGCGAAAACAGAATGCCCCAGCTATCGCCAAGCCAGTCGTAGAACGAGATTCGGCCTTCACTCGAATCCTGCTCGAAATCCGGTGCGGTATCTCCAAGACGTAAACTCATAAGCTACTCTCCTTTTCCTGCAACGTTCGGCAGTTATCATTGGCCGGCGGTGGGTGCGCCGGCACGTTTCCTCAGTCTATACAACAAACGTGGGTTGTGTCGGACCGGAAAACAAGGGCTAGGTGTTGCCCGCGGTTTTTTGCCGGTCAAAGTGTTCCCGGGTCAACTTGAACACCACCGGGCTGAGCAACAGCAGGGCGATCAGGTTGGGCAATGCCATCATCGCATTCAGGGTGTCGGCCACCAGCCAGACAAAACCCAGGTTCAGGGTTGCGCCGACCGGAATCGCAAGGATCCAGACCACACGGTAGGGCACAATGGCCTTCACGCCGAACAGGAACTCGATGCAGCGCTCGCCGTAGAACGACCAGCCCAGGATGGTGGTGAAGGCGAACACCGCCAGGGCAATAGCGACCAGGTAATTGCCGACACCGGGCAGGGCCTCGGCAAAGGCCATGGAAGTCAGTTCGGCTCCAGAAACCCCGGATGTCCAGGTGCCAGAGGTGATGATTACCAGCCCGGTGATGGTGCAGATGATGATGGTGTCGATAAAGGTGCCCAGCATCGCCACCATGCCCTGGTTGATCGGGTTTTTGGTCTGGGCGGCGGCGTGGGCGATGGGCGCTGACCCGAGGCCGGCCTCGTTGGAGAAAATGCCCCGGGCGACCCCGAAACGAATGGCGGCCCAGACGGCCGCTCCGGCAAAACCACCCTCGGCAGCAATCGGGCTGAAGGCATGCTCGAACACCAGCCCCAGGGCGGCCGGAATTTCGGCCGCGTTGACGGCCAGAACCACCAGCCCGGCGGCCAGATAGGAAATGGCCATCAGTGGTACCAGAGCACTGGCAACGTGGCCGATCCGGCGGATACCGCCGATCAGTACAGCACCAACAAGTACCATCAGGGTCAGGCCGGTGGCCCAGTGCGGTACCTCGAAACTGGCTTCCATCACGTCCGCGACGGAGTTCGCCTGCACGGTGTTGCCGATACCGAAAGCCGCAACGGCGGCAAACACGGCAAACAGGACGCCCAGCCAGGCCCATTTACTGCCCAGGCCGTTGCGGATGTAGTACATCGGACCACCGACGTGATCGCCACGCTCATCCACTTCCCGGAAACGCACCGCCAGCACGGCCTCCGAGTATTTCGTCGCCATCCCGACCAGAGCGGTCAACCACATCCACAGCAGGGCACCGGGTCCACCCAGGAACACGGCGGTGGCCACGCCGGCAATGTTGCCGGTGCCCACCGTCGCCGAGAGGGCCGTCATCAGTGCCTGGAACGGGGGTATCTCACCGGCGGACTCGGCGTCGGCAGCCTTGCGGCCCTGCCACATCAACCGGAAACCGGCACCCAGTTTCAGAATTGGCATCAGCCGGAGCCCCAGACTGAGAAACAGTCCGACCCCGAGAATGAGAACCAGCATGGGTGGCCCCCACACCAGTGAATTGATCTGTCCGACGAATGATGAAATGGCTTCCATGGGGATCTCCCGTAGTGAGCAGTTGGAGCCCTTTTGGGGCGTAACCGTATGAGTCTAAGCAATTATTTTGATCTGTAAACGGTTCACCGCGTTTTCTGTTTTCCTTTCTGTGGTGCATTGCCTATGGTTATAGACAGAGGTTCCGTTTGGGGCCAGCGCAACCGGATTTAGCGGGAGGAGGCCTGCCCATGCGCTCATTGAAAGTCTCTGATGTCATGTCGAACCACATTGAGCCCATTCGATGTGGTACGCCGTTGACCCGTGTGGTGAAGTCATTGCTGCAGAATCACGTCACCGGGTTGCCCGTTGTCGATGATCAGCGCCGCGTTCTGGGCTTTGTGTCGGAGCAGGATTGCATTCATGCCCTGCTGGTCAGCAGTTACCATTGCGAGGGCGATCCCATCGTGGACGATGTGATGTTTCGGGAACCGGTGACGATTTCGCCGGAGATGGCGGTGGTGGACCTCGCCCAGAATCTCGGGGCAAGCAAACCCAAAGTGTATCCGGTCGTTGACCATGGAAAACTGATTGGCATTGTTACACGCACTGCCATCCTGGCCGAACTGGCCCGGGCCGGCTGCGGGATTGAGTTGCCAAAATACGCCAACGCCGACGACTGAGACCACCCTTTTCCCAAGGCGAGGATGTTATGGAACTCCTATCCACAAACCTGTGTTTCGACGGCGAGCACCGACGGTACCGGCACCACTCCGCGACTCTGGAGTGCGATATGGAATTTGCCGTCTTTCTTCCCTCGGGGGCCGTGGCCAGGCAGCCGCGCAAAGTACCGGTGTTGTACTGGTTGTCGGGGCTGACGTGCACCGACCAGAACTTCATGCAGAAAGCCGGGGCCATGAAGCGGGCGGCGGAGCTGGGCCTGGCCATTGTCTGTCCGGACACCAGCCCCCGGGGCCTGGGCCTTCCGGGTGAAGATGACGAATACGATTTCGGGACCGGCGCCGGGTTCTACATCAATGCCACCCAGCAACCCTGGGCTCCGCATTACCGGATGTACGATTATGTGGTGAAAGAGTTGCCGCAGCTGGTTGAGAGCGAACTGCCGTTGACCGATCAGCGTTCGGTGAGCGGTCATTCGATGGGGGGGCATGGCGCCCTCATCGCCGCGCTGAAAAATCCGGGTCGCTATGCCTCGGTGTCAGCCTTCGCCCCGATTGCCAACCCGACCGAGTGCCCCTGGGGCCAGAAAGCGTTCACGGGTTATCTGGGAGAGGATGTCCGGGCCTGGGAGGAATGGGACGCCACGCTATTGATTCCGACCGCGCGGGAACGGTTGCCCCTGCTGATTGACCAGGGCACAGCCGATGAATTCCTCGACACCCAACTGAATCCGGATGCCCTGGCGGAGGCCTGCGAGACCTTCCACCACCACATTAACCTGCGCATGCACCGGGGCTATGACCACAGTTATTTCTTTATCGCCTCATTTATTGACGATCACCTCGTGTACCACGCCCAGGCACTCGGGCTTCGCTGAGCGGGGCCCGGTCCGGGCTCAGGACCCGAACCCCCAGATCCGGCTGAAATCCATGGAGGGCATGATTTCGGGTTCTTCCAGGGCCCGGATGTTGAACTCCAGTACGCTGGTATCCCGCTCAAAAGTGCCGTTGTAGCGATTGCCCCGGGGCCCGAAGATGGCCTTCACGAACGGCCCGCGGGCCCGGACCGGGCGGCCGGTCACCACCCCTACTTCGTTGTTGTCGAGCCGCACCAGGATGCCGGGCGGGTAGTCCCCCAGCACCTGGAGCAGCGCCTTGGGAATGGCCGGGCGGAACTTGCCGTCTGCAAGCGTGGCGATCAAGCGACGGGCATCGGCCACGTTCATGCGGGCGCGGTAGGCCCGCTTGGTGATCATGGCCACATACCGTTCGGACAGCGCCAGGATTTCAGCTTCCGGGCGTATATCGGTGCCACTGAGCCCCAGCGGATAGCCGGTGCCATCCGCCTGTTCGTGGTGCTGGGCGATGATCGTGGTCATCAGCGGATTGTCGATGCCGGCCGCTTGCAGAGCCTGAATGCTGCGTAACGGATGCTTGCGGATCACGCTCCGCTGGTCGTCCGTCAACACCTTGTTGGAGGCATTAAGTTGATCGGCTACCGGCACCAGCGCCAGATTGGCGGTCAGGGCCGCTCCGGTGAGGACGCTGAGACGCTTTTCCTCCAGCCCGAACTGGCGCCCGATGAACTGGCTGAGAATGGCATAGAACAGCGTCTGTTCGAGGATGGTCGGGCCAATGGAATACAGGTGGATCAGTGCCAGACTGGCGTCGGGCGCCTCGGTGCAGGTTCGCTCTACCATCCGGGTCAGCCCCATCAACCGCTTCTGGGCCGAGGGGTCCGTCTCGGTGATGGCGTCCAGCGTGGTTTCCAGGGCCTGGAGCAGATCCGGGTAGTCCGCGAAAGGATTGCGTTCGCGAGTATCCTCGAAAATCTCCTCCTGCGGCCGCTCGATCTTGCGTGGTTTGAACCGACCGCGCTCGAACAGCTGTTCCAGCTGGGAGTTGGTCTGAATCACGTAACCCTGGCGCAGCAGTACGTTGCCGTCGGCATCGTAAACGTTCCACGGCAGGGGGCGGCCCAGCTCGAGGGCGCCAGGGGCGATTCGGACAAGGTTGCGCACGATCGGGTGTCCTGATGACGGATGTAACAGGGTACAAGTGTACCCCCGAACAGGCTCCGGCCTCCATATCTCCTTGATGCCGTGGGCTTCTTTTACCCGATTTGACAGTGTGGAAGTGGGGCCGGATTCAAGGAATGAGTGTTCTTTCACGTTTTGTGACGGTGCGTCACGGATTTGTAAAATCTGGTGGTGGTATGGCGAACCTTTGCAAGCCTTGAGCTATGCTACCGCACTAAATAACTCTATCGTCGGTTCACACCCCAGATGTTCTACCGCCTCAAGACGGATTTCCGCCTGTCGATTATTACGCTGCTCGGTGCCAGTGCCATTCTGGGTATCACGCCGTTTGCGATATTTCGATTCGTTCAGGGCAATCTTCTGGCGGCAGTGGTCGATGTCACCATCCTGGTCGGGATTGTCGCCAGTGTGACCCATGCCTGGCTGACCGGCCGCACTGAACGCAGTGGCCTGTTCCTCGCGGTAACGACGTCTTCCAGTGCGGTTGTGGTGGGTGCCGTGACCGGAGAGCCCGGACTGTTCTGGGTGTTCCCCTGCCTGGTCACCAGTTTCTTCCTGGCGCGGCCCCGTCTTGCCATCGTGATCAACATGGGCGCCATCCTTGCCCTGATGGTCCAGGTCGATATCTTCCGGTCCCTGGTCCAGATGTGGTCTTTCGCCGCCGGTGCGGTCGTCGTCAGTGCCTGCGCCTACGTCTTTGCCTACCGGAACGAAAGCCAGCGTGAACGGCTGGAGCATCTGGCGACGATTGATCCGCTCACCGGGGTCCTGAACCGTCGTTCCATGGACCAGGAGCTGGCTCTGGCGGTGGCCAGCGCCAATCGCAGTGGCCAGGCCTGTGCCATTGCCCTGCTCGACCTGGATCGGTTCAAGGCCATTAATGACGAGTATGGCCACGGGGTCGGCGACAATGTGCTGGTGGAGATGGTGGCGCTGATTCAGCAGCACACCCGGCGAACCGACCGTCTGTTCCGATACGGTGGCGAGGAGTTCGTGCTGCTGTTGCCTGGCACCCGCGACGCCGGGCTGACAACGGTACTGACCAACCTGCAGCAGATCCTCCGTAAACACCTGAAGCACCCGGGTGGTCCGGTCACCGCGTCCTTCGGTGTCGCCCAGCTTGCCTACCGGGAGACCGTCGACAGTTGGCTGGCCCGGGCCGACGCCGCTCTGTACGAGGCGAAGGCCTCGGGGCGTGACTGCATCATCTATGCGGATCTGGAACCGGCGCAAAGCGAAACAGCCGCCAGCCCAGAAGAATGCTCGCTGACGTAAGCCCGCCGGTCAGCCCTACCCAGAAGCCCGCCGCGCCCATGGCCGGTCGGATCACGTCGGTGAAGGTCAGCAGATAACCCAGCGGCAGACCCACGCCCCAGAACGAAAACAGCATGATGAACATCGGGATCCGGGTGTCCTTGTAACCCCGCAAGGCACTGATGCAGGTCACCTGGATGACGTCCGCAATCTGGAACAAGGCGGCAAAGAGCAGCAGCCGAATCGTGACCTGCTGCACTTCGGCTTCACTGGTATAGAGTGCTGCGATTTGCTCGGAGAAAACCCAGAGCAGCACGGCGAAGACCAGTGCCGTGGCCGCTGCCAGTATCAGTGAGCTGCGGGAAATCAGCCGGGCGGTGTCGGGTGTGCCGGCGCCCATGAGAAAACTCACCCGCAGGGTCAGCGCCATGCCAATGCTCAAAGGTAGCATGAACAGTAGTGAGACCACGTTCAGGGCAATCTGGTGGCCTGCCACCACCACCGGACCAAGCGGCGCCAGAAACAGGGCAATGACCGAGAACATGCTGGCTTCGACAAAGATGGTGAAGCCGATGGGCACGCCGAGCTTCAGGATATAGATCAGGCCGGCCAGGTCCGGTTTTACCCAATCGGCGAGCAGATGGAACCGACGATAGGCCTCGCTGCGATTGAGGTACACCAGCAGTGCGACGGCGGCCACGCCGTTGGACAGGGACGTGGCCCAGCCGCAGCCAACGCCGCCCATTGCCGGCACGCCCAGCTTTCCGTAGATGAAAATATAGTTGAGCGGCAGGTTGATCAGGGTGCTGAGGACGGAAAAGGCCATGATCACCCGGGTATGTCCAAGCCCGTCGGTGAGCCCCCGTAAGGCGGTCATCATCAGCATGGCCGGCACGCCCCAGGCAAAGGCGTCGAGGTACCCCTGAGTAATGTCGGCGGTATGGGGTTCCAGGTTCAGCCGGGCCAGAACCGGGTGCACATGGGTCAGCAGCAGGATCATCACCACCGATCCGGCAGCGGCCAGATACAGGCCCTGCCAGGTAGCCGGCATGATCCGCTCCGGCGTCCGGGCACCGTTGTAGCCGGAAATGATCGGTTGCAGGGCGCCGAGCAGCCCCATAAAGAACAGGAACAGCGGCATCCACAGACTGCTGCCGATGCCGACGGCTGCCAGGTCCTCGGCGCTGGCATGGCCGGCCATGACGGTATCGATCACGCCGTTGGCCATTTGCGCAATCTGGGCAATCAGGATGGGGCCGCCGAGGATCGCCAGGGTCCGCCATTCACCCAGGGTCTGGCGCACCAGCGGCTGGCGGGGTTCCGGTAGGGGCTGGTGGGTTTCGTCCATAGCGTGGCGGGTCCGGGTGTCCGTTCATGGTGTTGTTGGTTCCTGCCCAGAGCAAGCAGGGCAGGCATGGTAACTCATTCGTGGCGGGTGCGGGCATCGGGGTTTTTGCGTCTGGTCCTCTTCCTTACCTGAAAATTTCGGCCAAAACGGTTAAAGTACGCGCCTCGATTTTCAGGGGTGGCAGTCACGATGGGATTACTGGTTTTTGTTACCGTTCTGTGGGCATTCTCGTTCAGCCTGATCGGCGAGTTTCTGGCCGGTCAGGTCGACAGCGATTTCGCGGTACTCAGCCGGGTCCTGCTGGGCGCCCTGGTGTTTCTGCCGTTTACCCGCTGGCGTGGCGTACCCTCCGGCATGAAGCTGGGCATCCTGGTGACCGGCATGCTGCAGTTCGGAATCACCTACCTGTGTCTGTACCGTTCGTTCAGCTACCTGACGGTGCCGGAAGTCCTGCTGTTTACCATCTTTACCCCGCTTTATGTGACCCTGATTGATGATGCCCTGTTCCGGCGCTTTTCACCGGTCGCATTGGTGGCCGCGGGCATCGCGACCCTGGGCGCGGGCATCATCCGCTACGATGGTCTCAGCGAGGATTTCATCACTGGTTTCCTGCTGTTGCAGGTTGCGAACTTCACCTTTGCCGCAGGTCAGGTGGGGTATAAGCACATCATGCGGCATTACCCGCTTGAGCTGCCGGCGTTCCGGACCTTTGGCTATTTCTTTTTCGGGGCACTGCTCATTGCGTTGCCCTCGTTCCTGATCTTCGGCAATGCCGAACGCCTGCCGTCCACCTCCCTGCAATGGGGCATTCTGGCCTGGCTGGGTCTCGCGGCCTCGGGTCTCGGCCTGTTCCTGTGGAACCGGGGTGCCTGTTACGTGGATGCCGGTACCCTGGCGATCATGAACAACGCCCTGGTGCCGGCCGGTTTGCTGGTCAACCTGCTGATCTGGAATCGGGATGCGGATCTCATGCGCCTGGCCATCGGCGGGGGCGTGATCGCCTTTTCCCTGTGGGTCAATGCCCGTTTCCACCCCCGCGCCCGTCTCGTCGCGCCAGCGTGAGTATTTCCCCGTACTAAGGTTTCACCGGTTGTTGCCGATACCGATCGGATTGCAGGATCGTGCATGACGACTACCATGGGTGGCACAGGCGCGGCTCCTCGCGGTCCGACGTTTCGTTTTCAGGCCTGAATCAGAGAGCAACCAGTTTATGCGCAAGAATCTCCCGGTAACCCAACGTGAAGTCAGAATGCGCAAGGGTGGGCGACTGATCACCACCACCGATCTGAAAGGTGTGATTACCTACTGCAACGAGGAGTTCGTTGAAATCAGCGGGTTCTCGAGAGACGAACTGATCGGTCAGGCCCACAACATCATCCGCCACCCCGATATGCCGGCACCGGTGTTCCGGGGTATGTGGGAGTATCTCAAGGCCGGCAAGGCCTGGATGGGCGTGGTCAAGAACCGGGCCAAGAGCGGTGATCACTACTGGGTCAGCGCCTACGTGACGCCGATCCGGGAAAACGGCCAGCTGGTCGGCTACGAGTCCGTGCGGGTCGAGCCGACCCGGGAACAGGTGGCGCGAGCCGAGGCCCTGTACGGCCGGATCTCCGCCGGTAAATCCGTGCAGAGTGCGGGTCACCGCGTGGTGTCGGCGCTCAAATCCGGCTGGCCGATGCTGTTGTCCCTGGTGCTGAGCCTGGTCGCGCTCGGGTTCGATCAGACCTGGCTGGCGGTGGCGCTCGTGGTGACGGGGCATGTGCTCGGTGGCGGACTGATCCTGAATTCCACGACCGGACGACTCAACCGATTGCTGAACCTCCGGCCCGATGCTTTCCGGGACCCGGTCGTGGCGCGGACCTACAGTGATGAAAGCGGATTGTTTGCTCAGCTGGGCCTGGTGCTGATGAGCGAGGAGGCGCGGATCCGGACGGCGCTGGCCCGGATCGACGATCAGGCGGAGTTGCTGTACGAGCAGGCCCGGGCCTCCCATGGCTACATCAGTGACGGTGCCGCGGCCATTGCCCGCCAGCGAGCGGAAACCGACCAAACCGCCTCTGCCATCAACGAGATGACCGCCTCCATACAGGAGGTCACGGAATCGGTCTCCAGCAATGCACGGGAAGCAGAAGAAGCCAATCGCCTGGCGGGTGTGGGCAGCGAACGCAGCGCTGAGGCGCTGGTGGCCATTGAGCAACTGGTCAGCCGGGTGAACGGGATTGGCCAGACCATCAGCAAGCTGGGTGAGTCCACCAACAGTATCGGTGAGGCGGCAAGCCTGATCTCCGAGATTGCGGAACAGACCAACCTGCTGGCGCTGAATGCCGCGATCGAGGCGGCCCGGGCCGGTGAGCAGGGCCGGGGCTTTGCCGTGGTGGCGGACGAGGTCCGCTCCCTCGCCCGCCGGACCCGTGAATCCACGACCCGTATCCAGGACGTGATTGATGATTTCCGTCATCAGGTCGATTCCGCCGTCCAGGCAACCCAAGACGGTGAGGCGGTTGCGGGTGAAGGCCTGGAGAAGGTTCGCGGCGCCGAAAGCTCCCTGCGCGATATTGTCACCTCCATTGAAACCATTTCGGACAGCTTCATCAGCATGTCGGCGGCGTTCGAAGAGCAGAGCCAGGTGTCGGACGAGATCAATCGCCAGATCACCAACATTGCCGAACTGGCCGATCACAGCGACGAACAGGCTGATGCCGCCAGACAAAGCAGCGATCACCTCAGTGGCATGTCCCGGGGTCTGAAGGACCTGGTGACACGCTTTATCAGCAAAAATAGCTAGTTAGCTTCACCCTCTCAGGCATGGCCTCGGACGCGTCCCGTTCGAGGCCGTGCCAACGCTGGCATCGCGCCGCGAGTGCTGGCAGAATCCCGCTCCAACAGTCCGGGCAAGGTCCGGGCCTTCGTCGTCGTTTTCTATTCCTCAGCCACACGCACAGGAAGCAATCATGACTCAGTCCAATTCGGCTTCGGGCAATGGCGCAGCGGCTTCTCGCGGTCTCTGGTCATCCCGGTTGGCCTTCATCCTGGCCGCGACCGGTTCTGCCGTCGGTCTCGGTAATATCTGGAAGTTCCCCTATGTAACCGGCGAGAACGGTGGTGGTGCGTTCGTGCTGGTGTACCTGCTGTGCATTGCCGTGATCGGTATCCCGATCATGATGGCGGAAGTCTTCATCGGCCGGAACGGTCGACATAACCCCATCACCAGTATGCGGCTGGTGGCAGAGCGCAACCTGAAGTCGCCAATGTGGCGGGCATCGGCCATTGTCGGGATGATCGCCGCCTTCGTCATTCTGTCGTTCTACTCGGTCATCGGCGGCTGGTCGGCGTCCTACATCGAACATGCGGCGATGGGCGACTTCACCGGCGGTACCGCGGAGTCCATCGGCGACCTGTTCGGCGGTTTGCTGGCGAGTCCCGGACAGCTGCTGATCTGGCACACCATCTTCATGACACTGGTGGTTCTGGTGGTCTCCCGGGGCCTCAAGGGTGGCCTGGAGCGGGCCGCCACCATCCTGATGCCGGCGCTGTTCATTCTGTTGCTGGTCGCGGTTGGCTATGCCACCACCACCGGCCATTTCGGCGAAGCGGTGAGCTTCCTGTTCACCCCGGATTTCGGCGCCCTGTCGATCAGTGGCGTGTTGATCGCCCTGGGCCATGCCTTCTTCACCTTGAGTCTGGGTATGGCGATCATGATGGCCTACGGCTCTTACCTTGGCCGGGATGTTTCCATTGCCCGCACGGCGATCAGTGTTGCCCTCATGGACACGATGGTTGCATTGCTGGCGGGTCTGGCCATTTTCCCCGTGGTGTTTGCCAACGGTCTTGAGGCCGGGGCCGGTCCGGGCCTGATTTTCCAGACCCTGCCGCTGGCCTTCGGCAACATGCCCATGGGCGGACTGTTCGGCACGCTGTTCTTCGTTCTGCTGCTGTTTGCGGCCTGGACGTCCGGCATCTCCCTGCTGGAGCCCGTGGTTGAGTGGGTTGAAGAAAGAACCACGCTGGGCCGTTCCGGCAGCGCCATTCTGGTAGGCGTTCTGTGCTGGTCGCTCGGCATTGCCTCGATTCTGTCGCTCAACATCTGGTCGGATTTTGCGCCGTTGGGAATGTTCGAGCGTTTTGAAGGCAAGACCATTTTCGATCTGCTCGACTATGTCACCGCCAACATCATGCTGCCCCTGTCGGGTCTGCTGACTGCGGTCTTTGTCGGCTGGTTCGTGGCGAAGGAATCCCTGAAACTGGATCTGGCCCTGGACGGAGGGGCGTTCAGCCTCTGGTATAACCTGATCCGCTTCGTCACGCCGGTTGCGGTCGTCATCGTGTTTGCCTACAACCTGATGTCCTGACCCGGCGGCGACTCCCGTCAGACCGAAAACCCGGCTCCTGCTGAGCCGGGTTTTTTATGCCAGTCGATTACTGGGACTGAGAGAAGAATCTCAGGATGTCGAGATGGGGCCGGACCGCTTCAATGTCCTCTCGGGGCGCATCCTTGGCGCTCTCCATGGCGTTCATGGCGTTCTCCATCATGGCACGCATCTGGGCTTTCTGGGCTTCGGTCAGATGGGGGCTGTTCTCGATTTCCACCAGGGCCGAGGTGATCTCCTGCTGGGCGTCCGGGTTTTGCTGCTCCAGCTCAATCGCCATCCATGCGTTGTAGATCCGATCCCCGGTGTTGCTCCAGTCCTCGAGGTCGCTGAAACCATGTTCCCGGGCGATGTCCTCCAGGCGTAGGTAAGCAGGCTGGCCTTCCATCCTGGCCAGGGTGTCGGAAAAGATGTGGGCAAAATCCGGCATCCCGGATTCCCCGTCGGCCGCCAGCTCGTCACCAAGGGCTTCGAAATCCGGTTCCAGATCCTCGGCGGCTTTCATGGTGTCAACAAACGCGCGGATGGTCTGTTCCGACAGGTCTCGGGCCTGCGCGGGCAGCGACGCAAGCGTCAGGAAGGCAACCAGGAAAGGGAAGAGCAGTGTCGCCAGCGGGAAACGGGGGGCACGGTAAGCGTGGGTCATGGGGGAACTCTCCTTGTTGGTCGACCCCGGTTCCTTGAGTCCGGGGCCGTGTCCTGAGAGTAATCCCTACATGGGCAATCTGCCACCCGCAGGTATCCGGGGTGGCAGAATCCAGCGATCAGAAGAACAGATCTGGTAACCAGGTGGCGATTTCCGGGAACACCATGATCAGTCCAAGCCCGACGATCTCGACAATGACGAACGGAATGATCGACTTGTAGATGTCGGTCATGGTGATGCCCGGCGGGACGATGCCCTTCAGGTAAAACAGGTTGAATCCGAAGGGCGGGGTCATGTAGCCGATTTCCATGTTGATCACGAACAGGATGCCGAACCAGATCGGATCAAAGCCCAGGCTTTCCACGATGGGCATGAACACCGGCAGGGTGATCAGCATGATGCCGACCGGGTCCAGGACCATGGCCAGCAGGAACACGATCACCATCATCGCGATAATGATGCCCCAGGGTCCACCCGGGATCATGTTCATCATGCTTTCAATCAGTTCCTGCGCGCCCATGCTTTGATACGCGGCGCTGAAGGCGTGCGCGGCGAACAGAATCCACATGATCATGCCCGTGAGCTTGAAGGTGCGGATGGCCGCCTCCTGCAATACGCTCCACTTGAACTGGCGATAGACCGCGGCTGAGATCAGCGCCCCGAGTACGCCCATGGCGGCCGCTTCGGTCGGTGTGGTGATGCCCCCGATGATGGAGCCAAGGACCATGACCACCACGCCAATGGGCAACAGCACCGCCCGCAAGGCGCGCAACTTCTCCGGCCAGCTGGCGCGCTCCTCTTCCGGCAGTGCGGGAGCCAGCTCCGGCTGCAGGTGGCTGCGCACCAGGATGTAGATGGCGGTGAGTACCATCAGCAATATGCCGGGCATGATGCCGGCGGCGAACATCTGGCCGACCGATACGCCGGTGATCAGGGCGTACAGGATCATCAGGATGCTGGGCGGGATCAGGATGCCCCAGCCACCGCCCGTGTTGATCACGCCCAGGGCCATGCTCTTGTCATAACCCCGCTCCAGCATGGACGGCAGGGCGATGGTCCCCATGGCCACGACGGCGGCGCCACTGATCCCCACCATGGCGGCAAAAACCGCGCAGATGATCAGGGTGCCCAGGGCAAGGCCGCCCCGGAGGCCGCCGCACCAGAGGTGCATCATACGATACAGGTCCCGGGCGACCCCCGTGCGTTCCAGCACCATGGCCATGAACACGAACAGCGGGATTGCCACCAGGGTAAAGCTGCCCATGGTGCCCCAGATCTGGGAGGCAACCATGTAGAAGGAGTCGAAGCCCCAGGTGAAATACAGGAACACCACGGAGACGCCGCCGAGTACGAACGCCAGCGGCAGGCCCAGCAGCAGGAAAAACAGCAGGGCGCCGAAGAACAGCAGGGTCAGGACTTCAATACTCACAGCTGTTCTCCTTCGGACTCGCCCTCTTCCGGCGTGTAGTAATCCAGGTTAAAGGCCACGGCAATATCTTCCAGCAGCTTGACCAGACCCTGCAGGACCAGCAGACCGGTGCCCAGGGGAATGGCAAGCTTCACCGGCCAGATCGGCGGGTTCCAGGCCGAGTAGCTGCTTTCCCAACTGGACATGGATTCCTGGGCCATATCGATCCCGAACCACAGCAGGGCCAGGGTGAAGATGAAGAACACCAGCGAGGTGAAAATATCCAGAACCGCCCGCTTGCGCGGCGCCAGATGGGAATGCAGCAGGTCGACATTCACGTGCCCGCGATGGGCCATGATGTAGCCGCCGGACATGACGGCGTAAATTCCGAACAGCATCTGGGTCAGCTCGTTGGTCCAGACCGTGGGTGAGTTGAGCAGGTAGCGGAAGCCGACCTCCAGCAACAGAAACACGAACATGGCGAAAATAAGGAGGGCTATCCATCGCCCGACGAAATCATTGAGACGGGTGACCCCTCTCATGAATGCGCTCAACACACCCATGGCTTTCTCCAGAAGAACGGTGATTGTATTCGGGGGGCAAAAGGCCGGAGACGCGAGGCTCCGGCCCTGATTGTGCCTGGTTCGCGGGGCTTAGAGGTAGCCCAGCTCAGCCAGGTACTCTTTCAGCATCGCCAGCGCCTTTTTGGCGTTGTCGCTGCGCTTGGCTTCCTCGTCCCACATTGTCTGGGCGGTCTGAACCAGTTTGTCCTGGACTTCGTCCGGCAGTACGTTGACCTCGACACCCTGCTCGGCGATCGCCTTGGCCAGAGTGATGCGTTCCTTGTACTGGTACTCGTTGGTGCGGATCCAGAACTGCTCCTGCAGTGTGTCCTTGACGATCTTCTGCATGTCCTCCGGCAGCTTGTCGAGCGCCTTCTGGCTGACAATGATGGCGTCAGTGCCGGCGATGTTCAGGGCGGGTTGCACATGGTACTTGGCCACTTCGTACAGGCCCATGCTGAAGGCGCCCTGGGATGCGCCCCAGTGAGCGCCATCGACAATGCCGGAATCCAGCGCAGAGTAGAGTTCACCGCCGGGGATGTAGGAGGCGGCGGCACCCGCTTCGGTCAGGAAGGTCTGCAGGGCACCGGAGGAGCGGATCTTCAGGCTGGTGAAGTCGTCCCAGCTGGTGATCGGCTTCTTCACGACCATCTCGGTCGGGTAGACCTTGTCGGTAGCCCAGTAGACGCCATGCTCGGCGGCTTCGTCGCGCAGCATCTGTTCGAAGCCCAGGTTCTGGTGGAAGTACGCGGCTTCCCATACGTTGCGGAACGCGAACGGCAGGCCGGAGGCGATGCCGGCGAGGGACACCTTGTCCTGGGCGTAGGCCGGAGAGATGGTGCCCATCTCGAGAATGCCACGGCTGACGGCGTTGAAGGTTTCCTTGGCCTTGAACAGGGCACCGGCTTCGTACAGTTTCAGCTGCAGGCGTCCATCGGTACGCTCATCCAGAACCCGCTGCAGTCGTTCCAGACTGTCGGTGTAGGAGCTGCTGGAGCCGGGCCAGTGTGACTGAACCTTCCAGGTGTAGGTGTCCTGGGCAGCGGCCGGGCCGGCGCTCAGGGCCGCGGAAATCCCCAGGGTCAGGGCTGACGCGTAAACGGTCAGGGTTTTGCGGGCATGTGCAAAAAGAGTCATGACGGGCCTCATTCGTTATTGTAGTGGTGTCTCTTTGTGTTTCACTGTGCAGAACTGTTAACTGCATGGTGAATTTATGTTCTCTGAATCTATCACAAGATTGGTTGTTTGCAATAGGATGTTTGGAGGCGACAACCGAAAACTGTGTCAGAAGGATAGCCCAATGATCGATGTACAGCAGGCCGACGGCGTTCTCCACCTCGTGATCAACCGTCCGGACAAGAAGAACGCGCTGACCCGGACCATGTACGAGGCCCTGGCTCGCGCTGTGAGCGCTGCCAACGAGGATGAACGGGTCAGTGCCATTGTTATTTCCGGGGCCGGGGCGGTGTTCACCGCCGGTAACGATCTGGATGATTTTCGCGCCCGCGCCACGGATGACAACCCCAGGCCGTCGGCGGGACTGGCCTTCATCGAAACCCTGATGAACTGCGATATCCCGGTAATTGCCGCCGTTGAAGGGCTGGCCATCGGTATCGGCACCACCATGCTGCTGCATTGCGATACCGTAATCTCGGCCCGCAGCGCCACCTACAAGACCGCGTTCGTTGATCTGGGACTGGTGCCCGAAGCGGCTTCGACGGTGACCATGACGCTGCATCTGGGGGCTCGTCGGGCGGCGGACCTGTTGCTGTTGGGTGAGGTCCTCAAGGGGGACGAGGCGCGGGAGTGCGGGCTGGCCAGCCGGGTGGTGGAGGATGGCGCCGCCGTAGCTGAAGCGCTGGCGCTGGCCCGACGACTCGCCGGCAAGCCGCGGGAGGCGCTGCGCGCCAGCAAACGCCTGATGCGAGCGCCCTGGCGTGACCAGATCAAGGCGGCGCTGGAACGGGAGCGGGCAGTATTCTCCGAGCGGCTCCGGTCGGAAGACTGCCGGGCAGCACTGGATCGACTGGCCCGCCGGTGAACGTCAGTGCGTGTTCCTGTCCCAGTAAGGGGCGCGCAGCTCCCGTTTGAGCACCTTGCCGATGGTTGATCGTGGCAGATCGTCCCGGAACTCGATGCGGGCCAAGCGCTGGGACTTGCCCAGCCGCTCATTGGCCCAGTCGAGGATCGCGGTCTCGCTGTCGGTATACCAGGGGTGTCGAACCACCAGCCCCAGCGGGGTCTCGCCCCAGTGTTCGCTGGGTATCCCGATCACCGCGACATCGGCCACCGCCGGGTGGGCCAGCAGAGTCTTCTCCAGGTCCACCGCGTAGATATTAAAACCGCCGGAAATGATCATGTCCTTGCGGCGATCGAGAATGTAGACGAAGCCATCCTCGTCAATGCGCCCCATATCGCCGCTCCGGTAGAAAACCTCACCTTCCGGGCTGGTCCACAGCATCTCTTGCGTCTGTTCCGGCCGGTTGACGTAACCGCGCATCATGGAAATGGCACGCCCGACGATTTCACCAACCTCGCCTTGCCCCAGCTCCCGGCCGCTGTCGTCAATCACCCGCACCTCGGCACCCTCGGTAGGTGTGCCGACCGATTCCCACTTGTCCGGGTGGGCGGCGCAGTCCAGGCAGGTTGAAATACCGCCTTCGGTCAGGCCGTAGACCTCCCGGATGTTGCCGGGCCAGCGGGCCATGGCGTCGGCGATGACGTCGGCCCGCAAGGGCGCACTGGTGCAGAGCTTGAGCTTGTAGCTGGACAGGTCGAAGCGGTCGAACTCCGGCTCGGCCAGGATGCGCTGGTACTGGACCGGGACCAGCATGGCGTGGGTGACCCGGTGCTGCTCCGACAGTTCAAGGAACCGATGCGCGTTGAATTTCGCCATCAGGATCAGAGTGCCGCCGAAGAACAGGGTGGGTAGCACCGACACCAGCGTGGTATTGGAATACAGCGGGGTGGAAACCAGGTTGATGGCGTCGCCGTCCAGCCCGAACCGGCTCATGCGCAGGATCTGGCGCTGGCGAAAGCGGTAGTCGTGCAGGATGCCCTTGGGCGTGCCGGTGGTCCCGGAGCTGTAGATGATATTGAAGGGATCGTCTAGCGTGACTGGCGCGGGTACAGGGGTTGCAGAGGCGCCGTCCAGCCAGTCGTTGAGGCCGGGGCCGATGCCCTCACCGTTGCCGTAGAGGGCCAGAATGCGACTGTCGTCCAGGCTCGTCAGCCGGGACCGAAAGGCCGATAACAGCTCGGCATTTGTGGGGGAGACGAACAGGAATCGGGCCCCGCAGTCCTCCAGCATCAGGGTCAGCGAGTCCGCACTGGCCATGCCGGACAGCGGCACCATACAACCGCCCGCCACCAACGTACCCAGGTACACAGCGACATAGTCCGCGCTGTTCTCGGACAGGGCTGCGACCGACTCGCCCGATTCGAGCCCGGCGTCCCTGAGGCGGTTGGCAATCCGGTTTACCCGGTCCATCAGGGCGCGCCAGCTGACGGTCTCCCGCTCGTCAATGAGCGCGGGTTGGTCGCCCCGGTGCAGGGCGTGCGTCTGAATCTGGTGTCCGATGGGGTTCAGGGCTTCCCCGTTTTCCGCAGGTGCATAGACGGGCATCGATTGCATGTTGTTTTTCATTTTCTGCCGCTCCGGTGCTACTGTGTTTTATCTAGTGAAATTACCTTTCGAATATATTGACTCAAAACCGGAAGGCGTGACAAATTAATGAGCAAGCTAAAACCGCCAAGACAAAAACAATGCAGACACATGAGGGGTAAGTGGCATGGCGCGTTTTGATAACCGGACGGCCATCGTGACCGGTGCCGGCAGCGGAATTGGTCGGGCAACCGCCCTGCGTCTGGCCCGGGAAGGGGCCCGCGTGGTGATGGCAGATACCTCCGAATCGGGATTGGTGGAAACCGAAAACAGCCTGCCCGAGGGCTCGGAATGCCTGCGCCGTGTGGTGGATGTCGCCGACGAAGCCCAGGTGGCGGCTCTTGTGGACGAGACCCTGGCCAGCTTCGGCAAGATCGATGTCCTGTGTAACATCGCCGGCATCGCCAGCACCACGGGCGGCCATCCGTCGGTGACCGGCAATACGCGCGAGGAGTGGGACAAGGTCCTGTCGGTGAACCTGGTGGGCACCATGCTGCTGATCAAGCACGTGGCGCCCCACATGCAGACTCGTAAGATCGGTTCGATCGTCAACACCGCGTCGGTGGCAGGCATCCGTTCCGGCGCCGGCGGTAATGCCTACAGCGCCTCCAAGGCTGGCGTGATCAATCTCACCATGACTTCGGCCTGCGATCTGGGCGGCGACAACGTGCGGGTGAACGCGGTGTGCCCCGGCCTGGTCGAGAGTGGCATGACCCGGGCCGTGTTTGACTACGCCCGCGCCAACGAGAAAGCCCACAAATTGGGCGCCCGCTGCGAACTTCGTCGCTACGGCGATCCCGAGGAAATAGCCGCCGCCATCCTGTTCCTTGCCAGTGATGATGCCAGTTACATCACCGGTCAGGCACTGCCGGTGGACGGTGGCAACACGGCATCACTTAATCTACCGGGGATGAAAGTCTGATGAGCGATCACAATTCCGAGTTCATCCATGGTTCCGAGCTGGCGGGCTTCCACAGTCTGCTGGGTTATCACCAGGCGGAATGGGTGGATGGCGAAGCGGTCATTGCGCTGGAACTCCAGCCCCGACACCTCAACCTGGGCGGCGTGATCCATGGCGGCGTCCTGACCTCGCTGCTGGATATTGCCATGGCCCAGGCCGGTACCTATTGCCCCTATCCCGGTCGAATGCGCAAGGCCATCACCCTGTCGCTGACCACCACGTTCACCGGCCAGTGTTCGAGCGGAACCATCCGCGTCACCGGACGCAAGCGCGCCGGGGGTACCCGGATATTCAACAGCACCGGTGAAGTCCACGATGAGCAGGGCAACCTGCTGGCCATCGCCGAAGGCACCTTCCGGATTCGCTCCGGCAGCGACAAGCCGGAAGGCGTCCCGATCTGATTTTCTGACAAGACCAACAAGAGGAAGCGGACATGTTTGAACTGTCTGACAAGGCGAAAGAACTGCAGGCGCAGTTGAACGAGTTCATGGATGCGTACATCTATCCGAACGAGCACAAGCACCATGAGCAGGTCGAACAGGCAGAGAACCGCTGGGCGCCGGTGCCGATCATTGAGGAACTCAAGGGCAAGGCGAAGGCCGCGGGCCTTTGGAACCTTTTCCTGCCGGAGAGTGAGTACGGCGCCGGGCTGACGAACTTCGAGTACGCCCACCTGTGCGAAATCATGGGGCGTTCGGAAATGGCGCCGGAAGTGTTCAACTGCTCCGCGCCGGACACCGGGAACATGGAAACCATCGCCCGCTACGGCAACGCCGAGCAGCAGGAGCAGTGGCTGAAGCCCCTGCTGGCCGGCGAGATCCGCTCCTGCTTCTCCATGACCGAGCCGGATGTCGCGTCGTCCGACGCCACCAATATTGCCTGCGAGATTCGTCGCGAAGGCGATGAGTACGTTATCAACGGTAAGAAATGGTGGTCGTCGGGCGCCATGACCACCACCAGCAAGATCGCCATTGTCATGGGCAAGACCGACCCGACTGCGGAAAAGCACAAGCAGCAGTCGATGATCCTGGTGCCGCTGGATACCCCGGGCGTGAAGATGATCCGCCCGTTGACGGTGTTTGGCTATGACCACGCGCCCCACGGCCACGCCGAGATCCATTACGACAACGTTCGGGTGCCGGCCAGCAACATGTTGCTGGGCGAAGGCCGCGGATTCGAGATTGCCCAGGGCCGACTTGGGCCGGGCCGCATCCACCATTGCATGCGCACCATCGGGGTGGCCGAGCGGGCCCTGGAGTTGATGTGCAAGCGCGCCAATGAGCGCGAGGCTTTCGGCAAGCCGTTGTCGAGCTTCGATTCCATTCGCAAGGATATCGCCCGCAGCCGCATTGAGATCGAGCAGGCCCGGCTGATGACCCTGAAGGCGGCGCACATGATGGACACCGTGGGTAACAAGGTGGCTCGTCAGGAAATTGCCATGATCAAGGTGATTGCGCCCAGCATGGCGCTGAAGGTGATCGACCGGGCCATTCAGGTGCACGGCGGCGCCGGTGTGAGTCAGGACACCTTCCTGGCGTCGGCCTGGGCCAAGGTGCGGACCCTGCGTCTGGCGGACGGGCCGGATGAGGTGCATCTGGATTCCGTGGCCAAGCTTGAGCTTCGCCAGTACCGCTAGTTTTGAGCAAGAGGATCGAATGATGAACAACCCGCTGTTTGATATGACCGGCAAGGTGGCCCTGATTACCGGCTCCACCAAGGGTATTGGCCGTTCCATCGCGGAAGAAATGGCCCGTCTGGGCGCGAAGGTCGTGATTTCCAGCCGCAAGGCCGAGGCCTGCGAGCAGGTGGCGAATGAGTTAAAAGAGCAGGGCTACGAGGCCCTCGCCATTCCCTGCCATGTCGGTAAGAAAGACGACCTGCAGAATCTCGTGGCAAAAACCAACGAAGCCTGGGGCGCCATCGACGTGCTCGTGTGCAACGCCGCCACCAACCCGGTTTACGGCCCAACGTCGGAAATGACCGACGAGGCCTGGGACAAGATCATGGACACCAACGTCAAGGGCACCTTCTGGCTCACCAACATGGTGCTGCCGCAGATGGCCGAGAAAGGTGAAGGTGCGGTGGTTCTGCTATCCAGTATCGCCGGCATCCGGGGTAACACCACTATTGGCACCTACGGCGTGTCCAAGGCGGCGGAAGCGGCCTTGGCCCGGAATCTGGCGGTGGAGTGGGGCCCGAAGGGCATCCGCATCAACAGCATTGCCCCCGGTCTGATCAAGACTGACTTTGCCAAGGCCTTGTGGGAAGACCCGGTGCGGGTCAAGCGGGCGGAAGACAAGACGCCGCTGCGCCGAATCGGCGACCCGGTCGACATTGCCGGGCTGGCGGTTTTTCTGTCCACCAGGGCCAGTGCCTATATCACTGGGCAGGTGATCGTCGCGGACGGTGGGGAAACCATTTGCTGAGGCAGATTCTCGTGCGTGGCGGTGGGCCGGTGGGAGGGGTGCCTTTCTTCCGGGAAAAAGAACTCGCTGCGCTCAGACACCTTTGTTCCCTGCACAAAGGCACCCTACCCGCCGTCCGCGGAACTCGGTGCGGGCTGCGGTACACAAAGATTGAAAAAGGCTGAGACGATGAGTATGGAGCCGGAGTTGGTGGACGTTCTGCCAGCGCACAAATTCGACGAAGCCGGGCTTTTGGTTTGGCTGCAAAAGGAGTTACCGGAGATTGGTAATCGGCTGGCGGTGAAACAGTTTCAGGGCGGCCAATCCAACCCCACGTTTCTGCTGGACACCGACAATGGCCGTTATGTCCTGCGCAAGAAACCACCCGGAAAGACGCTGCCCTCTGCCCACATGGTGGAGCGTGAGTACAAGGTGATGCGTGCATTGTCCGAGCACACCGACGTGCCGGTTCCGAAGGTTCGGGTGTTGTGTGAGGACAGCGACATCATTGGCACGCCGTTCTACGTCATGGACTTCATGGAAGGCCGGATTGTCAGCCATTCGGCCCTGCGGGCGCTGGACCGTCAGGAGCGAATGCCGGCCCATCTCTCTGCCATCGATACCCTGGCGAAACTGCATTCGGTGGATGTGAACGCGGTTGGTCTTGGTGATTTTGGTCGGCCCGAGGGTTACGTGGCCCGGCAGGTGTCGCGCTGGACCAAGCAATATCTGGCATCGAAGACTGACGATATGCCGGCCATGGACAAGCTGATGGCGTGGCTGTCGGAGAACCTCCCTGCCAACGATGAGTGCGCCATCGCCCATGGCGATTACCGGTTCGGCAACCTGATGTTGGCCCCGGATAAGCCCGAGGTGATTGCGATCCTGGACTGGGAACTGTCCACCCTCGGGCACCCGCTGGCGGATCTGGCCTATTACTGTCTTCCTTATTACCTGCCCTCGGACATGGAGGGTATGCGCGGCCTGCAAGGGGAAGACCTTGAGGCGCTGGGTATTCCCAGCGAGCAGGAAACCATCGCCCGCTACTGCGACCAGTCCGGACGCGACGGCATCGATGACTGGCATGTGTACCTGGCGTTCTCTCTGTTCCGTCTGGCCGCCATCCTGCAGGGTGTCTACAAGCGCGCCCTGGATGGCAACGCCGCGAACGCCAACGCGCTGGATGTGGGCAAACGTGCCAGCCTGCTCGCCCAGGTGGGCTGGAAAATTGCCAGCGAAGGAGCACAGCCATGACGGGTCCCATCGTTCAACGCATCCTGATCACCAACGACGACGGCATCAATGCCCCCGGGCTGGCGGTGCTGGAGGCGATTGCCGGCAACCTGGCCGAAGAGGTCTGGGTCGTGGCGCCGGAACACGATCGCAGCGGCGCCGGCCAGAGCATTTCCATTCACGATCCGCTGCGGGTCTATGAAACCGGCCCGAGGCGCTACGCGGTGTCCGGTACGCCGGCAGACTGCGTGCTTTATTCCCTGGCCAAGTGGTTTGAGGAGACGCCGCCGGACCTGGTGCTCTCCGGCGTCAACTGCGGAGCCAACATCAGTGATTCGGTGCAGTACTCCGGCACCGTGGGTGCGGTGCTCAGTGCCGTGCACATGAACATTCCCGCCATTGCCCTCAGCCAGGCGTTCCTGTCCCGGGAGGGTATCCAGTGGGCACCGGTGCAACAGTTCGGCGAGGCGGTTATCCGCAAGCTCTGGCAGCCGGACAGGGTGCGGGCCTGGAACGTCAACTTCCCGGCCTGCGACGCCAGTGACATTAGCCGGGCGACCTGGTGTCGGCAGTCCACCGGCTCGATTCAACGCGCCCGTCTGATGGCGGGGCGGGACGCCCGGAGCCTGCCTTATTGGTGGCTCGGTTTTGAACGCGACTCCCGCCACATCGTGGCGCCGGATGCCGACGTGACCGTGCTGCGGGACCGGGCCATTGCCATTACACCACTACGACACGAAGACCCCCTGCCAGGGGGCGCCAACGAATTCGATCTGTCCGCATTGGCGGCTGACTGATTAACCCTGGGGAGAACAACAACCATGTTCACACGCCATTACAAGGTCTGGCCGCACGAGCTGCCCAAGACCATGACCCTGCCGCAGACCAGCGTGTTCACCAATCTGGACATAACGGCCCGCCGGTACCCGGACCACACCGCGATCATTTTCTACGACGCACCGATCACCTATCGCCGGCTGCTGGATGAAGTCGAGGCCATGGCCGGCTACCTGCAGGCCCAGGGCGTGAAGAAAGGCGACCGGGTGCTGCTGTACATGCAGAACTCGCCGCAGTACGTGATTTCCTACTACGCCATCCTGCGTGCCGACGCAGTGGTGATTCCGGTCAACCCGATGAACCGCGCCGCGGAGCTTGAGCACTACATTGCCGACACCGGGGCCGCGGTGTGCCTTGCCGGCCAGGAACTGGCGGGATTCATTGCACCACTGCTCGAGGAAACCGATCTGGAGCAGGTGGTGGTGGCGTCCTACAGCACCTACATCAAACCCGACACCGATCTGGATCTGCCGGCGGAAGTAGCCGCTCTGCCCTGGTCTAAAGAACTCCCCGGTGTGGTGAGCTGGGAGTCGGCCATGGCGGCCGGGCATGTCCCGGGCGCCCATACGGCTACCCCGGACGACCTGGCGGTGATTCCCTACAGTTCTGGCACCACCGGCGCACCCAAGGGTTGCATGCATACGCACCGCTCGGTGATGGCCACGGCGGTCCACCGGGTGTTCTGGAACCTGAGCACCCCGGACAGTGTGCAGTTGGCCACCCTGCCGTTTTTCCACGTGACCGGGATGACCGGCTCCATGAACGGCCCCATTTTCAGTGGCTCGACCTCGGTGATCATGACCCGATGGGAGCGCACCACGGCAGCGAAACTCATTGAGCGGTACAGCGTCACCGGCTGGACCAACATCGTGACCATGGCGGTGGATTTCCTGTCCAATCCGGACATCGGCCAGTACGACCTCTCCAGCCTCAACATGATCGGGGGTGGTGGCGCCGCCATGCCGGTCGCGGTGGCCGAAAAACTGAAAGCGATGACCGGACTGGACTACATCGAAGGCTATGGCCTGTCCGAGACCATGGCGGCGACCCACATCAATCCGAATGCCCACCCCAAACCCCAGTGCCTGGGTATTCCGGTGTTCGACGTGGACAGCCGCATCATTGATGTGGACACCCTGGAAGAAAAGGCCCCGGGGGAGACTGGCGAGATTGTCTCCTGTGGCCCGCAGGTCACGATCGGGTACTGGAACCGCCCGGCGGAAACCGAGGCGGCCTTTGTCGAGATCGACGGCAAGCGTTTCTTCCGTACCGGAGACCTCGGTTACTACGACGAGAACGGCTATTTCTTCATGGTCGATCGGGTCAAGCGGATGATCAACGCCTCGGGCTTCAAGGTCTGGCCGTCCGAGGTGGAAGGACTGATGTACCGGCACCCGGCCATCCACGAGGTGTGCATCATTTCCTCGCCCGATCCCAAGCGGGGCGAGACCGTGAAGGCCTGCATCGTGCTGACCCCGGAGGCGGACGGCAAGACCTCTGTCGAGGACATCACCGGGTGGTGCAAGGATCAGATGGCGGCCTACAAGGTACCCACGCTCGTGGAGTTTGTGGAGGCGCTGCCGAAGTCGCCCACCGGCAAGCTGATGTGGCGGGCCCTTCAGGAGCAGGAGTGGAATGAAAGCGCCTGAAGATGGCTAAAACAGAGTTAAATAAATCGCAGAGCGAAACTAGATTTTAAATAATTGACAACTGAGACGATCGGTGTAATTGTTTCATTCAAGCCGCAGGGCAGTCATGCCCTGCAGAACTGAGCCCAACGATTTCCGATAAAAACAAACAACGGAGGGGCAGAATTGAACCTTTTCCTGCAGCAAGTCATCAACGGGTTAACCCTGGGGAGTATCTACGGTCTCGTAGCCCTGGGCCTGACCCTGGTCTACGGAATACTCCACATTCCGAACTTTGCACACGGCGCGCTCTACATGGTCGGTGCCTTCATGTCCTACTTCTTCATGGTCGATCTGGGGGTCCATTACTGGCTGGCCATGGCCGGGTCTGCGGCCGTCATCGCGATCCTGGGGATTCTCTGTGAGCGGCTGGTGTTTCACCCCCTGAGGCACTCGCCCCCGATCCACGACAAGATCGCCGCGATTGGCATCCTGCTGTTCCTGGAAGCGCTGGTTCAGATGTTCTGGGGCTCGGATTTCCGGCGCATGAGCTCGCCGTTCACCGGCATCATGAATTTTGACGGACTGATCATTCCGGAGCAGCGCCTGCTCATCATCGTCGGCGCCTTTGTGCTGGTGTTTGCCCTGCAGATGTTCCTGCGCAAGACCATGACCGGCGCCACCATCATTGCCATGGCCCAGAGCCGGGAAGGCGCGTTCCTGGTCGGTATCGACGCCAATCGGGTGGCGATGATGACCTTCGCAATATCCGGTGCCCTCGCCGCGGTGGCCGCCACCCTGTACGCGCCCATCAACCTGGTTTACCCGGCCATGGGGCACCTGGTCATCATGAAGGCCTTCGTGATCATCATCCTTGGCGGCATGGGCAGCATTCCCGGTGCCATTGCCGGCGGCATGATCATCGGGTTTGCCGAAGCCTTTGGCGGCTTCTACATCTCCACCGCCTACAAGGACATCATTGCCTTCGGCCTGCTGGTACTGATTCTCTCCATCCGCCCACAGGGCCTGTTCGCAAAGGGGGCGCACTGATCATGTTGTTCAAGCTTGGATCCCTGTTAATGACACCGGGCGCGAAACTGGCATTGCTGGTCTTTGCGATCGTGTTTCCCTTCCTCGCCAGTAATGAGTACCAGGTCTATGTGATGGCATCGGCCTTTGTCTGGGCCATCGCGGTATACGGCCTGAACATCATTACCGGGTTTTGCGGTCAGCTGAACCTGGCCCACGGTGGTTTCTTTGCCATTGGTGCCTACACCCTGGGCCTGCTCACGGCCGATGCCGGCTGGAGTTTCTGGCCCGCGTTTGTGGCCGCACTGCTGGTAACCGCCGTGCTGGGATTCTTCGTGGGCATCGTATCCCTGCGCCTGAAAGAGCACTACTTCGCTATTTTCACCCTGTGTGTGGGGTTCATCATTTACCTGCTGATCGACAAGTGGGAAGAGCTCACCCACGGGCCCATCGGGGTGCGTGACATTGCCGAACCCTATGGCTTTGGCCTGGTCGACTTCACCGAAACGACGCCTTTCTATTACCTGGTGCTGGCGTTCCTGGTGTTTGCCATCTGGTTCATGGGGCGGCTTTCCCGCTCCCTGCTGGGCCGGACCTTCATTGCCATCCGTAATGGTGACGAGCTGGCCCAGTCCCTGGGCATCAATCTGATGCGCAACAAGGTCCTGGCGTTCGTGCTGTCCACCACCTACGCCGGTCTGGCCGGTGCACTCTACGCGGGGATGGTGCGGTTTATCGGGCCGGAAGAGGCCAACATCGTGCACACCTTCGACATGATCACCTACCTGCTGGTGGGCGGCATCGGCACCATCACCGGGCCGCTGCTGGGGACCGTGGGTATCGTCTGGATCACCCAGTCGCTGCAGTTCCTGGAAGAGTACCGGATGATTATCTTTGGTCCGCTGCTGGTGCTGCTGGTGATCTTCTTCCCGCGCGGCATCACCGGATCCTTCCTGACCTGGATGCACCGGAAAGCGCAGGCCTTTGTACCGGAGAAGAAGCGCAGCGAGAGCAAAGTGACCACGACCCAGACCCGGGAGGCCGAGAACAATGCTTAAGGTAGAGCACCTGACGAAAATGTTTGGCGGCCTGGCCGCGGTAAACGATGTGTCCGTGGAGTTCGAGGCGGGCAAGATCAACGCGATCATCGGCCCTAACGGCGCCGGCAAGAGCACGTTTTTCAACCTGATTTCCGGCCTGCATCAACCTACCTCCGGCCGGATCCTTCTGGATGGCGAAGACGTGACCCGCATGCCCTGCGATCAGGTGGCGCGGCTCGGCGTCGGCCGGACCTTTCAGACCACCAACCTGTTCGAGCAGGCGACCGTTCTCGACAACCTGATTGTCGGTCATCGCCTGCGCACGAAATCCGGACTCTGGGACGTATTGATCAACAGCCGGCGTCTGCAACGCGAGGAGAAGGCGGCGCGGGACAAGGCCATGGAGGCCCTGGATTTTGTCGGACTGACCCGGGTGGCTGGCCAGTTCATCGCGGACATTACCCAGGAAGAGCGCAAGCGGGTGGCGTTCGCCCTGGCGCTGGCGACCGATCCCAAGATCGTGCTGCTGGACGAACCGGCTGCCGGGGTGAACCCCGAGGAAACCGAAGGCTTTGCCGCGCTCATGCGCAAGATGGTGAATAACGGCCTGACCGTGTGCCTGATCGAACACAAGATGGACATGATTATGAGCCTGGCGGACAAGATCATGGTGCTGGACCACGGCGAGAAGATTGCCGAGGGCACACCGGAGCAGGTTCGTAACAATCCGGTGGTGATCGAGGCCTACCTGGGAGGAGATGAAGATGCTGCAGCTTGAGAACGTTGATGTCTGCTACGGCAGCTTCAAGGCCCTGACCGACATCTCCATGACCGTGGACACCGGCGAGTTGGTGGTGCTGCTTGGCGCCAACGGGGCCGGCAAGACCAGCCTGTTCAACGGCATCAGCGGACTGGTTAAGCCCGCCGCCGGCGACATCCGCTTCGAGGACAAGAAACTCAACGGCATGAAGGCCAGCGCTATCGTCTCCAGCGGTGTCGTGCAGTGTGCCGAGGGCCGCAAGCTGTTTCCCCAGATGACGGTCCAGCAGAATCTGATGATGGGCGCCTATGTCCATCGGGGCGACCGGCACGGCAACCGGAAACGGCTGAACGAAGTGCTCGAACTGTTTCCGATCCTCGAGGACAAGGCCCAACAGCCGGCCGGTTCCCTGTCCGGGGGACAGCAGCAGATGGTCGCCATTGGCCGGGCCATGATGAGTCGTCCGCGCCTGCTGATGCTGGACGAACCGTCGCTTGGCCTGGCGCCACTGGTGGTCAAGCAGATGTTCGAGACCATCCGGCAGATCAACAGCCTGGGCACCACGGTGTTGCTGGCTGAGCAGAACGCCTTTGCGGCCCTCAAAATCGCCCACCGGGCTTATGTCATGGAAAACGGTCACCTCGTCATGGAGGGCGACCGGGAGGCCATGCTCGGCAATGAGCAGGTCCGCAAGGCCTATATCGGGGCCTGACGGCCCCGGCGAATGATTGACGAAGAGCGCAACCAACCAGGAGAAAACAATGAAAACAGTAAAAACACTGGGTAAAACTGTCGCAGCGGCAACCCTTGGCATGAGTCTCACCGCCGGTGCAGTAGCGGGTGAGGTCAATATCGGGTTTACCGGCCCACTCAGCGGCGGTGCCGCCCTGTATGGCGAAAACACCCTGTCCGGCCTGCGGATGGCGGCGGATGAAATCAACGCCGCCGGCGGGTTCGACCTGAAGGGCGAGAAAACCACCATCAATCTGGTCTCCCTGGACGACCGTTATTCTCCGGCCCAGGCTGCCACCAACGCCAAGCGCCTGAAGCAGGAGTCGAACGTACCGGCGATCTTTATTCCGCACTCCGGCGGTGTCTTTGCGTTGCAGGATTTCAATGAGAAGGACGATTTTCTGGTCATGGCCTACACCAGCGTGCCAACCGTGACGGAGAAGGGGAATTCCCTGACGGTGCGGATTCCGCCGACCTTCGACGGTTACGTCCGGGCGTTTACGGACTACGGGCTGGAAAATCTCGGCACCACTCTGGGCATGGCCGGTGCCACCCACGAGTACGCCAAGATCTGGGCGTCCATGATTGAAAAGGAGTGGACGGCCAAGGGCGGCAAGGTGGTCGCCAACAACCCGATGGACTACAACAAGTCCGCCGACTTCTTCACCGGTGTGAGCCGCATCATTGCCGAGGACCCGGACGTCATGTTCGTGGGTGGCGCCTCCGAGCCGACCGGCCTGGTGGTTCAGCAGGCCCGTCAGATGGGCTTCCAGGGCGGGTTCATCGTGATGGATCAGGCCAAGATTGACGAAGTGGCCGCTGTGGCCGGTGGGCTGGAGATGGTTGAAGGCGCGGTCGGAGTCGTGCCACTGAGCGTCTATGAGACCGAGGCGGCGCAGGACTTCATCAAACGCTACAAGGCCGAATACGGCAAGACCCCGGGTTCCGAAGCAGCCTACAACTACCTGGCCCTGCATGGCCTGGTGGAGGCGATGGATGCCACTGAGTCAACCGATCCCAAAGTGATCCGCGCGGCCCTTGGCGACGCCATGAAGAACATGGAGACCCGCAAGAACCCGTACGAGGTGACCAACGTCACCGACAAGGGCGGCTTTGTCACGGAAACCACCCTGGCGGTGGTGAAAGATGGCAAAATCGTTCAGGAAGAGATTGAGTAAGGCTTAAGGCCTTCTTCAGGGGCAGGTCATTGTCGATGGCCTGCCCCTTTTTCGTTGGTTTTCGACTCCAGAGGAATCGTTAGCATCATGAACAACCCTCCCAGCATTCTGATCGTTGGCGCCGGTGCCATTGGCAGTTTTTACGGCGCCATTCTCAAGCGCGCCGGCTGTCCGGTCAGCACAGTCCTGCGTTCCGAGTACGACCTAGTGAAAGCCCGGGGCATTCGCATCTCCAGCCCGCTCGGGGATTTGTCGTATCAGCCGGATCACGTTTACCGCGACGGCGATACGCCGGAGACGCCGCCGGATTACCTGATCCTGTGCGTCAAGGTGCTGCCAGGTCTCGATCGGGCGGAGCTGGTCCGGCCCTGGATGGGTCCGAACACCCGTCTGGTGCTGATCGAGAATGGCCTGGACATCGAGCGGGAGCTGGCCGAGGCCTTTCCGGACAACCCCATCATCAGTTGCCTGGCCTTCATCGCGGCCAGTCGCACCGAACCGGGCGTGGTGGAGCACAAGGCCTACGGCAAGCTGGTCATGGGGCGTTATCCCGAGGGTGTTGATGAGCACTGCCAGAACCTGGCCGAGCGTTTCATTGAGGGCGGGATCAAGGTGGACCTGACCGAAGCCGTGGTGGGGGAGCGCTGGCGCAAGTGCCTGTGGAATACACCGTTCAATCCGCTGTCGGTGATTGCCAATGGCGCTGACACCCGAACCATTCTGGACACCGAGGGGGGTGAGGCATTGATCCGGGCCATGATCGCCGAGGTCATGGCTGTGGCGGCGGCCGAAGGCTACCCCATGGACGAGTCGCTGATTGACCAGAACATCGAGGGTACCCGCAAGATGCCGCCCTACAAGAACAGCATGGCACTGGATTACCTCAACGATCGCCCCATCGAGCGGGATGCCGTGCTGGGCAATGTGGTGGCTATTGCCGAGCGTCACGGCATTGCCGTTCCACACCTGAATACCGTGTTGGTCACGCTGAAGATGCGGGCGGCACTGGAAGGCCGGGCCTGACGGCCCGGTCAACCGGTCAGACCACGTACATTACCAGGTTTTCCGCGACGCACGCGGGCTTGTCCTCGCCCTTGATCTCTACCGTGGTGAGGTAGCTGGCCATATAACGGTGCTCATCCACCTGGTTCACGTCGAGCAGCTGGACCTTGGTGCGGATATCCGATCCGGACTTGACCGCAGATGGAAAGCGCAACTTGTTCAGGCCATAGTTGATGGTTGCCGTGGGCCCGATCACCTTGAGGGCCTGGGGGTTCAGCCGTGATATCAGTGACACGGTCAGATAGCCATGGGCAATCGGACTTTTCCAGGGTGATTCCCTTTTTGCCCGTTCGACATCGAGGTGAATCCATTGGTGGTCGCCCGTGGCGTCAGCGAACGCTTTAATCATGTCCTGAGTAACGGTCAACCAGGGGCTGTGACTGACAAGCGTGCCTTTTTGATCAGCCAGTTCTTCCAGTTTGACTTCAATCATCTTTTTTCCCCTTAAACCGCGTAGCCCGGGTTTTTGCTGTCGAGCAGGCGCAACAGTGCGGGCCAGGTGAGTTTGGCGGCGGCGCCCAGATTCTGCGATTGCTCGGCGGTGGTCTGCACCGCCTGTTCCGACGGCATCCAGGTGGGGCCGCAGCTTTGCGCCTTGACCTGGATTTCGCAGGCCTTCATCAGGAAGTACAGGTAGGTGAAGGTTTCCGGTACGGTCTCGCCGGCGGTCAGAACCCCATGGTTGCGCAACAGCATCATCGACTTGTCCCCCAGATCCCGGATCAGCCGTTCGCGCTCGTCCAGATTCAGGGCGACCCCCTCGTAATCATGGTAGCTGAGGTGGTCCAGGCACAGCATGGCGGTCTGGCTCAGGGGCAGCAGGCCGTCCCGGTGCGCTGATACCGCCACGCCATCGGCCGCGTGCAGATGCATGACCGCGCCGGCGTCCTCGCGCCCCATGTGGACGGCGCTGTGAATGGTAAACCCGGCCGGATTGACCCGGCCCAGTCCACCCGCTGCCACCACCTGGCCTTCGCGATCCACCTTCACCAGCGATGACGCGGTGATTTCGTGGAACAGCAGGCCGTAGGGGTTGATCAGGAAATGATGGTCAGGACCGGGCACCCGGGCCGACAGGTGGGTGAAGACCAGGTCGTCCCAGCCGAACAGCGCAACCAGCCGGTAAGCGGCCGCCAGTTCGGTGCGCACCTGCCATTCGGCTTTGTTCAGCGACTCGGTGCTGGTGTGTTGGGTGTCTGTTGTCATTGTGATCACCTCGATTGGTGCAGAACCAAAAAAAGGGGGTGGCCTGAAGGGCACCCCCGAACGGGACCTCTGACTGGAAGGAGAGAGGTCCCAGGCTCACTATCGAACGGGGTTAGCTGGCCTGCAACAGGCTAGCGTACCGTTCCAGGTGGAAATCATCGTCGCCCAACTGATGGTTGATCATGATCAGCCGCTTGGCGTAATGGGCGAAGTTGTATTCCCAGGTCATGCCGATGCCGCCGTGGGACTGGATGCCGTTCTCGGAGATGAACTGGCCGCTGCGGCCAATCACATTTTTCGCCGCGGCCAGAACCCGGCGACGCTCATCGCTTTGCTCCGCGTCGGCCACACTGGCGGCCAGAATGGCCATGGAGCGCGCCTGTTCCAGTTCGGACATCATGTCCACCATGCGGTGCTGCAGAACCTGGAACTTGCCGATGGGCACGCCGAACTGCTTGCGCTGCTTCAGGTAATCGAGGGTCAGTTCGTTGGCCATCTCCATCACGCCCACGGCCTCGGCACACAGGGCCGCAATGGCGCGTCCGCTCTGGTACTCGATGACTTCGCCGGCCTCACCTTCGCCGCCCAGCAGGGCATCGGCACCGATCTCAACGTTGTTCAGGGTGATGTCGCAGCCCCTGGAGCCATCGACCGTCGGGTAGGTCCGGCGCTCGACACCGGCGGTCTCCGGGCTCAGCGCGAACAGGCTGATGCCGCTGGTCTCCCGGCTGTCACCGGCGGTGCGCGCGGACACCAGGATCAGGTCGGCACAGTGCCCGCCGATCACCACGGCCTTGCGACCGTTGAGCAGGTAGCCGTCGCCGGATTTCTCCGCACGGGTTTCCACATCGTTCAGGTTGTAGAAGCTCTGTGGCTCCTGCAGGGCCACCGCGGCCTTCAGTTCACCGCTGGCGATACCGGCCAGCCACTGCTCTTTCTGGCTGTCGTTGCCGGTGTGGGCAATCAGCCCGCCGCCCAGGATCACGGATTGCAGGTACGGCTCGAGGCAAAGGCCACGGCCCAGTTCGGTCATCACCGACTGGATCTCGACACCGCCGCCGCCAAAGCCACCGAGTTCCTCGGAGAAGGGCACGGCGGTCAGGCCCAGCTCGCTCAGCTGGTTCCAGAAATCCTCGCTGAACCCGGCTTCGGTTTCGCTGAATTCCAGGCGCTTCTCAAAACTGTATTCACCGCGCACCAGGCGCGCCACGGTGTCCTGCAGCATCTGCTGCTCTTCATTCAGTCGGAAATCCATGGTCGCCTCCTTAAAGCCCGAGAATCATTTTCGACACGATGTTCTTCTGGATCTCGTTGGACCCGCCGAAAATCGAGAGCTTGCGGTTGTTGAAGTACTGGGCCGAGAGCGGTGCGGCGTTCTCGTCCGACAGGAAGTCGCCGTCGTAATCCAGATCCAGCTCCTCCTCCACGAACGGAATGGCGTAGGGGCCAATGGCCCGGCGCGCCAGGTCATTGATGGACTGGCGGATTTCGGTGCCCTTGACCTTCAGCATGGAGCTTTCGGCGCCGGGAACGCCACCGCCCTCCACCGAGGCAATGATGCGCAGGTTGCTGATGGCGGCGGCGGTGAGATCGATCTCGACCTTGGCGATGCGCTGGCTGAAGGCGGGATCCTCGATCAGCGGGCGGCCATTCTTGATCCGACGGGACGCCAGCTGCTTCAGGTGCGACAGGGCGGCCTTGGACATGCCGATGCCGGCCAGGCCGGTCCGCTCGTAGGTGAGCAGGTATTTGGCGTAGGTCCAGCCCTTGTCTTCCTCGCCCACCAGGTTCTCCACCGGAACCTTCACGTCTTCGAAGAAAACCTCGTTCACTTCGTGCTCACCGTCCAGGGTGATGATCGGGCGCACCGTGATGCCCGGGGTGTTCATATCAATCAGCAGGAAGGAAATGCCTTCCTGGGCCTTGACCTCGGTGTTGGTGCGAACCAGGCAGAAAATCATGTTGGCGTGCTGGCCCAGAGTGGTCCAGGTCTTCTGGCCATTCACGACGTAGTGGTCACCGTCGCGCACGGCCCGGGTTTTCAACGAGGCGAGGTCAGAACCGGCGCCCGGCTCCGAATAGCCCTGGCACCACCAGTGTTCGCCGCTGAGGATGCGGGGCAGGTAGTGCTGCTTCTGTTCTTCGTTGCCGAATTTGATGATGACCGGCGCCACCATGTTGACCCCGAAGGGAATCGAACGGGGCACGCCGTAACGGCAGGACTCTTCATCCCAGATGTGTTTCTGTACCGGGGTCCATTTGACGCCGCCGTACTCCTCCGGCCAGTGGGTGGCATACCAGCCCTGGGCTACGAGAATCTTCTGCCACCGCTGATGGTCCTCTTTGGACAAGCGACGGAAGCCTTTCACTTTGGCGGCAATGTCCGCCGGCAGCTTCTCATCCAGGAACGCGCGCACTTCATTTCGGAAGGCAAGTTCCTCGGCCGTGTAGTTCATGTTCATGAGATAACCTCGTTTTGCATTACAGCGAAAATATATACCGCATAGCAGAATTACTCAATGATCCTTCACTCATCCATTGCCTGTCAACGACATTGAAACCATAAAACGCTAGGTAACCAATAATTCCATAAAAAAATGTTTACTACGGGTTGTCGATATAAAAACGTTTGTCTATAGTCGCTAACACGGAAGCTGGTACCGCTATGCGGAAATAAAAACAGACAAGATACCGCACTGCGAAACCTCATGGTTTAAAGAGCATCCCGCTGTACCGGCGCCGGAGAGTTCAATAACAAAGACACAATCAACTCCGTCAGAGGTTAGTTATGACAACAAGAACACCCTTCAAACCCCGTCCGCTTGTCCGGGCCGTAGCCCTTGCCGGTCTTCCCCTGATCACTCTTGCGTCTTCAGGTGCCTTCGCCCAAAGCGATGCCGAGCTGGATCAGCTTCGTGAGCGTGTGCAGATGCTCGAAAGCAAGCTGGAAGGCGCGGTCTCCACCGCCCCGGAACTGAGTGAGGACAACCCCTACATTCTGCGCGAAGGCGACGGCCTGAAAATCGGGGGCACCACCATCTCCTTCGGCGGCTTTATCAAGGCCGACATGATTTACGGCTCCAACGGAAATGGTCAGCTCAACACCTACTCCATCGGTCTGCCCCGCACCTTTGCGTCCGCTGCGGCGACCGAAAATGACTGGAAGGTCGGGTTCAGTGCCCGGGAGTCACGGTTCAGCTTCGGCACCTCCACCGAAGATGTGGCCGGGCACACCCTGCGTACCTATCTGGAAATGGATTTTCAGCAGGGCATTGGCGCACCGGGCAACGAAGTGGTTTCCAACAGCTACTCACCGCGTCTGCGCCAGGCCTACGGTAACTGGAATGGCTGGGAGTTTGGCCAGACCTACACCACCTTCAGTGATCTGGCCGCCATGCCGGAAATCCTGAATCAGGGCAAGCAGGCCGCCTTCATCTATACGGTTCAGCCGATGATTCGTTACAACATGGCCGTTCCCGGGGGCAAGCTGATGGTAGCGCTTGAGAACCCCGAAGATGGATTTGGTACCAACTCCTATGACGACCAGTCCTACCCCGATCTGACCGCCCGTTACCAGGTTCGAGGCAAGTACGGCTTCTACTCGGTAGCCGGCCTGCTGCGCAACCTTGAAGATGATGCCTCTGGTGAAACCGACGTGGCCGGCGCAGTGTCCTTAAGCGCTCGAATTCCAACCGTCGGCAAGGACGATATCCGTCTTCAATATAATTACGGCGCTCTCGGCCGCTACATGGGGCTGTTTACCTATCCGGACGTGGACCTGGCGGCCCAGGCCGGTGGTGAGGTGAAGGCACTGGATACCTACGGCGCGACCGCGGCCTACCGCCATTTCTGGTCGTCCGCATGGCGTTCCACGGTGTCCGTGTCGCACACCGAGATCGTGGATGATCTGACCGCGCCGCCGGCGGGTACCCTGAGTTACTTTGATTCCGCCACCTCGGCCCACGCGAACCTGCTCTGGTCCGCCCATCCCAACCTGACCCTGGGCCTGGAATACGCCTACTGGGACTTTGGCGAAATCGCGGGCAGTGGCAGCAATCAGTACGAGCAGGTGATGGCGTCTGCGAAGTTGAGCTTTTAATTGCTGCAAGAACACCTGAATTGAGTTAACCGCACTCTCGCTTTGCATTTTCAGCCCCGGCCACGTCCCCCGTGCCGGGGCTTTTTTGTGTCTGAACGGGCATCCCTGGGTGGGCGTTTGGAACAGCCCCTTCCGTGATCAGAAATTGGTCTATAGTGATGAATACCTTTGATATCAGGAAATGACCAAGGATGGCTGTCTGGTCGAGGTGTACACCAGACATCAGGATCAGGAGGTCCCGAATGAACCGCAGATCCCTTTTTCGTTATCTGGGGCCCCTGGCCCTGGGCGTGATGGCTCCGGCATTACAGGCTCAGGATCTTAAGGTCGGCGAAGACGAATACATAGCGCCGGCAACGCCCTACTCCCCCTACGTCGATGACCACTTTCCCCAGAATGCCTACTTTGGTGACACCCATCTGCACACCGCCTGGTCGGCAGACGCCGGCATGGGGGGCGCGACGACGGGCCCGGATGTGGCCTATCGGGCCGCCCGCGGCGAGGTGGTAGACAGTCAGACGGCAGGGCCCTTCAAGCTGCTGCGGCCACTGGATTTTATTGTGGTTGCCGATCACGCCGAGAATATGGGGTTATCGGATTACCTGGAGCGTGGTGATCCGCTTGTGCGCCGCACGGACGGTGGCGAGCGCTGGTACCAGATGTTCAAGGCGGGTGATGGCTACGATGCGTTTATCGAATGGATCGCATCGAACGGGCGTGGTGAGGACATGATCAAGAGTCCGGAAATGGTGGCTGCGGTCTGGCAAAAGGTGATCGACAACGCGGAGCATTATTATGAACCGGGCGTGTTCACCACCTTTATCGGCTACGAATGGACCTCCGGCCCGGCCGGCAACAACCTGCACCGGAATGTGATCTTCCGGGACGGCGCGGACCGGACGCGCCAGATCGTGCCTTTTTCCGCGCTCGACAGCGACGACCCTGAAGATCTCTGGGATTATCTCGAGGCCTATGAAAAAGAAACGGGTGGTCAGGTACTGGCCATTCCCCACAATGGCAATCTGTCCAACGGCATGATGTTCATGCTCGAAACCTTCGACGGCGAGGCGTTTGACGAAGCCTACGCCCGTCGACGAGCCGAGTATGAGCCCGTGGTGGAGGTGACCCAGCCCAAGGGAACCGGGGAAACCCACCCGTTCCTGTCCCCGGACGATGCCTTTGCCGACCATGAGATTATCGACACATCCAACCTCGCGGGGTCCGCGCCCAAGGAAGAGGACATGCTTCGCACCGAGTATGCCCGGTCAGCACTGAAGCTGGGGCTTGCCGAGGCGGAGCGGCTGGGCGTGAATCCCTACAAATTCGGCATGATCGGTTCAACCGATGCCCACAATGCGCTGCCATCTACCCGCGAAGAGAACTGGTTCGGTAAGGCCTACATCGTCGAGCCTTCGCCCCACCGCAAGGACGGCGTGCTGATCGAGAGTACCGTCGACCCGAAACTGTCCATTTACGACATTGATCTGGGTGCCTCCGGTCTGGCCGGGGTCTGGGCCACCGAGAATACCCGGGAAGCCATCTGGGACGCCTTCGCCCGGCGCGAGGTATTCGCCACCTCCGGCAGCCGACTGCGCGTGCGGGTGTTCGGAGGCTGGGATTTCCAGCCGGACGAGGTGCTGCGTCCGGACTTTGCCGATGCCGGTTATTCACGGGGCGTGCCCATGGGGGGCGATCTGCGGCCGGCACCGGAAGGCCAGGAGGCGCCAACCTTTATGGTTCGGGCCCTGAGGGATCCGGACGGTGCAAACCTGGACCGGATCCAGATAGTGAAAGGCTGGGTTGATGGCAATGGGGAAACCCGGGAGAAAATCTGGGATGTCGTCTGTGCCGGTCGTGAAATCATGGAAGGCGCCTGCGACGGCGATGTCGGCAACACGGTGAACGTGGCCAACGCCAGCTACACCAACGAGATCGGCAGAGCCTTGTTGGCCGGACACTGGACCGATCCCGAGTTCGATCCGGACCAGCGAGCCTTCTATTATGTGCGGGTGCTGGAGATTCCGACGCCAAGATGGACGGCTTACGACGCAAAATATTTCCAGATCAAGATGCCGGAAGGTACGCCGATGGAGGTGATCGACCGGGCTTACACCTCACCGATCTGGTACACCCCGGAGGGCTGATGCGGTGTCTGATCTATCGATAAAGCAACTGTTACGTGAACCCTTCTTTCACTTCCTGCTGATCGGGGTGGCGCTGTTCGGACTCTATGGCTGGCTGAACGACGCGCCTGAAGATCCGTTGACCCAGAGTCTGGTGGTCACCGAGCGGGACGTCGCCCAACTCGCCAGCAACTTTCGCCGGGTCTGGCAGCGATCGCCGACGCACCAGGAACTGCAGCATCTGGTGGATAAGCACGTGCAGGAAGAGATTCTGGTACGGGAAGCCCTCGCCATGGGGCTTGACTCCGGCGATGCGGTCATTCGCCAGCGCCTGAGGCAGAAGATGGAGTTCATTCTCGATGGTGCCGTGGCCTCCCTGGTGCCGTCTGAGCAGACCCTGAGGGACTTTTACCGGGCCAATCCGGAGCGGTTTGCGACCCGGCCCAGGGTCGGGTTTCAGCAGGTTTTCCTGGGCCCGGCGGTGGAGAAGGCCGCCGTGGCGGCCGCACTCAAGGAACTGGAGGGCGGCAGGCCGCCGAGCGAGGTTGGCCAGGCCACCCTGCTGGCCCCGGAAATACGTGCCAGTGCGGCGACGACGGTGGATTCGAACTTCGGTGCCGGATTCTTTGGCCAGCTCGTCACCCTGCCACCGGATACCTGGGCTGGACCGGTTGAGTCGGCTTATGGCCAGCATCTGGTGAAAGTGACCGAGACGATCACGGGCACACTCCCCGAGTTCGAGGCCATCCGGGAGCAGGTGGAGGAGGCCTGGCGGCGTGATGCCTCCGAACGGCTTAGCAAAGAACAGTTGCTGGCCATGAAATCGGACTATGACATCTCACTGCCGGAAGTAGATGGGGTTTCACGATGACCAGAGCGGTACCGGTGATCTTTCTGGCGATCTTGATGGCCATGCCTTCATTGCTTCAGGCCCACGCACTTGAGCCCGGCTTCCTGAGCCTGACACCGGCGGGTAAGGACAGCTGGCAGGTGGTCTGGCGGGTGCCCCAGGTGCGCGGGCAACCGATGCAGATTTCCGCAGTTCTGCCCGAAACCTGCGCCCCCCGTGCGGCGCCTGGCCCGGTGCAGTTCGATGGTCGCGCCTTTGTCAGTCGTTGGGTGGCCACCTGCACCGGTGGACTGGAGGGGGGCACGATAGTCGTCCGCGGGCTGGAAACCACACGAACGGACGTGCTGGTGCGTTACAGCGCGGAGATCGGTGCGCCACCGGTGGTAACTCGGCTGACGCCGGATGTCGTTTCTTTCGACATTGCCCTGAAAGGCTCCTTTGATTCGGTGTTGTCCAGCTACTTCGTGCTGGGGGTCGAACACATCCTCGAAGGCTTTGATCACCTGCTGTTCGTCTTCGCCCTGCTGCTCCTGATTCCGAGCTTCAAGATGCTGATTGCCGCCCTGACTTCGTTCACCCTCGCCCACAGTCTGACCATGGCCGGGGTAACCCTCGGCATGTTCACGCTTCCGGCCCCGCCGGTGGAAGCGGTGATCGCGCTGTCGATTGTGTTCCTGGCCACGGAACTGGCCCGGCCGGCGGATGACCAGCGACTGACCGCCCGTTATCCCTGGCTGGTGTCGTTTTCCTTCGGGCTCCTGCACGGCTTCGGCTTTGCCGGGGCACTGCGGGAAATCGGTCTGCCCGAGGGCGATGTCCCCCTGGCGCTGCTGAGCTTCAATCTCGGTGTGGAAGCCGGGCAGATTGGCTTTGTCTGTGCGGTGCTGCTGTCCGGGTACCTTGCCAGGCTTGCGATCCGGCATCGGGACGGAGTCATGCAATGGTTTGAATACACCGGAAAGCGCCTGGCCAGTTATGGCATTGGCGGCATTGCGTCTTTCTGGCTGGTGGAGCGGGTAGCCGGATTCTGGGTGTAAAGCATCGAAAAAAACGGATTATTACGCTCAAAAAAACGATCATACCTGTGAATTCACGTGTGGTAGAACTGTGCGACCTTGGGAGCTAGCGCCCGCCAAAAGGATGTTCATGGCTCAACTGCGAGTGTCGCAAAACCGGAATCGTCTCTGCCTGATACTGTTGATGGCGCTGATGGTGGTCTATGGAGCCACGGGCTCAGGCCTGCCTGCGGCAGACCATCCATTTGATGAACCGGGATCGTTTCAACCGGCACTCCTGGATGCCTCCGGGGATTCCCCGTTCGGTGAACCCGGTCCAACCGATTCAGCGGCCTCGGGCCGTTTTCTGCTTCCGGGATACTCGGGACACTCGCCGAATCTGTTTTTCATTGAGCCGCCGGCTCGCCTCGTGAGTTTTCCCACCCTGCCGCAAGGTCCTCCCTTTTTCGTCTGAGTCTCAGCTGAAACCCGTTGGTTCTCAGCCCTGTTTCGATCAATCCGCTTCATCACAACCAACCAAACCTAAGTCTGGAGGTATCATCCATGGCTATTAGGAAGCTTCTGATTGCCAATCGCGGTGAGATTGCAGTCAGAATAGCCCGGGCCTGTAGCGAGCTGGGCATACGTTCGGTCGCCATTTATTCCAAGGCGGACGAGTATTCCCTGCATGTTAAAAAGGCCGACGAGTCCTATCAGATCAGCCAGGACCCGCTGTCCGGGTATCTGAACCCCCACCACATCGTCAACCTGGCGGTGGAAACCGGCTGCGATGCCCTGCATCCCGGCTACGGCTTTCTCTCGGAAAATGCCGAGCTGCCGGCGATCTGCAAGCAGCGGGGGATCACGTTTGTCGGACCATCCTCGGACGCCATTGCCTCCATGGGTGACAAGACCCAGGCCCGGCAGACCGCCGAGGCCGCGGGTGTGCCGGTAACGCCCGGGTCCAAGGGGAATCTGGAGGATGTGGCAGACGCGGTCCGGCAGGCCTCCGAGATTGGCTACCCGGTCATGCTCAAGGCCACCTCCGGTGGCGGCGGGCGCGGCATCCGCCGGTGCGACAACGAGAAAGAGCTGCGCCAGAACTACGAGCGGGTGATTTCCGAGGCCACCAAGGCGTTCGGCAGCGCCGAGGTGTTTCTGGAGAAATGCATCATCGACCCCCGCCATATCGAGGTTCAGATCCTGGCGGACAGCCATGGCAACGTGGTGCACCTGTACGAGCGTGACTGTTCGATCCAGCGCCGCAACCAGAAGCTGATTGAGCTGGCGCCATCGCCGCAGCTGAAGGAGAGCCAGCGTGAATACATCGGCGACCTGGCGCGGCGGGTGGCCAGACAATGCGGCTATGAGAATGCCGGCACCGTGGAATTCCTGCTCGACCATGACGGCAGTTTCTATTTCATGGAGATGAACACCCGGGTTCAGGTGGAGCACACCATCACCGAGGAAATCACCGGGGTGGACATCATCAAGGCCCAGATCCGGATCGCCGCCGGCGAGACGCTGTGGCTCAAACAGGAGGACATCAGCTATCGGGGCTTTGCCGCCCAGTTCCGGATCAACGCCGAAGATCCCAAGAACGGCTTCTTGCCGAGCTTTGGCCGGATCAGCCGCTACTATTCGGCCGGTGGCCCGGGTGTGCGTACCGACGCCAACATGTACACCGGTTACGAGATACCGCCTTATTACGATTCCATGTGCGCCAAGCTGATTGTCTGGGCCATGGACTGGCCGGAGCTGATTGCCCGCTCCCGCCGGGCGCTGAACGACATGGGCATTTACGGGGTCAAAACCACCATTCCCTACTACCAGCAGATCCTGAGCCACGACGAGTTCCAGGCCGCCGACTTCAACACCGGCTTTGTAGAAGCTAATCCACAGCTGCTGGAGTACAGCTCAAAGACCCGCCCTGAAGCCATCGCCACTGCCATCGCGGCGGCTATCGCCGCCCAGGCGGGCCTGTAAACCGAACATCGGAGAGATCCAGAATGACCAAGCGCAAGATTCATATTACCGACGTTATCCTGCGGGACGCCCACCAGTCCCTGATCGCCACCCGAATGCGGACCGAAGACATGCTGCCGGCCTGTGAATGGCTGGATCAGGCCGGTTACTGGTCCCTGGAGTGCTGGGGCGGCGCCACCTTCGACGCCTGTGTCCGGTTCCTGAAGGAAGACCCCTGGGAACGCCTGCGCACGCTGCGTAAAGCTTTGCCCAACACCCGCCTGCAGATGCTCCTGCGCGGGCAGAACCTGCTGGGCTATCGCCACTACGGCGATGACGTGGTGGAAGCCTTCGTCGCCAAGGCCGCGGAAAACGGCATCGACGTGTTCCGGGTGTTCGACGCCCTGAACGACGTGCGCAACCTGGAAACCAGCATCAAGGCCGTCAAGAAAGCCGGCAAGCACGCTCAGGGCACCCTGTGCTATACGGTCAGCCCGGTGCACGACACCGATGCCTACCTGGGGCAGGCCAAAGCCATGGCCGAGATGGGCGCGGACAGCATCGCCATCAAGGACATGGCCGGTTTGCTGACCCCGGCGGTCACCGCCGAGCTGGTGGGCAAGCTCAAGAGCACCCTGGATCTGCCGGTGTTCCTGCACTCCCACGCCACCTCGGGGATGGCGCCCATGTGCCAGTGGGCGGCCATGGAAGCCGGTGTCGATCACATCGATACCGCGTTGTCGGCCTTTGCCGGCGGCACCAGCCACCCGCCCACGGAATCGCTGGTGGCGGCGTTGCACGACGCCGGCTTCGACACCGGCCTGAATCTGGAGCTGCTGGACAAAGCGACCCGGCATTTCCGGGAAGTGCGGAAGAAGTACCATCAGTTCGAGAGCGCCTACAACGGTGTCGATACCTCGGTGCTGCTGTCGCAGGTACCGGGCGGGATGATGTCCAACCTGGCCAACCAGCTCAAGGAACAGGGGGCGCTGGACCGGATTCAGGAAGTGTTCGAGGAAATTCCCCGCGTTCGCAAGGATCTGGGCTTCCCGCCGCTGGTGACGCCCACGTCCCAGATTGTCGGCACTCAGGCGGTTATCAACGTGCTGGGCGGAAAGCGTTACGACAGCATCACCAACGAGGTGAAAAAGTACCTTCAGGGCTGGTATGGCCAGGCACCTGCCGCCGTGGACGCCGAGTTGCAGCGGCGCGCCGTTGGCAACGAGGACCTGGTCGAGGAGCGGCCGGCAAACCTGATTCCGCGCGAACTTGAGGAACTGCGCAAGCAGGTGGGCGAGCTGGCCGAGAGCGATGAGGATGTGCTGACCTACGCCATGTTCCCGGATCAGGCCAAGGCCTACCTCGAGCAGCGCCGGGAGGGCACGCTCCAGCCGGAACCCTTAGAACCCATTCCGAGTGGCTCCGGCGGCAGTGTCTCGTCCAAGTTCAAGATCACCGTGCATGGGGAGAGCTACGACATCGACGTGACCGGAGCCAACCCGACCGGTGAAAACGAGCGCCGCTTCTACATGACCGTGGACGGAGTGCCGGAGGAAATTCACCTGGAGTCCCAGGGCGACGCCGGTGAGGGCGGCCGCAAGAGCGGCGGCCGGGCCAGCGCCACCAAGGAAGGCCACGTGACCACGAGCATGCCCGGTAACATCGTCGACGTGCTGGTCAAGGAAGGCGATCAGGTGTCGGCCGGTGACCCGGTGTTGATCATCGAAGCCATGAAAATGGAAACCGAGGTCAAGGCCACCATTGGCGGTACCGTCAAGAGTGTGGCGATCGCCAAGGGCGACCGTGTCGTTCCGGGCGAAGTGCTGGTGGATATCGAATAGGTCGTCGGTAACCGTTAGCGCATAAAAAAGCCCCTCGTCCTGAGGGGCTTTTTTGGTCAGGGGTCAGCCAATACGGGGTGGTGTCAGCTGAACGCGGCGATACCGGTCTGGCCACGGCCCAGAATCAGGGCGTGGACGTCATGGGTACCTTCGTAGGTGTTGACCGCTTCGAGGTTCATGACGTGGCGGATCACATGGTATTCGTCGGCAATGCCGTTGCCGCCGTGCATGTCGCGGGCAACCCGGGCGATGTCCAGTGACTTGCCGCAGTTGTTCCGCTTCATCAGGGAAATGGCGTCGGTCGAATAGTCGCCGGCGTCGATCATGCGGCCCAGCTGCAGGGCACCCTGAAGGCCCAGGGTGATTTCGGTCTGCATGTCCACCAGCTTCTTCTGGATCAGCTGGTTGGCGGCCAGCGGCTTGCCGAACTGTTTGCGTTCGAGGGTGTAATTACGCGCTGCGTGCCAACAGAATTCGGCGGCCCCCAACGAGCCCCAGCTGATGCCGAAGCGGGCCTTGTTCAGGCAGCTGAACGGGCCTTTCAGGCCTTCCACGTCCAGCTTGTTCTCCTCCGGAACAAAGACCTCGTCCATAAAGATGGAGCCGGTCTCGGACGCCCGCAGGGAGAACTTGCCTTCAATCTTCGGTGTTTCCAGGCCCGTCGCGCCTTCGCGCTCGATCACAAAGCCGGTGATCTTGCCGTCCAGCTTGGCCCAGACCACGCACACATCGGCAATCGGCGAGTTGGTGATCCAGGTCTTGGAGCCGCTGACCAGATAGCCGCCGTCGACTCTCTTGGCGCGGGTTTCCATGCTGCCCGGGTCCGACCCGTGGTTGGGTTCGGTCAGGCCGAAGCAGCCCACCTTTTCGCCGGACGCCAGTTGCGGCAGGATGCGCTTTTTCAGGGCTTCCTGGCCAAAGGCGTGAATCGGGTGAATAACCAGTGAGGACTGGACACTCAGGGCCGAGCGGTAGGCCGAATCAACCCGTTCCACTTCCCGGGCAATCAGGCCGTAGCAGACGTGGTTCAGGCCCGGGCCGCCGTACTCTTCCGGCAGCGTGGCACCGAGCATGCCCAGTTCGCCCATCTCGTTGAAGATGTTGCGATCGAATTTTTCGTGCCGGTTGGCTTCAATAATGCCCGGCATCAGGCGCTGGTCGCAGAAACTGCGGATACTGTCCCGGACCTGACGCTCGGTCTCGTCCAGTTGCTTGTCAAGTTGCAGCAGGTCATCCCAGGGTGTGGAAGCCATGTTGTTTCTCCTCAGTAAAAATCAGTGATTAACCCGTTCAATGACAGCGGCAATGCCCTGGCCGACGCCAATGCACATGCTGATCAGGGCGTAGCGGCCGCCGCTGCGTTCCAGCTGACGAGTCGCAGTGAGTGCAATCCGGGCCCCGGATGCGCCGAGCGGGTGGCCGACAGCAATCGCGCCCCCGTTCGGATTCAGTCGGGAATCGGTCGGGTCGATACCCAACCGGGTGGTGCAACCGAGAACCTGGGCGGCAAAGGCCTCGTTGATCTCGATCACGTCCATATCCTTGAGGGTCAGGCCGGCCCGGGCCAGGGCTTTCTCGCTGGCGGGAACCGGGCCATAACCCATAACGTGGGGCGCCACGCCCGCGATGGCGGACGCCACAATCCGGGCCCGGGGCTGCATGCCGGCCTTTTCGCCGGCCACCCGGGAGCCGATAATCAGGGCCGCGGCGCCGTCATTGATGCCGGACGCGTTGCCCGCGGTGACGACCCCGCCCTCGAACAGGGGGCGCAGACCGGCCAAGGCATCCAGCGTCGACTGCGGACGAGGATGCTGGTCCTCGCTCACCGTAAGCGGTGGCTTCTTGCGGCCTTGTGGCACCTCGATGGGTAAAATCTCGTCGGTGTAGAAGCCGGCGCGGCGGGCTTCGTCGTAGCGGGCCTGGCTCTGGGCGGCAAACCGGTCGACCAGGTTCCGGTCCAGATTCAGTTCCCGCGCAATGTTGTCGGCGGTTTCGGGCATGGTGTCCGCCCCAAACTCCCGCTCGATGCGGGGATTGGGAAAGCGGGCACCAATGGTGCTGTCGAAAGCGCGGAGGTCCCGGCTGAAGGGCGACTCGCTCTTGGCCATCACGAACGGGGCACGGCTCATGCTCTCGGCGCCGCCGGCGACAAACAGCTCGCCCTCGTCACAGCGAATGGCGCGGGCGGCATCAATAATCGCGGCCAGGCCAGAACCGCAGAGGCGATTAACGGTCAGGCCGCCGGTCTCCACCGGCAGTCCCGCCAACAGGCCGGCATGGCGGGCCAGATTGCGCGCATCTTCGCCGGCCTGGTTGGTGTTGCCGGCAATCACGTCTTCATAGGCTTCCGGGGCGAAGGTATTGCGCGCCACCAGGGCCTTGATCACGCTGGCCAGCAGGTCATCGGGTCGGACCGGGGCGAGGGCGCCGGCGTGACGGCCGAAGGCAGTTCTTAACCCGTCGTAGATGTAGGCGCTCATGGCGGCTTCCTCTATGAAAAGGGACCAGGTGTCATTGTGAGCCGATGGATCTGGTGAAGAAAGCTATCGGGTCCGCCTGGGCATTTATGCTAGTATAGTTTCGTTAAGCGAAACACAGTTTTGTAATCAGTTGCCAAAAGACTAATCCGGGTGTGTGTGAAATGCAAGCAGAGACCATCGTTGATAACGCGGCGTGCGTATGACGGCTGCTGAGCGCTGGCTGTTGCCGATCGCCGTTACGCTGGAGCTGGTGGCCATGTGCATCGCCAGCCCACCGCTGGGCGCACTGGCGGGTGTGCTGTTTCTGGTGAGTTTCCTGTTGGCTGGCGGGCGACTGCAGGGCTACTCCCGAGTCCTCTTGCTGGTTGCGCTGGCTGTTACTGCGTGGCTGTACGCAGGCGGGCATCTGACGGTATCTCAGTTGCTCAAGGCGTCGTCGGATGCGGCGTTCTATGCCGCGTTTCTAGGCAGTCTCGGCATGATGCAGTGCCTGGTGCGGCGCTTTGAGGTGTTGCGGCGGATTCACGATGTCCTGCTGGGCGGGCGCCCGGTCTGGCTGTATCCCAAGTACGCTCTGGTGAGCTGTGGCATTGCCTCGGTCCTGAGCTTCGGGATGATGAATCTGCTGTGTGGCACCTTGTCAGAAACCCTGCGGGAACGTGGCATCACCGGCGCGTCACGACTTCGCTGGTTGCGCAGTGTGCTAATCAGTGCGTTGCGGGGGTTTGCCCTGGTGCCGCTGGTTGCTCCCACCAGCGTGGCGGTGGCGATCCTGACTCGGGAGGTGCCGGTGCTGAGCTGGTCCATGCTGCTGCCCTTTGGTGCGGCGGCAGCGGTGGCCCTGATTCTGCTGGGGTGGTTGCTTGAACAGCGCCGGTTCCGGCAGGTCAGCACCGAGCGTGTGGCGCTGGAGCAGTGGCCGGTAGGCACACTCAGGCTGGTGGTGCTGGTGTTGGTGGTCTTTTCCGTCATGGCGGCACTGGTGGCCGTCACCGAACTGAAGGTGTCGGCGGCGGCCATGCTGGCGGTGCCCGCCGTCACCCTGCTTTACATGCTGTGGCAGGATAGGTCTCCGGTGGCCATTGCCCGGGAGGCCTCGGCCCAGATATCGGCGTTGAGCAACGAGATGACTATCTTTGCCGCCTCGGCGGTTCTCGGTGTGGCCCTGTCCGCCGTGATACCGGCGGACGCCTTGAGTGGTCTGGTCGCCTCAGGTGGCGGGGTGTTCCTGCTTGCGGCCGCCGGGTTGCTCATGCTGCCGCTGCTGTCGGCCATCGGCATCATTCCGATCACTGTGCTCAGTATCCAGGCAGGCCTGTTGCCACAACTGGTTGCCGAGGGCATGGACCCGTTGCCGATCTCGGTTGCGCTGGTCATCGGGTTTTCGCTGGCCATGATGCTGTCCCCGTTTGGCCCTTCGGTGATGCTGTTGTCGCGCTTCGGGCAGATATCCCGCTGGAAAGTGGCGTTCCGCTGGAATGGCGTGTTCGTACTGATTGCGGTGCCCCTGTTGCTGGCATTTCTGGCGCTCATCCTGGCGTTAATAACCCCGTGATCGGTCGACCACGCCACTGATCGGACGGCCGCCGGCGTGGTCCCGGATTTTGCCTGCGATCTGTTCGACGGTGGCTTCTCGCAGGGTGCGTGCAGAGATGTGGGGCGTGACGGCGATGTCCGGGTGTTGCCAGAAGGGATGATCGGCGGGCAAAGGTTCCTTGCGGAACACGTCCAGCACCGCCCGGCTGACCAGCCCTTCGTCCAGAGCCTGCAGCAGGTCTTCCTCGACCAGCGATTCGCCCCGGCCCACATTGATCACCAACGCGCCCGGCCGCAGCTGGCGGAGCAGCTGGTAGTCAATCAGGTCGCGGGTGGTATCGGTCAGGGGCAGGGTGTTGACCAGCACCCGGGTGTTGCTCAGGAATGGCCCCAATTCACCGGGGCCCGCGTAGCTGGTTACACCGTCCAGGCTGTGTTCGCTTCGGGCCCAGCCGTAGACCGGGTAATCCAGGTCCGCCAGGGTGCGGGCGACCCGCTGGCCAATCTGGCCGAGGCCCAGGATGCCCACCGGCCATTCGTCGCGTCGGATGGGGCGATGGATTTTCCAGGTACCCTGTCGTTGCTGATCCCGGTAGGTTTCCATGCCCCGGCTGGCTTCGACCAGCTGGTGCAGGATGTACTCCGCCATCTGGACCGACATGCCCGCATCCTCGAGGCGCACCACGGTGAGCGCCGGCGGCAGGGCCGGAAGCGCCATCAGGCTGTCGACGCCGGCGCCCAGGTTGAAGATCGCTTTCAGGGTCTTCTCCCGTTCGAACAGCGCCGCGGAGGGCTGCCAGACGATGGCGTAGTCCGCGTTAACGGGTGGGCCGTCCGCATCCCAGACAAAGATTTCCGCGTCGGGTAACAGCGTTTTGAGGGGTGTGGTCCAGCGCTCCGGTTTCGGATCACCTGAAACAAAAAGTACCTTCATAGGGGCTCCATGTTCGAAAAGTCAGGGTTATCTGGTTATGCTATTTTGCTGAGTAAAACAAAATGCCGAAAAAAACCGCAGATTCCCGGTGCGAGTCGCCGATTTGCATTAATTTTATGAAACATTAAGGAAGAGTGTTTCACATTCGGCACGGATTTTGAAAAGACCTTGTGGTACTTGATTTCATCAACGATTAAAATACCTCATCTTTTGTATGCATGGGATTTATATCCCGGGCACCGGATCAGGCGAAGCTGTCGGAGGACGCCGCAATTATGTCGAAAGCACAAACCACGTCACCGGAGCTGATGGTTGCTTCAGGTGATGGCGAACCGGTGAAGCCGGAGAAAGACCGCAAGTTCGTCGAGGCGCTCTCCCGCGGGCTTGATGTCCTGCGCGCCTTCAGCCAGGGCTCGGTGATTCTGGGCAACCAGGACATCGCCCGGATTACCGGCCTGCCCAAGCCCACGGTGTCGCGGATGACCTACACCCTCACCAAGCTGGGTTACCTGAGCTACAACGTGCAGCTGGAAAAATACCAGCTCAGTTCCGGTGTTCTGGCGCTGGGTTATGCCTACGTCTCCAACCTCAAGGTACGCCAGCTCGCCAAGCCCTACATGGACGAGTTCGCCCGCCAGACCAACATGTCAGTGGGCCTGACCTGTCGCGACCGTCTGCACATGATTTACGTGGAGAACCGGCTGCCGCCAGAGGCCTCCCTGCTGCGCATGGATATCGGTCTGAAGCTGCCGATGGCGACCACCTCTGCCGGCCGTGCCTACTACTGTTCCATCAGTGACAAGGCGCGGAAAATGATCGATGACGCCATGGAGGCCAAGTATGGTCCGGAAGGCTGGCCTGAAAAGAAAGAGGGCCTCGAACGCGCCAAGGAAGACTACGAAAAGTTCGGGTTCTGCCTGTCTCTGGGTGAATGGGACCGGAACATCAACTCGGCGGGCGTGCCGATCCAGCTGCAGGATGGCACCACTATGGCGCTGACCTGTGCCGCTCCCTCCTATCTGGTGTCGGGTGAAAAACTGCGCGAATCCATTGCCCACCAGTTGGCGATGCTGGCCAGCGATATCGAATCCCTGGGCGTCTGAGCGCCGGTCGGCACCGCCATGGTGCCTTGATTACCAGGTATTATCGAAAAAACCGCAGAGGAAACTCTGCGGTTTTTTTTGTGCCTGGTCTTTAATTGATGGTTGAAACGTCGGAAAAACTCCTATTAAATCGTACCCATGTTTCGCTTGTTAAAACTACATTCCATATTAGGCGAGGAGAGTTTATGTCTGAGGTCGTAACTTACAGCCGCGAAGGCACAATTGGCGTCATTACCGTGAATTACCCGCCGGTGAATGCCCTCAGTCATGCGGTTCGTTCCGGCCTTGTGGCCGCACTGGAACAGGGGCAAAAGGACGCCGGCGCCAAGGTGTTGTTGCTGGTGTGTGACGGCCGCACCTTTATTGCCGGCGCGGATATCCGCGAATTTGGTAAGCCCATGCAGTCACCGGGGTTGCCGGAGGTCATGGACCACTATGAGAACAGTGACAAACCGATGGTGGCGGCTATCCACGGCACGGCTCTGGGTGGCGGTCTTGAGACGGCCATCGCGTGTCATTACCGGATTGCCCTGAGCAGCGCCCGGGTCGGGCTGCCTGAGGTGAAGCTGGGGCTGTTGCCCGGTGCCGGTGGCACCCAGCGCCTGCCGCGCCTGACCGGTGCCAAAAAAGCCCTCGAAATGATCACCACCGGTCAGTTCGTCGATGCCAGCGAAGCCCTGGAATTGGGCATTGTCGATGCGGTGGATGAGGGCAACGACATCAAGGCCGCCGGCCTGGCGTTCGCGAAGAAAATCGCCGATGAAGGCAAGCCGGTCCGTCGGGTGCGTGACCTGACCGAAAAACTGGAGGCAGACAAGGGCAGCGAGGTGTTCGACCAGTTTCGCGCCAGCCTGGAGAAGAAGGCCCGGGGTCTGTTTTCGCCGTTCAAGTGTGTCGATGCGGTGCAGGCGGCGTTTGAGCTGCCCTTTGACGAGGGCATGAAGCGTGAGCGTGAATTGTTCACCGAGTGCATGGAGTCGCCCCAGCGCGCGGGCCTGATCCACGCCTTTTTTGCCGAACGGGAAGTGTCCAAGGTCAAGGGGCTGGCCAAGGATACGCCGGTACGTGACATCAACAGCGTGGGCATTATCGGGGCCGGCACCATGGGCGGCGGCATTGCCATGAATTTCGCCAACGTCGGTATCCCGGTCACCATTGTTGAGGTCAAGCAGGAGGCGCTGGACAAGGGCCTCGGCATTATCCGCAAGAATTACGAGAACTCCGCCAAAAAGGGCCGCATCAGTCAGCAGCAGGTGGAAGAGCGGATGGCGCTGATCTCCGGGAGTCTGACCTATGACGACTTCAAAGAGGTGGATCTGGTCATCGAAGCGGTGTTCGAAAACATGGCGATCAAGAAGGACATCTTTGCCAAGTTGGACGCCGTGTGTAAGCCCGGTGCCATTCTCGCATCCAACACCTCGACGCTGGATATCGACGAAATTGCCTCGGCCACCCGGCGTCCGGAAGACGTGGTCGGCATGCACTTCTTCAGCCCGGCCAACGTCATGAAGCTGCTGGAAAATGTTCGCGGCAGCAAGACCTCCGACGAGGTCAAGGCCACGGTGATGGCGATGGCGAAGAAGATCAAGAAGGTGGGTGTGCTGGTCGGCAACTGCTACGGCTTTGTTGGTAACCGCATGCTGCACAAGCGCGGCGCCGAGGCCATGTCGCTGGTTAACGAGGGCGCCACGCCCCAGCAGGTGGATAAGGTCCTGACCGATCTGGGCTACCCGATGGGCCAGTTTGCCATGTCGGACCTGGCCGGTATCGATGTCGGTTACCGCATTCGCGAGGAACGCCGCAACGCCGGTGAGAATGTGCCCGCGAGCTGGATGGACAAGCTGGTGGAGCAGGATCGCCTGGGTCAGAAGACCATGGCCGGTGTGTACCGGTATGAAGAGGGCAGCCGCAAGCCAATTCCCGATCCGCAGGTGGACGAGCTCATCGCCGACTTCCGCAAGGAGCAGGGCATTACGCCCCGCGACATCAGCGATCAGGAAATCCTGGAACGCTGCATGTATGTGATGATCAACGAAGGCGCCAAGATCCTCGAAGAGGGCATTGCTGACCGGGCCCTGGATATCGATGTGGTGTGGATCTACGGCTACGGTTTCCCGGCCTATCGGGGTGGCCCCATGTTCTGGGCCGACCAGCTTGGCCTCGACACCATTCTCGGGGCGGTGGAAAAGTATTACGACGACCTTGGTGGCGATCAGTGGCAGCCCTCGGAGTTGCTGAAAAAACTGGTTGCCGAGGGCAAGTCCTTCGCGGATCTCTAAATCGATTGGGGTAAGTAGTTATGTCTGATGCAGTGATTGTTTCCACCGCCCGTACCGGTCTGGGTAAGTCCTACCGTGGCGCCCTCAACAACACCCACAGTGTTGACCTGGCCGGGCATGTGATCCGGCACGCCGTCGAGCGCGCCGGGATCGACCCGCATGTGGTGGAGGACGTGATCCTCGGGGCCACGTTCCACGAGGGGGCCCAGGGTAAGAATATGGCTCGGCTGGCCGCGATCCGCGCCGGCCTGCCGGCCACCACGGCGGGTCTGTCGATCAACCGGTTCTGCAGTTCCGGGCTCCAGTCCATTGCCATCGCCGCCCAGCGGGTGGTGTCGGAGAGGGTGCCGGCGATGGTGGCCGGCGGGGTCGAATCCATTTCCCTGGTCCAGAACGACAAGCTCAACAGCTTCCACGCGACCAATGACTGGCTGATGAAGCACAAGCCGGAGCTGTACCTGTCGATGATTGAGACTGCGGACATTGTGGCCCGGCGCTACAAGGTCAGCCGCGAGTCCCAGGATGAGTACGCCCTGTTGTCCCAGCAGCGAACGGCGGCGGCGCAGGAAGCGGGCAAGTTCAATGACGAGATCGTGCCGTTCGATGCCACCATGCTGGTGAAGGACAAGGAAACCGGCGAAGTCAGCCAGAAAGACGTGACCCTGAACCGGGACGAGTGCAATCGCCCCAACACCACGCTTGAGGGGCTTCAGGGTCTGAACCCGGTGCGCGGTGACGATCAGTTTGTCACCGCCGGCAATGCCAGCCAGCTGTCCGACGGTGCCTCGGTGTGCACGGTGATGAACAGCACCTACGCCGAGAAGAACAACATCGAACCCATGGGCATCTTCCGGGGCTTTGCCGTCGCCGGCTGCGAGCCGGATGAAATGGGCATTGGCCCGGTCTTTGCGATTCCGCGCTTGCTGGAGCGCAATGGCCTGACCATGGACGACATCGATCTGTGGGAGCTGAACGAGGCCTTCGCCTCCCAGGTGGTCTATTGCCGGGACCGGCTCGGCATCCCGATGGAGAAACTCAACGTCAACGGCGGCTCCATTGCTGTCGGTCACCCGTACGGCGTAACCGGCTCGCGCCTGACCGGCCATGCCCTGATCGAAGGCAAGCGTCGTGGCGCCAAGTACGTTGTGGTCACCATGTGCATTGGCGGTGGCCAGGGCGCTGCCGGCCTGTTCGAGGTGGTGTAAGGGGGCTCCATGCCGCAGAAGATCATCAACCCCGAGGATCTGGCGTTCCAACTGTTTGAACTGCACGATGTCGAACGGGTCCTGGGGTTTGATCGTTATGCCGATCACAGCCGGGAGACCCTGCAGGCGGCTCTCGACCTGGCGTTGAAAGTGGCGGCGGAGGAATTTGCGCCCCACGCCCGACTGGTGGACGAGGAAGAACCCCGGTTCGAACAGGGTCGGGTGGTGATGCGACCGGAAGTCAAACGGGCACTGGATGTGCTGCGGGAGACCGGCCTGATGGCGGCCAGTCAGGATTACGAGCGTGGGGGCATGCAGTTGCCCGCGGCGGTCGCCCAGATGTGTGTCGGCCTGCTCAAGGGCGCGAATGTCGGCACCCAGGGCTACGCCGGACTGACCATTGCCGCCGCCAATCTGATCATGGTACAGGGCTCGGAGGCGCAGCAGAAGCGCTACGCCGAACCGATGATGGCCGGGCGCTTTTTCGGCACCATGTGCCTGACCGAACCCCAGGCCGGCTCCTCCCTCGGCGATCTGCGCACCCGTGCCGAACCGCAGTCCGATGGCAGTTATCGATTGTTCGGCAGCAAGATCTACATCTCCGGCGGCGATCACGAACTCAGTGAAAACATCATTCACATGGTACTGGCGCGCCTGCCGGATGCGCCGCCCGGGGTGAAGGGTATCTCCCTGTTTCTGGTTCCCAAGTTCCTGGTCAACGATGACGATAGTCTGGGTGACCGTAACGACGTCGCCCTGGCCGGCCTGATCCACAAGATGGGCTATCGGGGCACCACCTCGACCATGCTCAATTTCGGTGAGCGGGCCGGGGCTGTGGGCTATCTGGTGGGCGAGCCCCATCAAGGCCTCGCCGCCATGTTCCACATGATGAACGAGGCCCGCATTGGGGTCGGGCTTGGCTCGGTCATGCTCGGTTACACCGGTTACCTCCATGCCCTGGAGTACGCCCGGGAGCGCCGTCAGGGGCGGCCGGTCGGCGAAAAGGATCCGGCCACACCCCAGGTTCCGTTGATCCGGCACGCCGATATCCGGCGCATGCTGCTGGCCCAGAAGGCCTACGTTGAGGGCGGCCTCGCCCTGTGCCTGGAGGGCGCCATGCTGGTGGACGAGAAAAAGCATGCGGCCACCGATGCCCAACGCCGGCAGGCCGCGGGTCTGCTGGACCTGCTGACGCCGGTCATCAAATCCTGGCCGTCCCGGTACTGCCTTGAGGCCAACAGCCTCGCCATCCAGGTTCACGGCGGCTACGGTTACACGCGGGAATACCCGGTGGAGCAGTTCTACCGGGATAACCGGCTGAATCCGATTCACGAGGGCACCCATGGTATCCAGGGCATCGATCTGCTCGGGCGCAAGGTCACTATGGCCGGTGGTGAGCACTATCGGGCGCTGATGCGCCGGATACAAGCAACCCTGGCGGAGGCCCGCGAAAACGTCCGGCTGGCAGAGTCGGCGGATCGGCTCGACGCCGCGGTGCGCGCGGTGGCAGCGGCGACCGATGCCATCAATGTCGAAAAACAGCGTGGCAACACCGAGAAGGCCCTGGCCAACGCCACCCTGTATCTCGACACCTTCGGTCACCTGGTCGTTGGCTGGCTCTGGCTGCGCCAGGCCCTGCGCGCGCTGTCCGGCCTGGCCGATAATGGTGTGCAGACGCAGGAATTCTATGAGGGTAAAGTGAAAGCCTGCGACTATTTCGCCCGGTACGAACTGCCCAGCGTGATCCATACCGCCGAGTTGCTGCAGGCCGTGGATACCACCGCGCTGGACATGGTGGACGAACACTTCTAACAAGAACTGGCACGGGAGTTTGAAGCGAATGGATAGACAAGCCAAGGCTGTGGTCTGCCGGGAATGGGGCCAGCCCGTTCAGGTTGAAACCATCACCGTAGAAGGCCCCAAGCGGGATGAAATCACCATCAAGATCGCCGCCTGTGGGGTCTGTCACAGCGATCTGTCGGCGACGACGGGCAAGATTCCCTACCCGCCACCCCTGGTGCTCGGTCACGAAGCCGCCGGCGTGGTTATTGAAGTGGGCGAGGGCGTAACCGATTTCCAGGAAGGCGACCATGTGGTCAGCACCTTCATCTCCATGTGCGGCAAGTGTCGCCAGTGTGTCCGGGGTCGTCCGGTTCTCTGCGAAAATGCCCGCAAGGCGATGTTCACGCTGCCCGACGGCAGCGTCCGCACCAAGGGCGCCAGCGGCGAGTCGCTCAATGTCTTCGGTGCCTGTGGCGTGATGGCCGAGTACGCCACCATGCACGTTGATAACTGCGTCAAGGTGGACGACAAGGTGCCCATGCAGAACGCTGCCCTGGTGGGCTGCGCGGTCATGACCGGCGTGGGGGCTGTGTTCAACACCGCCCGGCTGGAACCCGGTTCCCGCGCTGCCGTGTTCGGAATCGGCGGCGTGGGCCTGAATGCTATCCAGGGCTGCGCCACGGCGGGCGCGGAAATGATCGTTGCCGTGGACAGCAACGACCGGAAGCTGGACATGGCCCGGGAGTTCGGTGCCACGCACACGGTGAACATTAACGAGGTGGACGACCCCGCCCGGACGGTCAAGAAACTGACGGGTGGCGTCGATTACGCCTTCGAGTGCGTCGGTGCCGGCCCGGTGGTGGAACAGGCCTACAAGAGCCTGGGCCGCGGTGGCACTGCAGTGGTGGTGGGCGTGGCCGATCCCAAGGATAAGACCTCGGTGACCACCCTGACCCTGCCCGCCGACGAGCGAACGTTGAAGGGCAGCTGGCTGGGTTCGGCCCGTCCGCAGCACGATTTTCCGCGTATTCTCGGCCTCTACCAGGCCGGCAAACTGAAATTGGACGAACTCGTCACCCGCACCTATCCGATTGAGGATGCCGTCCAGGCTTTCGATGATATGGTGGCAGGCAAGAACGCCCGAGGCGTGATTGTCTTTGACTGAATCAGGAGAAACCCTATGAACGATCTAAGCAGGAATTACATCAACGGGCAGTGGGTGGACTGGAATGGTGACACCCTGGATGTGCACGAAGCCGGAACCGGTGAGGTGATTGCCCGGGTTCCGTCGTCGGGCCGGGAAGAAATGGAGCAGGCCATCGCGGCCGCGGACCGCGCCTTTGAAAACTGGTCGGAAAGCACCCTGGAGCAGCGCATCAAGGTCCTCGAGCAACTCCATGCCGGGCTGAAGGAGCGCAGTGGTGAAATCGCTGAAACCATCTGCCGCGAAGTGGGGATGCCGATCAAACTGGCCACCGCGATCCAGGCCGGTATGCCGGCGACCATGACAAAATCCTACCTGAAACTGTTGCAGGATTTCCCCTTCACCGAGCAATACGGCAACTCTGAAGTTCAGTATGCGCCGGTGGGTGTGGTCGGCTGTATTACGCCATGGAACTACCCGCTGCACCAGGTCATCCTGAAAATTGTGCCGGCAATCGCCGCCGGTTGTACCATCGTGCTCAAACCGTCCGAGATCGCGCCGCAGAGCGCCTATATCCTGGCCGAAATACTGGACGGCACGGATCTTCCGAAAGGCGTGTTCAACCTGGTCTCCGGCCTCGGCCAGACCGTGGGTGACACCCTGATCAAGCATCCGGACGTCCGCATGGTGTCCTTTACCGGCTCCACCCGGACCGGCAACCTCATTGCCCATGCCGCCGCGGATGACTTCAAGCGCATCGCCCTGGAAATGGGTGGTAAATCAGCGTCGGTGGTGTTGCCGGATGCCGACCTGGGGGCTGCGGTGAAAGGCACCGTGAACAACTGCCTGCTGAACTCCGGGCAGACCTGCACCGCGCTCACCCGACTGCTGGTGCCGGCCGACCAACACGACGAAGCCTGTGAGCTGGCGGCTGCCGCCGTGGCGAAAATGACCCCGGGTAACCCGCTCGAGGAAACGACCCGTCTCGGGCCATTGGCGTCCGCACAACAGCGCGACCGGGTCTTCGACTACATCCGTCTTGGCATTGAGGAAGGCGCGACCCTGGTTGCCGGCGGCCCGGAAGCCCCGGACGGCTGTGACCAGGGCTACTTTGTGAAGGCCACGGTGTTCGGCAACGTCAAACCGGACAGCCGCATCGCCCAGGAAGAGATCTTCGGCCCGGTACTGAGCATCATTCCCTACAGCGATGAAGCCGAAGCCATTCGCATCGCCAACGGTACCGAATACGGGCTGTCGGGTGCGGTCTGGTCGGCGGATCAGGACAAGGCGAAAAAGGTGGCGAGCAAGCTGCGCACCGGGCAGGTGACCGTCAACGGCGGTGCTTTCAATCCCCAGGCGCCGTTCGGCGGCTTTGGCCACTCCGGCATTGGCCGTGAATTCGGCAAGTGGGGTCTGGAGGAATTCCTGGAAGTGCGCTCACTCCAGCTCTAACCCCCGAAGTCGGCTCGGCCCCTGGGGTGGAGTGCCTTTTCTGTCGGGAAAAAATGTCTGAGCGCAGCGAGTTGTTTTTCCCAGAAGAAAAGGTACCGCGCCCCAGGGGCCAGACTCCGGACCTAAGCCTTGCCGCCAAGCAGAATCCGAACAGCCGTGCAGGCATCTTCCAGCTCTTCGTCCCGAGGCTCGCGCCCGCCGATGATGTCGCTGTAGAGGCAGGATTCGGCCAGGCGCACCATGAAGTAGGACAGGCTCTCAATGTTCATGGGCGGGCTGATGTAACCGGAGGCCACCTGATCCTTCAGGGTTCGGGTATTGGCCTCCACAGTCCGGCTGTGCAGGGTGGATTGTGAGGATGTCAGGATCTTGAGAGCGTACTCCGGATCCTGGTTGATAAACCGGCGCAGGGGCTCGAAATGCAGGATGGTGGAATTGATGCGTCGGTACACGCCAACAACAAAATCCACGCCCTGCCCGGGCGTTGTCGACAGCGCCTCCAGCCGCAATGGCTCGTACAGCGACCAGAGCACCTCCCCGATCAGGAGATCCTTGTTACCGACCCAGCGAAACAGCGTGGCACGACCGATGTTGAGCTCGTCAGACAACGATGCCAGGTGAATGCGTTCACCCTTGAGCCACATGCGCCGGGCCCGCTTGAAGGCATCGGCGGGTGTCGCTCTGGTTGTTGTTTTCTCTGTCACTGAAACCTCGTGCCGGAGTTTCGAATCATTCTAACGACAAAACAGGAAACCCGCTATGAACACCCGAATCACTGAATTGTTCGGCATCCGCTACCCGATTATTCAGGGCGGCATGCACCACGTCGGCTACGCGGAACTGGCCGCGGCCGTGTCGAATGCCGGCGGTCTCGGTATGATCACCGGACTCACCCAGCCGACGCCGGAGGACCTGGCCCGGGAAATCGCCCGCTGTCACGAAATGACCGATCGGCCGTTCGGAGTGAACCTGACGTTTCTGCCCTCTTTCAAGGCACCGCCCTATCCCGAGTATATCGACGCCATTGTTGCCGGGGGCGTCAAGGCGGTGGAAACCGCCGGTCGCAGTCCTGAAAAATACATGCCCCAGCTCAAGGCGGCGGGTATCAAGGTGATCCACAAGTGCACCTCCGTGCGGCACGCCCTGAAAGCCGAGTCGATCGGGTGCGATGCCGCCAGTGTCGACGGTTTTGAGTGCGGTGGCCATCCGGGTGAGGACGATATCCCCAATTTCATTCTGTTGCCCCGAGCTGCCGAAGAGCTGAGCATTCCGTTTGTTGCCTCCGGTGGCATGGCGGATGGCCGTAGCCTGGTGGCGGCCATGGCGCTGGGCGCCGAGGGCATGAACATGGGCACGCGCTTTCTGGCAACCAAGGATGCCCCGATTCACGACAACGTCAAACAGGCCATTCTGGAGGCCGATGAACTCCAGACCCGGCTGATCATGCGTAACCTGCGCAACACCGAACGGGTCATGAACAATGCCGCGGTGGAGGAGATTGTCCGGATCGAACGAGAGAAGGGTGAGGCCGAAACCATTGACGACATCCGGCACCTGGTTACCGGTGCCAAAGGACGGCTGGTCCTGCAGGAAGGCAAGATGGACGAAGCGGCCTGGAGTTGTGGCATGGTGGCCGGCCTGATTCACGACATCCCCACCTGCGAGGAACTGGTCAGCCGGATCATGGCCGATGCCGAGGCTATCGTCCGGAAACGGCTCACCGGCTTTCTGGCCCGGTAACGGCTGAGCGCCAGTCCGGTCGCGCCCGCTGCTCCCCCGCGCGGGCGTGATGGTTTTGTGATATTTCCGCTATAGACTCTTTACCAGGGTGTGATCCGGTCGTGAGCCCTTGCTGCCACGCTGTCCGTGTTGTCGGTGCGAAGCGCCGGCGCAATTCTTACGAACAACACGGAGAGATCACAATGAGAAAACTGACCCGAATGCTTGCGATCGCCAGTCTGAGTCTGGCGCCGATGTTTGCCGCCGCCGACGACATGAAGGACGAGGGTGGCATGATGGAAGACGACACCATGGAACAGGGCATGTCCGACCATGGCATGGAAAAGGATGACATGGCTGATGACATGGGGCACGGTATGAACGATGACTCCATGGAGTCCGGGGGCATGGACGATATGAAGAAGGACACCATGGACGAAGACGACATGTCCATGGACGACGACACCATGGACGACAAGGACGGCATGCAGTAGACGCGACCGAGTCGCGTTGTTGCCAGAGCAAGGAATCAGAGCCAGGAGACCATGACAAGAACCGTACTGATCATTGAGGACAACCCGGGCATCGGTGAGCTTGTGCGTATGCAGGTGACGGACCTGGGGATGGAGGCGATTCTCGTCGATCGCGGGGACGACGGCCTTGAGCGTTTTCGCCAGGGTGACGTGGATCTTGTGATTCTGGACCTGATGCTGCCGGGTCTGGACGGGCTCTCGGTTTGCCGTGAGATCCGTTCCAGCCCTGGCTATGTCCCGGTGCTGATGCTGACCGCCAAAAGCACCGAGCTGGACCGGGTGCTGGGGCTGGAAATGGGCGCCGACGATTACCTTACCAAGCCCTTCAGCGTGGCTGAGCTGGCCGCCCGCATCAAGGCCCTGTTCCGTCGGGTGGATGCCCTGTCTGCGCGCGAGCAAACCCAGGCCGAGGCGGGACTGTTGGAAGTGGACGGATTGCGCATAGACCCGGTACGTCGTCGGGTGTTTGTCGATGACCGGGAAGTGGAACTGACCGCACGGGAATTCGACCTGCTCTGGCACTTCGCCAGCCACCGCGGCCGGGTCTTCAGCCGGGCCCAGCTGCTGGATTCGGTCTGGGGCTACAACCACGAGGGTTACGAACACACCGTGAACACCCACATCAACCGGCTTCGCAACAAGATTGAGGCCGATCCGGCCGAACCCCGTTACGTCCAGACCGTCTGGGGCGTCGGTTACCGGTTTATGGACTGATCCATGGCGCTGTCGGTGTTCAGAACCCTCTATGCCCGACTGGCTCTGGGCCTGTTCCTGTTGCTGGTAATCGTGGGCGGACTGTTTACCGCGCTGAGCCTTTACTCCGTGCGGGAATACACCGCCGCGGTCAACCAGGAACTCAACCGGGACCTGGCCCGCAATCTGGTCTCTGACCGCAACCTGGTGACCGATGGCCGTCTCAATCGCGCCGCACTCAAGGAACTGTTCGAGCTCTACATGACCATCAACCCCAGCATCGAGATTTACCTGCTCGATCGCGAGGGGCGGATCCTGTCCTACTCGGCCGATCCCGACAAGATCAAACGCAATCGGGTGTCCCTGGCACCGATCCAGACCCTGCTATCCAACCCGGAGGTCTACCCGCTGCCCGGGGACGATCCGCGCAGCCACGATCGGCGCAAGGTATTTTCGGTGACGCCGGTTCCGTCGGAAGCGAATCCCTCCGGCTACCTTTACGTCGTGTTGCGGGGCGAGGAATACGACACCGCCGAGAGCATGGTGCACAGCGACCGGCTGCTGCAGATGGGCGCCGGTGCGTTGGCAGTGAGTCTGTTTGTGGGGCTGCTGGCGGGGCTGGTGTTTTTCCGGCTACTGACCCGCCGGCTGTCGCGCCTGACCGAGCGGGTCGAGTGCTTTGAGGCCGGTGAGACGGGCGTGGTCATGGCCGAACCTCCCGATAGGCTTCCGGCCCGGGGCGATGACATCGATTACCTGACCGCGCGCTTTGACCAGATGGCCCGCCGCATTGCCGCCCAGCTCGACCTGCTCAAGGACAAGGACCATCAGCGGCGTCAGCTGGTCGCCCAGGTGTCCCACGATCTGCGCACGCCGCTCGCCTCGATTCAGGGCTACCTGGAGGCCCTGCAGATCAAACAGGCGGACCTGAGCCCGACGGAGCGAAGCCGCTTTCTGAAGGTGGCACTGGCGGAATCCCATCGTCTGGGCCGGCTGGTGGATGAGCTGTTCGAATTGGCGGCGCTGGAAGCCCGGGAAAAACAGCCGGCGCCGGAACCCTGCATGATTGCCGAACTGGTTCACGATGTCGTCCAGAAGCACCAGCCCGAGGCCCAACGCGCGGCGGTGACTCTGGACATCGTCGGTGCGGACGCGGTGATGGTGACCGCAGACATTGCCATGACCGAACGCATTCTCGATAACCTGATCAGCAACGCCATTGGCCACGCCCCGGCCAACAGCCGTATCACCCTCGCCGTGGAGCGTAGCGACGGAGGTGCCAGCATCACCGTGGCCGATGTCGGCCCCGGTATTGACACGGACGACCTTGAGCATCTGTTTGAACCCTTCTACCAGGCCTCGGGTGCTGCCCGGACAGGCCATGCCGGACTGGGACTGGCTATTGCGCAGCGCATGGCGGAACTCCAGAAAGGCCGCATCTCGGTAACGAACGGTGCCTTGGCCGGTGCCGAGTTCCGGGTCTGGCTGCCCGGGCAATAAATCCGCGCCGTTATAGATTCGTAATAGTCTCTGAACGTTTTCGTGAAGCCGCGGCGATACGCTGGCAGCATGGAATCATTCACAGGAGAAGTCTCATGAAACGCAAGATGATTGGAATTGCCACCGCTTTGGTACTGGGCTCCGCAGGCGCCCTGTTTGCGGCCTACGCCACGGCGGACAAACACGCTGCGCCGAGCAGCGAATTCGCTCCGAATAATCCCGATCTGGCTGTGGCGACCTTCGCCGGCGGCTGTTTCTGGTGTGTGGAGGCCGGTTATGAAAAGATTCCGGGCGTGGTCGAGGCGGTGTCCGGCTATGCCGGGGGTGATGAACCCAATCCGAGCTACAAGCAGGTGTCGTCCGGGTCCACCGGCCACACCGAGGCTGTGCAGGTGTATTACGACCCGGACCAGATGACCTATGAAGGGCTGCTGCAAGGCCTGTGGCGCATCATGGATCCGACCGACGCCAACGGCCAGTTCGTGGACCGGGGCCAGCAGTATCGCCCGGCCATTTTCTACCACGATGCCGAGCAGAAGCGCCTTGCCGAAGCTGCCAAGGCTGAATTGCAGGCGTCTGGTGTGTACGAGAAGCCTGTCGTGATTGAAATCGTGCCGCTGGACACCTTCTACCCGGCGGAGAAGTACCATCAGGATTACTACAAGAAGAATCCGCTGCGCTACAACTTCTACACCTTCAACTCCGGTCGCTACCAGTTCATCGAGAAAGTGTATGGTGAGGATTATGAGCTGGACTTCTCCCGGTTTCAGCCGGGGGCGATGAAGACCGGCACGGCGGGTGATGGCTTCGACCCGGAGAGCTTCGTGAAGCCTGACCAGGCAGCGCTCAAGCAGCGACTCACGGACATCCAGTACGAGGTCACCCAGGAAGACGGCACCGAACGCGCGTTCAATAACCGCTACTGGGACAACAAGAAACCGGGGCTGTACGTGGACATTGTGTCCGGCGAACCGCTGTTTTCCTCACGGGACAAGTACAAGTCCGGCACCGGCTGGCCCAGCTTTACCCGACCCATTGCAGACGATGTGGTGGTGGAGCGGGAGGACAAATCCTTCTTTACTACCCGCACCGAGATCCGCAGCCGCTACGCGGATTCACACCTCGGGCACGTCTTTAATGATGGTCCTGCGCCCACCGGCCTGCGGTACTGCATGAACTCGGCGGCGCTGGAGTTTATCCCGCTGGAAGAGATGGAAGCCCGTGGCTACGGCGATTACATCGACGAGGTGACTGGCGGCCAGAACATTTAAGGCCAGGGCTGCTAAAGCCAGAGTTCCCTGATCGGCGTTTGCGGACTGAAATGGTGGTAGATTTGTGCCTGCAGCAGTTCCGCCGTCGCGATGGCGTCGATCAGGGCATTGTGGGCCGCATAATGCGGCAACCCATACCGGGAGCGGCTGTCACTGAGCCGGATCGAGACAGGACGCTTGCCCAGCCACCGTTGCCACCGGGATGGGTGCCGGTCCGGATAGAGATGCGCCTCGATGGCCATGGTGTCCAGAACCGGGAACCGGATGCCCTCGCCCAATCGCCACTTCAAGGCAACGTCCATAAACTCCCGCTCAATGTTGCGATAGTGCACCACCGGAACCCGGCCGTTAAGCAGGCCAAAGATCTGATCCAGTATTTCTTCAAGGTCCGGTGCTTCGGCAATGTCGGTGTGGGTAATGCCGTGGATCTCGATCGAGGTCTGGTGCAAAGGCAGCTTCGGGCGAACCACCCAGTGCCGCGCGGCACCCAGCCGAATCCCGTTCAGGGAGAAGGGAATCATACCCACACTGACGATGGAGTGCTGATTGGCATCCAGCCCCGTGGTTTCGAAATCCAGGGCCACCATCGGCACGTCGGACATCGGCGTGTCCGGTGCAACGCAGCCGGCCTGGTAAAACGCTTTGAGCAGAGGACTGCGCGCTTCCCGCGCCAGGGTCTGGTAGCGTTCCGGCCAGCTCGGGTTGCCTGTGGTGTCGCTCGCGGACTCACTGGACATTGCGGCCTACCCCTGCGTTGTAACGGAATCTCAGGAACTTCTGGGCGTTGCTGACCACCTGGAAGGCGTCTTTCAGATGACTGCGCTCGAACGGCGACAGGTCCTCCGGTCGCACGTTGTTGTCCGGCTCGCGACCGTCTTCGATGGCCAGGGCCTGATGGCGGATCCGCACAATAGCAATGAATTCGAGGGCATCGCGCAGGTTGCCCAGATCGTCGTCCAGAATGAGTTTGGTCTTGCCAATGGCCTTCAGGCGTTCGAACGAGTTCTGGGCCCGGGAACCGCAAGCCAGGGCGTGCACGCGAATGAGGTCGGACAGCGGCGCCGTGCCCCGGCGTTTCAGGTTAAAGGTCTTGCGCTGCTGACCATCTTCCTCCAGAACGAAGCTCCGGAAGAAGCCGATCGGTGGCGTTCGGTTCAGCGCATTGCGGGCCAGCAGGGTCAGGAAGCGCTGACTGTTGCTGGCCCTCTCGGCCACCAGCGTTTTCAGCTCTTCGGCAAATTCGGTCTTGCCATGGATGCCGTCCAGGTCGAAGAAGATGTTGCTGTTCAGCAGGGCCTCGGCCTTGGGGTTTTCGATCCAGTCGATGAAATAGGTTTTCCAGACACTCAGTGGCTGCCGCCACTTCTGGTTGGTGGCCATGATGTCGCCGGTGCAGTAGGTGTAGCCACACTCGGCCAGGCCATCGCTGACGAACTTGGCGAGGGCGAGAAAATAGGCATCGTGCTCTTGCGGCACGAAGCTGTCGTCCAGGATCATGGCGTTATCCTGGTCGGTCACCACCAGTTGCTCATCCCGGGCCATGGAGCCGAGGGCCATGAAACAATAGGGCACCGGCGGTGGTCCGAGCTTTTCTTCTCCGAGCTCCAGCAGACGCTGGGTGAAACTGCGCCCGATTCCTGCCATGGCACTGCCGATCATGTGTGAGTTGGCGTCCTCGTTGACCATACGAACGAAGCTGTCGCGAACATCCCGGCTGATTTTCTTCAGGCCGGCCACGTCCTGCTGGTGGTAGATGTTGCTCACCAGATACAGGCTGCTCTGGCTCTCGTACTTGACGATGTCCGCCAGGGCAATCACCCCGCGGACTTCTTTTCGCTCCATCACCGGCAGATGGTGCACGTTGTTGTGCAGCATGGTGAGCATGGCTTCAAAGATGAAGGCACTGGCGCGGATGGTGATCAGGTCTTCGGACATGATGTCGCAGACGGGCGTTTCCGAAGGCAGGGCTTCAGTGACGGCACGGGTGCGCAGATCGCGGTCGGTGATGATGCCCTTGAGCCCGGGGTGGTCGCCGTGGTCATCCATCAGCAGCAGCGCCGACACGCCGTGATCGGTCATGATCCGCGCTGCTTCCTGCAGGCGCACGGTGCAGGGCGCCGATACCGGCTCCCGCGAGATTAGCCGGGTGACCCGGGAGGTCATCAGTTCGTTGGATTTTTCCCGCCGGGACAGGGCCGAGCGAAGGCGCGATTTGTCTTCGACTTCCACGAAATCGGCGAAGTTGTCATCAGTTTCGAACAGATACTGGAAGGTTTCTTCCGGAATACGATAGACCAAGGTGTCTTCGAGGGCCTTGGCGGGAAAGCGGACTTTCTGGTTCATCAACAAACCAAACTGGCCGAAGATGTCGCCCTCGCTGATGCGATTGTAGAGTTCGCCGGAACGCCGGAAAATCTCCACCGCGCCACTGCGAATGTAGTACAGCCAGTGGTTGGATTTACCGAACTCGAGAATGGTGCTGCCGGCGCGGAAGTACTCGACTTCAATGTTGGCCACCACCCGGTCCAGAAGTTCCTCGGGTATCTCGTCAAACGGCGGGTAGTTGGCGAGGTGGTTGCGGATGTCGATGAGCTCGGCCTGCATAACGCTCCCTGATAATTGGCTAAGGCAATGGTTTGATTATCGAATATAACAGGGGGCGCAAACAGTAACCATCCGGCAAAACGTCTGGTTTTGAAACCGCGCTCCGTGACATGATTTCGCGAACCACCACGGACGCTTTGAAGGAACCCGCAGTATGAATACAGGAACGCAGGCGAGGGCTCACACTCTGGTGTTGGGCGGAATCCGGTCCGGCAAGACCGCCTTGGCGGAGTCCGTGGCAGTGGCCTGGGACAGGGTCACCTACGTTGCGACAGCGACTGCCGGCGACGACGAGATGGCCGCCCGGATTGCCCACCACCGAGACTGCCGTCCCGACCATTGGGGGCTGGTGGAGGAACCCCTGCACCTGGCCTGGGTGCTGGAAACCCAGGCGCGATCAGACCATCCACCCGGGCTCCTGATTGATTGTATGAGCCTGTGGGTCAGCAACCTGCTGTTTGCCCGTGATGGGGTGTTCGAGTCCGAACGCAACCGGTTTCTCGAGAGTCTGCCCGGCTACCCCGGCCCGGTGGCGATCGTCAGCAACGAAGTGGGGTTGGGTACGATTGGCATGGACCCGTTGACCCGCCGCTTTGCCGACGAGCTGGGTTGGCTGAACCAGGCGTTGGCCGCCCGCTGTCACCGTGTGGTGCTGTCGGTGGCCGGTTTGCCCCAGATCCTGAAAGGGTCCGGATTCTAGCCGCCGTGGCGAAGCAGGCTCCGCAACAGTCCGTGCTCGCTCCGGTCGAACCGGATCAGGCTTCGGCAGGCGTAGGGGACGGCAAAACCCGCAAATGAGCGCGACAGCGGAATGTGCAGGACATCTGCGAGCAGCATCCGGATCACGCCCCCGTGGCACACCACGAGAACCCGCTGGCCGGCCAGCCGGCGCTGCCAGAGCTCCCCGGCGCGGGTTACCCGGTGATAAAACGCCTCGATGGGCTCGCCCTCGGGCGGAGTGGTGGAGGTGGGATCGTTCCAGAACGCGTTCAGCTGATCACCGAAGTCGGTCAGGATCTGCTGAGACGTCCGGCCTTCCCAGGCGCCAAAGCTCACTTCCCGCAGATCCGGCTCCACGAAGAGTGGCAGGTTTCGGGTATCGGCAACTTCCTCGGCGAACTGGCGGCAGCGTTGCAGGGGGGAGGTCAGTACCGCGTCCCAGCAGTCGCTGTCGGAGATGGCAGCGCGCATCTGTTTCCAGCCGGTCTCACTCAGGGGGTCGTCCTGGCTGCCACGAAACATGGGGCCGCCCTCGGGTTCCCCGTGGCGGATCAGGTCGAGGAACGAGGTGTCGGCGGTTGGCTGCTGACTGTCCCGGGTCATGATCTAGCTCCTGTCACTGACGCCGGCATCGGCAAAGCTGGCCATGCCGTTGTGGAGGGTGCAGGCGGAACGCAGCAGGGGGACTGCCACCGCCGCGCCACTGCCTTCCCCCAGGCGCATCCCGAGCGATAGCAGGGGCGAGGCCGCCAGGGCATCGAGGACCCGACGATGGCCGGGCTCGGCGGACTGGTGTCCGAAATACAGCCACTGGCCGAGTTCCGGTTGCTGGCGGACCGCCACCAACGCCGCGACAGAGACAATGTAGCCGTCAATCAACACCGGAATCCGGCGGCCCGCGGCCCCCAGGATCGCGCCGACGATGGCCGCAATTTCCAATCCCCCCAGCGACGTGAGAGCGCCCATGGGCGACTGGTCCTCGCCGTGCCGACCCAGCGCCCGTTTGATGACCTCCGCCTTGTGACAGACGCCCCGGGCATCGAGGCCGGTACCGGGCCCGGATAGCGCATCCGGATTCTGACCCAACAGGCAGCAGGCCAGCGCCGTGGCTGCGGTGGTGTTGCCAATGCCCATATCCCCGGCGATGAACAGTTGGGCTCCGGCCTCGGCCGCCCGTTGGGCGGCGTGGTCCCCTGCCGTCAGGGCCGCGCCGACCTCGCTTTCGGTCATGGCCGGTTCCAGGGCCAGGTTCCCTGTTTGCGGCCTGATGGTCGCGTCCATCACACCGTTGAGTCCGCCTGGCACCTCACCCACGGTTCCCAGGTTGACCACCTCCAGTGACGCGCCAAGGTGCCGTGCCATAACGCTGATCGCGGCGCCGCCATGGGCAAAGTTGGCAATCATCTGGGCCGTCACCGCTTGCGGGAAGGCAGAAATGCCCTCCGCACAGACACCGTGGTCACCGGCAAAGACGGCGATGTGAACCCGGTCGACGGCCGGCGTTGCGGTTGCCTGCTGGCCGCTCAAGGTAATTGCGATCTGCTCCAGCGTGCCGAGGGAACCGGGCGGCTTGGTCAGCACAGACTGTCTCTGGCGGGCCTGTTCGCGGCAATGTTCGTCGGTTCGGGGCAGGGGCCGGGTCCAGCAGTCGGGCAGGGTCATGGCATGATTCCAGTCGGGTGAGACAGGCGCCCGATACTCCACCGAGTCTGAAACGGTGTCAAGGTTGGCTTTGGGTCGAGTAGACTGTCGTTCCTGACGGAACCTGATAGCTATGGAGCCCTATCTTTGGACGGTTTTTTGGAATCGGTGGCGGTGTGTGCTGCAGCGCTGGTGCTGGATCGGTGGCTGGGTGAGCCCCGGCGCTGGCACCCGGTGGTCGGCTTTGGGCAGCTCGCTGGATGGGTTGAGCATCAGGTCAACCGCTCCCGGCCGGCGGGCATTGGCCGGGGTGTCCTGGCGGTGCTGGCTCTCGTGGTTCCCGTTACCCTGGCGCTCTGGTTGCTGGTCGGGATGCTGTCGCCAGCGCTGTTGCTGGTCCTGGAAGTTCTCACGCTCTGGTTGGCGTTGTCGTTGCGCGGTCTCGCCGAGCACGGTCTGGCCGTCGCCCGCCCGCTGGCCGGACACCGGCTGGACGAGGCTCGCACACAGGTGGCCCGGATTGTCAGCCGGGATGCGGCCGCGCTGGATGAGCGCGGGGTGGCGGCTGCCGCCACCGAATCGATGCTCGAGAATGGGGCGGATGCGGTGTTTGCCAGTCTGTTCTGGTTTCTCCTGGCCGGGGTACCCGGGGTTGTGCTGCACCGGATGATCAATACCCTTGACGCCATGTGGGGCTATCGGACCCCCCGATTTTACCGGTTCGGCCGCTGCGCCGCCCGACTGGACGATGCCATGAACTGGGTGCCCGCCCGGTTGACGGCACTGACCTACGCCTGCCTTGGCAACACCCGCCGCGCCTGGCGCTGCTGGCGTACCCAGGCGCCGCTCTGGGACAGCCCGAACGCCGGACCGGTCATGGCTGCCGGTGCGGGTGCTCTGGGTGTCCGGCTGGGTGGCCCCGCGCCCTATGCCACCGGAATCAAGGATCGCCCCTGGCTGGGCAGCGGCGCCGAGCCAGAGGCCGGATCCATTCGTGATGCCATCCGATTGGTTCATCTTGGTGTCGGGCTCTGGCTTGCTGCCCTGGTCGTGCTGGTTGGCGCCCGGGAGGTGCTGTGGTGACCGGCCCGTCTCGATTAGCCCATGGCGGCCGGCTCACCGAGGCTGCCCGGCGCTGGAACCGACCGGTCGATCAGTGGCTGGACCTGTCCACCGGCATCAATCCGCTGGGCTGGCCGGTGCCGGACATTCCCCCGTCGGTCTGGCAGCGTCTGCCGGAGGAGCACGACGCTCTGGAGGCTGTGGTTCGGGACTGGTGCGGCGCGCCCGCAACATCGGTCTGTGTCCCGGTACCCGGCAGTCAGGCCGCGATACAGACCTTACCCCGCCTGCGTCGCGGCTGCCGGGTCGGTGTGCCTGAGCCCGGTTACGCTGAACACGCCCACTGCTGGGCCTCTGTGGGCCACGAGGTGGTGCCGGTAACCGATGCCGATCTGGCGGCCGGTGATGACTGGCTTGATGCGCTCGATGTAGTGGTCTGGATCAACCCCAATAATCCGACCGGACGACGCCTTGAACGCGCCCGGCTCCTGGGCTGGATGGCGCGTCTGCAGGCGCGGGGGGGCTGGCTGGTTGTCGACGAGGCGTTCCTGACCGCGGGGGACAGTGCCAGTCTTGCCGCCGTGTCAGGCCAGCCCGGGCTGGTGGTGCTCAAGTCCCTTGGCAAGTTTTTCGGCCTGGCGGGGGTGCGTGCCGGTGCAGTCCTGACCGACGCCGCCATTGGCGAGGGGCTCAGGGCTGCGACTGGCCCATGGGCGCTCAGCGGGCCGGCCCGCTTCCTGATGGCACGGGCGCTGCAGGACACCCGTTGGCAAGACAGCGCCGAAAGCTACCTTCGTGGGGCATCGCAGCGCCTGGGCGAACTTCTGGCTGATCGGGGCCTGCCCGGCACCCAGGGTACGCTCCTGTTCCGATACCTCCCGCATCCCGGAGCCGGCTACCTGCACGCGGCGCTGGCCCGGCAAGGCATCCTGGTGCGGCATTTCAACCGACCGGCGGCGCTTCGGCTTGGTCTCCCGGGGCCCGAATCGGACTGGCAAAGACTTGCCCGGGGTCTGGAGAGCATGTCATTTGTCATTGACCAGTGAGTGACCGATTGCTAGCCTTGCCGCTCGTTTTCAGGTGCCCCGATGCGATGTTTTGCCGACACCGCAGGGGTGAAACGGGAAGCCGGTGAGAGTCCGGCGCTGCCCCCGCAACGGTATGTGAGTTAACGGTGATCGAGTGCGCCACTGTGCCCAGGCATGGGAAGGCGATCACCGCAGTGCGCTTGGCCGCACCGCTCATAAGTCCGGAGACCGGCCTGTTTACACACCAGACGTTGCGGAGGGCGACGGCGGTGGGTGACTGCCTCCCGGGCCCGCGACAACCCTTACCCACCCGCCAGACCTGCCCCGCGCAACACGACAAGAATCCCCCGCACGGGTGCGTGCGGCGTGTGAGTGAGTATGGTTATGATGTTCCTGAAAGACAGTCTGCCCAATGTCGGGGCTGGCGTTATCCTGAGTTCCCTGCCCCTGGTTTCCGGTCTTGCAATGGCCGAACAGTCCTCCGTTTCCGGCGATGCCACCGAGCTTGATCCGATTGTTGTTACCGCCACCCTCGGCCCGCGAACCGTGGGTGAAAGCCTGTCATCAGTGACCGTGCTGGATGAAGACACCGTCGAAAGCCAGGCTCCGAATGAGTTTGCGGACCTGCTCCGGGGCCAGCCGGGTGTGACGGTGGTCTCCAACGGGGCGTTCGGCAAGAACACCAGTGTGTATACCCGCGGTACCTCCAATGATTCCACGGTGCTGCTGCTCGATGGCATCCGGATCCGGTCGGCAACCAGTGGCGGTGCGCCCTGGCAGTTCGTGCCCAAGGAGCTGATTGAGCGGGTCGAAATTGTGCGGGGCCCCCGCAGCAGTCTTTACGGTGCGGATGCGGTTGGCGGTGTGATCCAGGCCTTTACCCTGAGGCCGGAAGCGGGCCCGCGCGGCTGGATTGAAGCCGGTGGTGGCAGTTTTGATACCCGCAAAGGGGCGGCGGGCGTAAGTCTGGGCGATGGTGTCACCAGTTTCAGTGTGAGCGGCGTGCACAAGAACACCGACGGTACCGAACTGATCGAAGGTGGCGAGGATCGCGGTTTCCGCAACAGTGCGGGTGTCGCCCGCCTGAGCCATACGCTGCCCAATGGCGGCGAAGCCGGAGTGTCGGTGTTCGAATCCCGGGGCAACACCGAGTTTGAGGGCGGAAACACCGATTTCACGCTCCGGGCGGTTGGTTTTTCCCTGAACACGCCGCTGAGCGACTACTGGCGCACCCGCATTGACCTGAACGAGGCACGGGACGAGCAGGAAACCGCGAACGATGCCTTCGCCGATTCGGTATTCAACACCCGCACCCGCACCGCGCGCTGGGAAAATACCTTCACCCGCGACGTGCATGAGCTGGTCCTCGGAAGCGAGCTCTCCTCGGATGAGGTCAAATCGAGCACCGGCTTCGACGAAACCAGCCGGAACAACGCCGCGCTCTTCGGTCAGCTGCGCCTGAATTTCGGGCCGACCGACGTCCAGGTCAGTTTGCGGGGCGACGACAACGAAGCCTATGGGCGGGAGGAAACCGGCGGGGTCGCCCTCGGGCATGCGTTCGACCGTTCGCACCGGATTCGGGTCAGTTACGGCACCTCGTTCCGTGCGCCCACGTTCAATGATCTCTATTACCCCCTGGAAACCTACTCCTTCGGCGGCTCCTACGCCGGTAATCCCGACCTGAAACCCGAGGAAAGCAGCGCCGTAGAGTTGGGCTTCAGCGGGCGCTATCCGGACTGGTTCTGGGACGTGGCGGCGTATCAACTGGACATTGATAACCTGATTGCTCTCTCCGGTGATGGCGCGGGCAATCTACGCCCGGAAAACGTGAACGAGGCGGAGATCCGCGGCCTGGAGCTGGGGGCCGGTTTCGAACGGGGCGGCTGGCGAACTCATCTGGCGCTGACACTGACCGATGCCCGCGATGCCGGCACCGACAATCGGCTGCGCCGTCGCAGTGGGCAGGGCGCACGACTGGACATCGATCGTGATATCAACACCTGGACCCTCGGCGGCACCCTGGTGGCCGAGGGCTACCGTTACGACGATGCGGCCAACACAAAGCGGCTGCCGGGCTATGGCACACTGGACCTGCGCGCGATCTGGCGCTTCGCCCCGGACTGGACCGGTAAGCTGAGTGTTACCGACGTGTTCGACCGGACCTACGCGACCGCCGAGCGTTTCGATGGCCGCCAGTACCTGTCGGCTGGCCGAACCGCGATGGCGTCGATAAGGTATGAGCTTTGATCCGGACCGGATGACAACATGGCCGCTGGCCAGACTCGATAGGTGAAACCATACATGCTGACCATCAGGTGGTTCAGGGTAACGACACTGGCGCTGCTGGCGTGGCTAATGCCCGCGCATACCAGCGCCGAGGTCTGCGCCGTGGACGACACCGGTCGCCGGATCTGTCTGCACCAGCCGGCCCAGCGCATTGCCGCCCTGTCTCCGGGGGCGACGGAACTGGTGTGGGCGGCAGGCGCCGGTGACCAGGTGGTGGCTGTGGTGGCCTACAGCGATTACCCGGAAATGGCGAAAACGGTGCCGTCCGTGGGCAGTCATACCCGGCTCGACCTTGAGGCCCTGATCAGCCTGCGGCCGGACCTGGTGATTGGCTGGGTGACGGGCAATCCGGGCGAACAGCTGGATGCACTGGACGACCTCGGCCTGCCGGTCTTCGCCATCGAGCCTCGAACGTTCGAAGGCGTCTCGTCGGCCATCGAGCGACTGGCGGTGCTGGCCGGCACCGAGTCCACGGGGTTTGCCGAAGCAGACGCCTTCCGGAAGGGCATGGCCAACCTGCGCACCCGCTATCAACAGGCATCGCCGGTTCCGGTGTTTTATCAGGTCTGGGATGAGCCACTGATGTCGGTCAATGACCAGCACCTGATCGGCAAGGTGATCACCCTGTGCGGCGGTCGCAATGTTTTTGGCGACCTCGACCGGCTGGTGCCCCGGATCAGCACCGAAGCGGTGCTGGCGGCCAACCCGGAAGCCATACTGGCCGGTGGAATGGGGGAGGAGAACCGCCACTGGCTGACGCGCTGGGCCGGTTTTCCCGAGTTACGCGCCACCGCACAGGGCAACCTGTTCTTCGTGCCGCCCTCCCTGATTCAGCGGCCAACACCGCGTATGCTGGAGGGCAGCCGTCTGTTCTGTGAGAAACTGGAGACTGCCCGTGCCCGTCGGTAGCCTTCGGGAGCCCCGGCCATGACCCGCTCGGTCTCGCGTCCGCTGTGGTTGCTGGCCCTGGCCGGGCTGGCAGCCATCGGTCTGTCGGTCAGCGTCGGCAGTGTCGGCGTCAGGCTGTCAGACCTTCTGGCCGTGCTTGCCGGCCAGGGCACCGACCTGCAGCAAACGCTGATTCTTGATCTTCGCCTGCCGCGGACCCTGGCGGCCTTCGCCACCGGCGGGCTGCTGGCCGTGGCCGGTGCCCTGATGCAGGTGCTCCTGCGCAATCCGCTGGCGGACCCCTATGTGCTGGGATTGTCCGGGGGGGCTGCCGTCGGCGCCTTGCTGGCCATGCTGGCCGGAGTGGGCGGCATGCTGGTGTCCGGTTCCGCCTTTGCCGGCGCCCTGTTCGCGACCTTCCTGGTCTTCGGCCTCGCCCACGGCACCGGAAGCTGGACACCGTCCCGGTTGTTGCTGACCGGGGTGGTGGTAGCGGCCGGCTGGGGTGCGATCATTACGCTGATTCTCGCCGTCAGTCCGGCCCAGCGACTGCCGGGCATGCTGTACTGGCTGATGGGGGATGTGTCTTACGCGCGCTCTCCCGCCCCGGCATTGCTGCTGTTGCTGGGCGCCTGCTTCCTGGTGGTGCCGCTGGGGCGGAGTCTGAATGTGCTGGCGCGTGGCCCCCTTCAGGCGGCCGTGCTTGGCGTGTCGGTGCGTCCGCTGGAGTGGTTGGTATACATAGTCGCGAGCCTGTTGACGGCGACGGCAGTGACCACCGCCGGCAGTATCGGCTTCGTGGGTCTCGTGGTGCCGCACATGCTTCGCCTCGTGTTCGGTAATGACCAGCGCCTGATCCTGCCAGCCTGTGCCCTGGCCGGCGGCACGCTGCTGGTGCTGGCGGATACCCTGGCCCGGGTGGTGATTGCCCCCGAGCAGCTGCCGGTGGGGGTAATCACCGCGCTGCTTGGGGTGCCCACTTTCCTGTATCTGCTTTACCGGAGCCGCTGATGAAAGCCCTGCACACCCGCGAGCTGGTGATCGATATTCCGGACCGGGCCGATGGCAGCCCGCTCGGGTTGACCGTCGCTCCCGGGCAGATGTGGGGCGTGCTGGGGCCGAACGGCGCCGGCAAGACCACCTTGCTCCACACCCTTGCTGGCCTGCGTCCCCCACGCCATGGCCAGGTGTACCTGGGGGATCAGCCGCTGGCGGATCTGAGGCGCAGGCTGGTGTCGCAACAGCTGGGGCTGGTTTTCCAGGAGCGTCAGGACGGCTTTCCGGCCACCGTGCTGGAGACGGCGCTGATCGGTCGGCATCCCTGGCTGTCGCCCTGGCAGATGGAGAGCGGTGAGGACCTGGCCAGCGCCCGGGCTGCCCTCGAGCAACTGGATGTCGGGCATCTCGCCGACCGGCTGGTCAATACCCTGTCCGGCGGTGAGCGCCAGCGCGTGGCCATTGCCACAGTGCTGACCCAGAATCCGTCCCTGTGGCTGCTGGACGAGCCCACCAACCATCTTGACCTGCACCACCAGGTGGCGGTGATGCAGTTGCTGAAATCGCTCGCCAGCGCCGGCCGCGCGGTGTTCATGTGTTTGCACGACCTGAACCTGGCGGCCCGCTGGTGTGACCATATCCTGTTGTTGTACCCCAGTGGCGACGCCTGCTGGGGCCCGGCCGACCGCATGCTGGTGCCCGAGGCCCTGGAGAGCCTCTACGGCCAGAAACTGATTACCGTGGAGGCCGATGGTGCCCCGGTATTTGTGCCCGCCCGGTCCGGTATGGACTAGGAAACCCGTTGCATCCAACCCGTCTGGAGGACTCGATCATGCGTGAACGCGCCAAAGACCCGGAACGTCATGCCCGCCGCATGGCGGCGAAACAGAAAATCATGCAGGAACGCATCGCCCGGGCCCAGAAGGAGCAGGGGGTGTTGCTGGTCCTGACCGGCCCTGGCAAGGGCAAGAGCAGTTCCGGTTTCGGTATGGTGGCGCGGGCGCTGGGCCATGGCATGAAGGTAGGCATCGTCCAGTTCATCAAGGGCGCGTTCAGCACCGGCGAGGAAGCCTTCTTCCGGGATTTGCCGAACGTGGACTACCACGTCATGGGGCAGGGCTACACCTGGGACACCCAGAACCGTGACCAGGATGTGGCTGCCGCGGCCAGTGCCTGGAACGTCGCCGCCCGGATGCTCGGTGATGACAGCTATGACCTGGTGCTGCTGGACGAGCTGAACATCGCGCTCAAATACGACTACCTGGACCTCGACCGGGTGCTGGATGACCTGCAGGCCCGCCCGGAAATGCAGCATGTGGTGGTGACCGGCCGGTCTGCCCCGCAGGAACTGGTGGATCTCGCCGACACCGTCACCGAAATGGGTGTGGTCAAGCATGCGTTCAAGGACCAGGGCGTCAAAGCCCAGAAAGGGGTCGAGCTCTAAACCATGGCGACGCTGATGGTTCAGGGAACCACCTCGGACGCCGGAAAGACCACCGTGGTGGCGGCCCTGTGTCGCTGGCTGGCCCGGCAGGGTGTGTCCGTGGCCCCCTTCAAACCCCAGAACATGGCGCTGAACAGCGCAGTGACCGTGGATGGCGGCGAAATCGGGCGGTCCACGGCGCTGCAGGCACTGGCTTGCGGTCTGGCCCCGCACAGCGACATGAATCCGGTCCTGCTGAAGCCGCAGACCGATTGTGGCGCCCAGGTCATCCTTCGGGGCCAGGTGCACGGCAACATGAATGCCCTCGACTACCACGCCTACAAGGCCGAGGCAAAAGCCGCAGTGATGGATGCCTGGCGCAACCTCAGTACCCGGTACGACGTGATCATTGCCGAGGGCGCCGGCAGTCCCGCCGAAATCAACCTGCGGGCCAACGACATTGCCAACATGGGCTTTGCCGAAGCGGCGGACTGCCCAGTGTTGCTGGTCGGCGACATCGATCGTGGCGGCGTGTTCGCCCAGCTGGTCGGCACGCTCGAGCTGATCTCCGGTACCGAGCGTGCCCGCACGGCGGGGTTTGTCATCAACCGGTTTCGGGGCGACATCAGTCTGCTGGAGCCGGGGCTGGACTGGCTGACCGAACGCACCGGCAAGCCGGTCGTCGGCGTGTTGCCCTATCTGCATGGACTGATCGTGGACGCGGAGGACAGCGTCGGGACCAGTGGCACCAGCGAGGCCGACGCCCTGAAGGTGGTGGTGCCGGTACTGCCGAGAATCAGTAACCACAACGATTTCGATCCCCTGCGGTTGCACCCCGGGGTGGACCTGAGGTTCATCGGTCCGGACGAAGCCATTCCCCCGGCGGACCTCATCGTGTTGCCGGGCAGCAAGAACACCCGTCACGACGTGGACTGGCTGACCGCCCAGGGTTGGGCCACCGAGATCCGGCGTCACCTGCGCTATGGCGGCCGGGTGTTCGGCATTTGCGGTGGTTTTCAGATGCTCGGGGAACGGGTGGACGACCCCGACGGTCTCGAGAGCGATCCGGGGCACACCCCGGGGCTGGGGCTGTTGGCGATGCGCACCCGAATGGTTGCGGGCAAGCAGTTACGCAATGTCCGAGGCAGGATGCGGGTGCCGGGGGGCAAGGACGCCGGTATCAGCGGCTACGAAATGCACAATGGCGTGACCGAGGGGCCGGCCCTGGACCGACCGTTCGCGGACCTTGGCGGAACTGCCGACGGCGCCGTCAGTGCCGACGGCCAGATCATGGGCACCTATGTCCATGGTGTCTTTGACGAACCGGAAGCCTGCCACGCAATACTCGCCTGGGCGGGGCTGCGCGGCAACCAGGCTGCCGTGGACTATCAGCAGCATCGCCTGGCGCAGCTGGACCGTCTGGCGGATCAGGTCGAACTCTGCCTGGATACCGACTGGCTGCTCCAGCTTCTGGGACTGACCAACGGGAATCCCCTATGACCGATCCGAATCGCCCCTTCAGCGACGATGAGCGTCGCGGCCTGTACCGCGCCATTCATGAACGCCGGGATGTTCGCTCCCAGTTCCTGCCGGACCCCGTTCCAGCGGACGTCCTGGCCCGTCTTCTCAGGGCCGCGCACCATGCCCCTTCCGTGGGTTTCATGCAGCCCTGGGACTTTCTGGTCATCGATAGCGTCGAGGTCCGGGCCCGGGTGCTGGCGATCTTTGACGCGGAAAATGACAAGGCGGCGCACAACTATCAGGGCGATCGCCAGCAGACCTATCGCAGCCTGAAACTGCAGGGCATTCTGGAGAGTCCGCTGAACCTCTGTATTACCTGCGACCGTAGTCGTGGTGGTGCCCATGTGCTGGGGCGGAACTCGATTGTCGAAACCGACCTGTTCAGCACCTGCCTGGCGGTGCAGAATCTGTGGCTGGCGGCAAGGGCCGAGGGCATTGGGGTTGGCTGGGTGAGTATCCTGGACCAGCACCAGTTGGCAAAAACCCTGGGTCTGCCGGAGAATGTCTATCCGCTCGCCTACCTCTGCCTCGGTTACGTGAGTGAGTTTCTGGACCAGCCGGAGCTCCAGGCCAAAGGCTGGCGGTCCCGGTTACCCTTGAACGGCCTGGTGCATGGCAATCTTTGGGGGCAGGTATTGGAGGACGAGTCACTCCTGGCAGAACTGAAACAGTAATCCGTGAGGCCTTATGCGTTTTTCCGAAATCTATGAGCGGGCCCTGAACCTGAAGGGTGGTGAGCCGGCCATGCGGGCGCTGCTGCCGCGTGTTCCGGAGGCTGGTGAATTGGCGGCCAGACCCGACGACCGATACCTGTCCGAACTCACACGGTGTGTGTTCAAGGCCGGCTTTGTCTGGCGCGTTATCGAGAACAAGTGGCCGGATTTCGAGGCCGCGTTCGACGGTTTTGTGCCTCTGTACTGGCAACAGGTGTCGCCCGATGTGCTGGAGGATCTGGCCCGGGACGAGCGCATTGTTCGGAACATGCAGAAGATCCGGACGGTACCGGAGAACGCCCGGATGATTGTCGATGCGGCGCGCGAATACGGCAGTTTCGGGCAGTTTCTCGAGCAGTGGCCGAGAGACGATCAGGCCGGTTTGCTGCTCTGGCTCAAGCGCAATGGTGCCCGGCTGGGGGGCAACAGCGCTCAGTATTTCCTGCGCCGGGTAGGATGGGACGGCTTCATCCTGTCATCGGACGTGGTGACCGCCCTGCGCCGGGCCGACCTGCTGGACGCCTCGCCGGGCAGCAAGAAAGCGCTGATGCAGGCTCAGGCCGCCTTTAACGACTGGCACGAGGAAACCGGACTGCCCTACTGTCATCTGTCCCGGGTACTCTCCTTTACCGTCGACAGCTGAGCACCGGTAGCATCTACAGGAACATCAGCAGCACCAGTTCGCACAGCACGACGCTGGCGCCGAGGGTGTCGCCGGTGTAGCCGCCCAGTTGATTGCGGATGTAGTTCCCCCAGCACAGCGCCACGAGAATAACCGCGGCAAGGGCGCCGGTGATGGCTGCCGGAACCCAGGTCGCGGCGATCAGGGCAATGCCCAGTGTAAACGCGGCGGCAAGTCCCAGGCGTCGGGGGGAAAAACCGTCGGCCACCGGTTTGCTCCGGCTTTTGTCCGGATCGGTCACGTAGGGCAACTGCCACATGATCAGCAGCGGCGCCAGCCGCGCTATCGCCGGCGCCACCAGAATGGCCAGCCAGATCTCGGACGCGTCCAGCAGCAGCGCCACTTTCAGTCCCAGGGACATGACCAGCGCCACCGTGCCGTAGGTGCCGATACGGCTGTCCTTCATGATGGCGAGGCGCCGCTCCACGCTATACCCGCCCCCCAGGGCATCAACACTGTCGGCCAGACCGTCCTCGTGGAAGGCACCGGTGACGAACAGATGCAGACTGACCACCAGAATGACCGACACGGTAGGGCTGAATGCCAGCGTGAGGGCACCGTAGGTGGCGGCATAAAGGCAACCCAGCACCAGACCGACCAGGGGGAAATACAGGCTGCTCTGGTTCATCAGCCGCTGGGAATAATCAATGTGGATCATCATGGGAATTCGGGTAAGGAACCCGACGGCAAGCCAGAACGCTTGCCACTCCCGCTGCAAATGCTGTGTCGAAACGGTCACCTGGCACCTCCTGAAATGAGGAGCCATTGTAGTCGGATTGCATGGTTCTTTCCGAGCTGGTCTATAATTTCACCAACAGGCGTATGGTAAAGATGCTCCGGTTGTTGGCAGTCCCATCTGAACAGCAGTCACCATTCGATCCGCAGTCAGTCTTGTAAGGGGCCAGGCAGTGACGCCTGTCTCGACCCCGAAACACCATTCCATGCCGCGGTTCTGGCTCCAGGAACCGGGAAGGGGGCATCATGAACAGTAAACCAAGTTCGTTAAAGGGAACCATAATGGCGCTGGCCACCATGGTTCTGATGGTCGTCGGGCATCAGGCCCTGGCAGCAACCGCCGAGGATCTGCACCGGGATGCGCAGCAGGCACTGGACAAGCTTTATGATTCCAACGCCGTCGCCGAATCGCTGGGCGAGGATGCCAAGGCCATTCTGGTGTTTCCGAACATTGTCAAAGCCGGTCTGGTCTTTGGTGGCAGTTACGGGGAGGGCGTCCTGATGAAGGATTCGGAGGTCGTGGATTACTACAACTCGGTGGCCGGAACCTTCGGATTTCAGGCGGGCGCACAGTCCTATGCCTACGCGATGTTTCTGATGACCGACGAGGCCGTCAGCTACCTGGAAACGTCGGACGGCTGGGAAGTGGGTGTCGGGCCCACGGTGGTGATGGTGGACGAAGGCGTGGCCAAAAACCTGTCAACCTCGTCGTTGAAGGACGACGCCTACGCCTTTATTTTCAGCCAGCAGGGCCTGATGGCGGGCGTCAGCATCGAGGGCACGAAGATTTCCCGCATCCAGCGGTAAACCGTCGTCCCCCGCTGACATGGCGTCAGTCGAGCCAGGCGCCCGGGCTGGGGGTTGTGAACTGGCGTACCTTCGAGGGCGGATCGCAGTCCGGGAGTCGTTGATCCGGGCTCAGCAGCAACCAGTGTTCCCGATGGGCGACGCCCAGATCGCGGGCGCCGTCCAGGGAGAAACAATCCAGCTTGAGCTTGTCTTCCACCAGCACGTAGCGATGTTCCCCGTCGCCCATCCAGCGCCAGGCGTTGCGCTCGTCGTCTTTCAGGTTGGTGAAGAAGCTGAAGTGGACGAAATCCCGTTTCGAAAACAGTAGAAACTGCTCGCGAAAGTCGATCATGCCGAGCTGGGCGTCTGCCGGAATCTTCTGTTCGGCCGCCGCAAGGATGTTGCGCGGGGTACGCAGGGGTTCGAGAATGCGGTAGCCCCAGGTGGACAGCAGCAGCCAGCTCACCATCATGGCCAGGAGAAGACGGCCCAGGGGGCGGGAGCGCCAGAAACCGATCAGGCTGGCCAGCCACACCAGCCCCATTGTGAACACCAGGCTGCCGGCCTCATGCAATCGGGCCGGATCCCGGCTGTAGTCGCTGACCTTCTCAACCAGTGTCGGGTGGTCGTTCCAGGCCAGCACACCCAGAGTGACCAGCGCCACCGCAATCAGGGCATGCAAGCTGGTCAGTATCGGCGGAAACCACCGGGCCGGGCGGTGCGTGCTGAGTACCGGCGCCAGGGCGAGGGCAAACATAGGCAGTGCCGGCAGCAGATAGACCCCTCGCTTGCCCGGACTGATGCTGAAGAACAGGATGACCAGGGCGACCCAGACCAGCTGCACCAGAACCACCGGACGGTGCCGGAGGGCATCGCTCAGCGGCCGGAACAGCGCCAGAAACAGCAAGGGCAGTGGGAACCAGAGGGCGGGAATGACACTGGTCAGGTAGTAGTACCACGGCTGAAGGTGGCCCCAGGAATCGGCGTAGCGTTCGCCGGTCTGCTTGAACAGAATGTTGTTTCGATAGGCCAGGGCCTCTTCCGTACCCACGCTGTTCACATACAGCACCATGGGCAAGAGCCACGCCGCGACGACGGCAAGCAGGGCCAGGGGCCCCAGGGCGCAGCGCCAGGTCATGGTGCTCTGAAAGCGGGTCCGATCCCGGCTATGGAGTATCAGCAGCGGCACCAGCATGAGTGCCGGCAGGAACCCCACGCCCTTGGTAATGATACCCAGCCCCATGAACGCCCAGGCGGTAAAATACCAGCCCCAGGCCGGGCCGGTGAAAAAGTGGCGGATCAGGCCGTAGCAGCCGACGGTGATCCAGGCGGCCACCATCGCGTCGATCTGGGCCTTCTGGGCCTGGGCCAGGAATTGCGGGGCCAGCATCAGCAGCAGGGCGGCGACGGCACCGGTGCGCGCATTCCAGAGGCGGGCGCCCAGATCGAAGACGAGGCCAACGGTCAGCAGGCTACACAGGGCGTTGGGTAACAGGAAGGCAATCTTCAGGTTGCCGGTCAGCCAGTAGAAAAAGGCGATGCTCCACATGAAAACGGGGGGCTTGTCCGGATAGAACTCGCCACCGCGCATGGGGATCAGCCATTGGCCGGACGCCACCATTTCCCTTGCCACCTCGGCAAAGCGCGGCTCGTCGGCGGGCCAGGGCGAACGGAGGCCGATACCCGTAGCAATAATGACCGCGGCAAAGGTCAGCAGTAGAAACAATAACCGGTTGCGGGGCAGATGGAACAGGTAATCCGGCAGTTCTCGAAAATAGGGTGATGCGGTCATGTGTGGCCCTCAGGACTGGCTGGACACTGGGTCGGTAAGGGCTCTGGTCTTGCGGCTGTGATAGAGGAATGCGCCGATCAGCGACGCCACAACAAACAGGATCACGCTCAGCAGGAACTCGTACTGGTTGGCGTGACCAATCCCGGCGCCCGCCAGTGCGAACACCAGCATTTGTGGAAGGTACCCGAGGATGCTGCCCACCACGAACGGAGCAAACCGGATGTCCGAACAACCGGCGACCAGGTTGGTCGCCAGATTGCTGCCTACGGGCAGCAGACGAATCATCAGGACCTTCAACAGGGTTTGCTGGCGGAACAGGTTATCGAACTGGCGCATGCGCTGACCGAAGCGCCGGGCCAGTGACGACCGCAGCAGCCACCGTGCGATCAGGAAACAGCCGCCGGCGCCCAGCGCTGTCGCAAGGGTTGAGAGCAGGGTGCCATTGATCCCGTCCAGGGCATACCCCAGCACAAACGCCAGTATCTGCCGGGGAGCGCCGACTCCGGTAAACACGGCACCGGCAAGAGTCACAACCGCAAGGCCCGGCACGCCATGACTGTGGATATAGCTGGCGACCAGGCTCTTGTCTGTCAGCAAACCCAGCCAGCCCTGCTGGATGCAGACAAAGCCGACGACCGCCAACATCCCCAAACACAGCCAGCGCACCCCGTTCTGCATGTCAGGATGCCTCCGCAATCGGCGCCCGGCTTTCGGACTCAATGATGTCGGCAATCACTGGGGTGCGGGTCCGGTGCAGCAGCCACATCACACCAAACAGATCGAGGATGCCGGCCCAGGCCCGGTTCCAGGCGGTATATTTGGAAGTGCCGCCGCCGCGCGGACGGTGGTTCACTTCCACCACCGCTACTTCGCCGCCCAGGCCCTTGACCAGCGCCGGAATAAACCGGTGACCGTGGTTGAACCAGGGCATTTTCAGGAAGGTCGCCCGGGGAAACAGTTTGAGCCCGCAGCCGGTATCGGGCACCCCGTCGTGCAGAAAGGCGTCCCGGACCCGGTTGGCCAGGCGTGACTGGAATCGCTTCCAGGCCGTGTCCTTGCGGTTCTTCCGGTAGCCGGCAACGCAGAAGTCGGGATTCTTGATTGCGGTGGTCCGCTGCAAGAGCGCGGGGATATCCGACGGATCGTTCTGCCCGTCTCCATCCATGGTGGCGATTAGCTTGCCCTGGGCTTGCCGGATTCCCGTGGCTAGCGCCATACTCTGGCCGACGCTGTGCTGGTGGCGAACGGCTACCAGCCGTCCATTCATCAGCCGGGCGGCCCGAATGGCGGTCGCCAGAGTCTGATCCTTACTGCCATCATCCACCAGCACCACTTCAAAATTCGGGTAGTCCCGCATCACCGCGAAGATCTCGGTGAGCAGGCTGGCAATGTTCTCCTGTTCATCCCTGGCTGGAATCACCAGTGACAATGATTTTTCCGGGCCCATGGTTTCCCCTCCCCCAATTGTGGCCGAATCGACTGTTGCGGGCTGGAGTTACCCGTAACCTGATCGGGATTATCGGGAAGGAACCTTAAACCAAGCTTAAACGGCCCGGCTGCGTGTGGCTGGCCGGGCCGGCAACCAAATGTGCACGCACAGACCGGTCTGGCCGTCGGGACGGTCATCAAGGGTAAGCTGGCCGCCATGAAGCTCGGCAATACGCCGGGCAATGGCCAGACCGAGACCGGCGCCGCCGCCCAGGCGCTGGTCGAGCCGGACAAAACGGCTCAGTGCGCGCTCCCGTTCGTCCGGTGCAATGCCCGGGCCCTGATCGCAGACGGCAACGTGGTAGCCGTCCCCGGACGACACCAGGCGAGTCAACACGGTTGTGTGTTCGGGGCTGTACTGAATGGCATTGGCCAGCAGTGACCGCATCAGGGTGTTGATCAGGGCAGTGTTGCAATACACCATGGCCTGGCCATCCTCGTCTTCAAGCACCGGTTCGATGCCTTTTTTCAGCGCCAGGGGCGCAACATCGGCAATGCTCTGTTCCACGATGGCAGACAGGTTGTGGTATTGCGGGGCAAAATCGGTTCCCGCATCCACCCGGTTCAGCAGTAGCATCTGTTCGACCAGGTACACCATCCGATCGACCGACTGGGTCAGGCCCTCGAACCGGCCGGGGTCAGTCTCGCAGGCTTTTTCCAGGTTCAGCCGCAGGGCGGTCAGCGGCGTGCGCAGCTCGTGGGCGGCATCGGCGGAGAACCGGCGCTCCCGCTCCAGGGCCTGGTTCAACCGTCGGAGCAGACCGTTGACCGCATTGACCAACCCCGCCACCTCTTTCGGGGCCTGCTGTTCATCCAACGGATGAATGCGTTCGGGCGCCATGTAACGCACCGGTTTTTCCAGGCGCCGAAGGGGGCGGAAGCCGACCTGAACGGCAACAATCACTGCGACCACCAGCAGCGGCAACGCCAGCAACAGGGGCAGAACGTTGCCCAGCGCCAGTTCTCCGCTCAGTTCCTCGCGCACGTCCTCGCGCTGGGCGGTGCGAATCCAGAACCCGGTGGCGGGATCCCGAAGCGTGAACGTGCGCCAGAGAAAGCCGCTGACCTCAGTCCAGGCAAAGCCGGGCTGAAGTCCCAGCTTATCGTCGGCCTTCAGGGTATCGAGCAGGGGATCCCGCTCCGGCGACCAGACCTCAAAGGCGATTTTCTTCTCATACTTGTGGCCGGAACCGTCCGGCAGGATCTCGTCTTCCTCGGACTCCGACAGCGCGCTCTCCGGTAACTTGAGGGTCTTGGACAGGATGGTGGCCAGCTGTTCCTGCGACTGGGTGTCGGACAGATGCTGGACCAGCCCTTGAACGATGCGTGTGCTCTGGGCGAGTTCGGCATCAAACAGTTCTTCCAGCTGGTGATTACTGACATAGAAGCCCCAGCTTGCCGTAATCAGGGTGATCAGGAGGACTGTGGTGGCAACCATGACGGTCAGCGTGCGGGTCAGGCTCATTCGCTGTCTCCGTGGGCGGCGGCCTGGCTGTCCAGCAGATATCCGACACCCCTGACCGTTCGGATGGTGGCCTTGCCGACCCGGCGCCGGAGGTGGTGCATGTGAACTTCCAGAGCGTTGCTCTCAACGCCCTGCTCCCACCCGTAGAGCTGGTCCTCAAGTCGCCGGCGGGTCGCGACCTGGTCCGGGTGGCGCATCAGGTAATGCAGAATCTGGAACTCACTGCGGGGCAGGCTGAAGCTCTCCCCGTCGACCGTTAGCTGGGCGGAGTCCGGGTTCAGCATCAGCCGCCCGATCACCAGACCGTTGTGGGCGGTCGCCGCGCCACGTCGGCTCACCGCCCGGATTCGGGCCTTGAGTTCGGCCATGGCAAAAGGCTTGGTGAGGTAGTCGTCGGCACCCGAGTCGAGGCCCTGGAGCTTTTCCCCGAGTTCGGCGCGGGCGGTCAGTATGATCACAGGGGTCTGCACGCCCTGCTGGCGCACACGCTTGACGATGTCGAGGCCATCCACCCGGGGCAGGGTCAGGTCCAGAATCACCAGGTCGAAATGCTCATCGGAAAGGGCGTTCAGCGCCTGCTGGCCGTCGTCGAGCCAGTCCACCGTGTTCTGATCGTCTCTGAGCATGTCGAGCATGGTGTTGGCGAGCAGGTGATCGTCTTCTACAAGCAGTATTCGCATGGTTGGTCCTGACCTGGAAAACGACACAAGTTTGGCACAAAAACCTTAAGGCCGGCTTAAGAAAACTCGTTATGGCAGTTAAGCCTGGATTAAGGCTCCCGCCCTAACCTGATAGCCAGTTTGAGACGCCTTTCCCTGGGCCCAGTCAGTCGTTTTCTGGAGACCGCTTATGTCAGACCCACTCATGATGTCCGCCTGTTGCCCCCCGGATTCCGAAGAAGTGGAACCCGTCATCCGGTGTGCCGGTCGCTGGCTGTGCCGGGTTGATGCCGATACCCGTATGGCTGCCAGTGTCGGCGAGTTTATCCGTCGCCGGTTCCAGCTCGCCTACGGGGCCCAGCCAGCGTTGCGAATTCCCGACCTGCTGGTGCTGACCTCGGCCCATGGCTCGCTACTGGCCGCGGTAGGCGTGCGCAATGCCGACAGGGAATCCCTGTTCCTGGAGGATTACCTCGGGGAGTCGGTGCAGAACCGGATGCCTGAGCCCGGCGTTGATCGCGAGGCGATTGCCGAGATCGCTCATCTTGCCGGTGTAGAAGCCGGTGTCAGCCGTTACCTGTTTGCCAGTCTGGCGGTCTGGCTGGATAACACGGGTTACCAGTGGGTGGTGTGCACCGGCACCGATCAGCTGCGTAACAGCTTTCGCCGGCTTGGTATCGAGACCCACGTTCTGGCCGATGCGGATCCCGTCCGTCTTGCCGACGGGGGCGCGGGTTGGGGGCGTTACTACGACCATCACCCGGTGGTGATGGCGGTCAGCGTCGCCGAGAGCCTGGCGGCGCTCAAGGCCGTCGGTCTGCTCAAGGTCACGTTTCCGGTGAACGGCGCCGACGCCGAGATGGGAGGCCGTTATGGCCACACTGCCTGACATGCTGGCGGCGCAAGTGCGTCGCACACCGGAACGGACCGCCCTGAAATCGTCAGATGATGAGATCTCCTTTCGCGCGCTGTACGACGCTGCCACCGGGCTCGCTGGTGAGCTTGAGCGCCGAGGCGTGAGCTGTCTCGGTCTGGCCGGAGACAACACCCCGGCCTGGGTGATCGCGGATCTTGCCTGCCTGATGGCCGGTGTCGTTTGCGTTCCGGTGCCCGTGTTTTTCTCCCCAAGCCAGACTGACCACCTGATCGGCCGGGCCGGCCTTGACGGTTTGTTATGGCCGGAACCGGCGGAGGGCCGCGAGGATCTGGGCGACGGGGTCTGGCTGGAGTTCCTGCCGGTGATCGGCGCCGCAGCCCGGATGCCCCGGGGGACAGCCAAGATTACCTTCACCTCGGGCAGCACCGGCACGCCCAAGGGCGTGTGTCTTTCGGCTGATCAGATGGCTGCAACCACCGAGGCCCTTCGCCAGCGCCTTGATGGCATCGAGCTGCGCCACCATCTGTGCATCCTGCCCCTGGCCACGCTGCTGGAAAACATAGCGGGCGTGTACCTGCCCCTGCTGATGGGCGCGAAGGTCGAGGTGGCAACGCTGGCCAGTCTCGGCATGACCGGAAGCAGCGGCCTCGATGCGGCCAGTCTGATCGCGGGCCTGAACCGGACCCGGCCGGATTCGGTCATCCTCGTACCCGAGCTGGCGGCCCTGCTCGTCGACGCTGCGGAGCAGGGTAACCTTGAGCCCGGCCAGTTTCGTTTTCTCGCCGTGGGCGGTGGCAGGGTATCACCGGAGCTGCTGGCCCGTGGCCGCAGCGCCGGCCTGCCGCTGTACGAAGGCTATGGCCTGTCCGAATGCAGCTCGGTGGTCGCCCTGAACGTTCCGGGGCAGGACCGGCCGGGCACCGTGGGCCGGCCCCTGAGCCATGTCCGGATCGAGCTGGATGGCGACCGGCAGATCCGCGTCCGGGGAAACACGCACCTGGGTTATCTCGGCGATTGGCCACTGTCCGATGAGCCCCTGAATACAGGCGATCTGGGCAGTCTGGATGACGACGGCTTTCTCCGGGTCAATGGCCGTTCCAAGAATCTGCTGATCACCAGTTTCGGGCGCAACGTCAGTCCGGAATGGCTGGAGAGCGAGCTGGTTCAGGCGATCGGTGCCCGCCAGGCCGTGGTATTCGGGGATGGTGAGCCGAATTTGCGCGCGCTGATCACCCTCGGCCAGGGCCAGTCGCAGGAACGAATTGCTGAGGCCCTGAGCAGACTGAATGACCGCCTGCCCGATTACGCGCGGCTTGCGGTGGTGTACCTCCGCGAGCAATTGCTCAACCAGGCCGAGGGTCACATCACCGCCAACGGACGCCCGGTCCGGGCCCGGATTCAAACCGATCTGCCGGCATTGCTGGCAGCAGCCACCCCCATCGATATGACGACTTCACTGATGAACCCGCCAGGAGGATCCCACATGGCATTTTTTGAAAAATTACAGCAGGACACCGCAGAAGCACGCGCCCACGTAACCGGGGCGCCGGTCATCCGGGCCATTCAGGAGGGGCGCTTTGAGCTGAAAAGCTACATCTGGTTTCTGACCCAGGCCTATCACCACGTCAAACACACAGTGCCACTGATGATGGCATGCGGTGGGCGGCTGCCGGAACGGCTCGAATTCGTGCGCAAGGCCCTGGTGGAATACATCGACGAGGAATATGGCCATCACGAATGGATCCTGAACGATCTAGAGGCCTGTGGCGCCGACAAGGAGGCCATCCGACAGGGCAAGCCGGACACCTCGATCGAACTGATGGTTGCCTACCTGTACGACCAGATCAACCGCGGCAATCCGGCGGCTTTCTTCGGCATGGTGCAGGTGCTCGAGGGAACCTCCGTTGAGCTGGCAACACCGCTGGGTGAGCAGATCCAGAAGCAGCTGGGCCTGCCGGATCAGGCGTTCAGCTATCTCTACTCCCACGGTGCCCTGGATCAGGAGCATTTCGAGTTTTTCCGGGATCTGATGGACGCTATCACTGACGCGGATGACCAGCGGGCCATTATCGAATCGGCCCGGATGGTCTACCGGCTATACGGCGACATGCTGCATAGCATTCCGGTTCGGACCGGTCAGAAGGAGTCACAACATGAGGCTGCATGATCGGGTGTTTCTGTTGCTTGGCGGCACGGGCGGTATTGGCAAGGCCCTGGTCGAGCCCCTGATCCGGGCGGGAGCCAGGGTAATCGTGGCCTCCCGTCAACCGGAGGAGCTGGCTCGGCTGAGTGGCGTGTCTGCCGTGCATCTGGATCTGGCGGCTCCGGATCTGGAGCAACAGTTGGAGCGACTGAGCAAAGCCTATCCGGACATCGATGGGGTTATTCACTGCGCGGGCCAGAACTATTTCGCGAGTCTGGGCGATCTGCCGGTAACGGCCATTGATGATCAGCTCACGGTCAACCTTCGCAGCGCCATGCTGGTAGCCCGGCATTTTGCGCCACGCTTTCAGACCGCCGGCTATGGCGCGCTGGTGTTTGTGGGTTCCACCTTCGGCAGCATTGGATTCCCCGGCTACACCGCGTACTGCGCCAGCAAGTTTGGCCTCCGGGGTTTTTCCGAGGCGCTCAGGCGGGAATTGGCGGATACCCCGGTGCAGGTGATCTATGTGGCGCCGAGGGCCACCGCGACTGCCATGAATCCCGAGGCGGTGAACGAGCTCAATCGCGCCCTCGGCAACACGATGGACAAGCCGGAGGTGGTAGCCGGGCAGATCCTCAAAGCCATGGAGCGGGATGACCGTCGCCGTTTCCTGGGCTGGCCGGAGAGGCTGTTTGTGGTGATCAATGGAATCCTGCCACGCATTGTGGACAAGGCCATGCTGAAACAGTTGCCGGTTATCCGGCGTTATCTCAATTCGGAGGTGCTGTCATGAAAGTGATCATTTTCCTGCTGACCGGGCTGCTGGCCCTGCCGGCCCTGGCTGCCGATCTGGATACGGAGCTGGCCGGCATCCAGCATCGCTGGGCCGAGATTCAGTACCAGATGCCTGAGGACGAACAAGAGAAAGCGTTTGAAGCCCTGGCCGAGACCACGGGGGAGTTTGTCAGCCGGTATCCCGATCGCGCCGAGCCGTTGATCTGGCAGGGCATTGTCCTGAGCACCTACGCCGGGGCCAAAGGTGGGCTGGGCGCGCTGGGGCTCGTCAAGGACGCCCGGAAATCCCTGGAAGCGGCCCTGGCCATTGATCCCCGGTCGCTGGAGGGCTCGGCCTATACGTCCCTTGGCAGCCTGTACTATCAGGTGCCCGGCTGGCCCCTTGGATTTGGTGATGATGACAAGGCCCGGGAGTATCTGCAGAAAGCCCTGGCGGTCAATCCGGACGGCATCGATCCCAACTACTTCTTTGGCGATTTTCTGCGGGATCAGGACCAGCCGGAACAGGCCCGTCGCTATCTGGAGAAGGTCCTGGAAGCGCCGTCCCGCCCCGGTCGGGAGCTGGCGGATACCGGTCGCCGGGATCAGGCCAGACGACTTCTGGAACAGCTCTGAGGCCCGGGGCCTGCTCGCCGCCATAGACACCGTGAACTACACTTGCAGCGAAGAGGGCGGGAGGCCCTCGATCACGAAAAGTGCGTTTCATGGCGACCAACAAGGCTTCTCCGACGACAACGGGCCCGTCAGCCGATTTCTTTTACAAGCTGACGTCGGCGGCCCCGAGCATCCTCTTTGCCTACTGGCTCAGCGCGGATGGAGTGTCCCATTGCTACCCCTTTATCAGTGACCAGATTCGCGAGCGCTTTGGCATTGATCCCGAGGCGCTCGGGCAGGATGCGGATGCCGTGTTCGCGATCGTCCACCCGGACGACGCCGACGGTCTGAAGGCGAGTATCTTTGAATCGGCACGTACCCTGGAGCCCTGGCAATTCCGGGCGCGCCTTCGTCTTCTGGATGGCAGTTACCAGTGGTTTGAAGCCCACTCAAGGCCGGAGCGTCAGAGCGACGGCAGCACTGTCTGGTACGGCCAGTTCCACAATATCCAGCACTACAAGGAACTGGAACAGGAGCTTCGTGAAAGCGAAGCCGAGTATTCGTTTCAGGCCGGATTCCAGAAACTGGTCGCCCGCCTGTCTACCCGGTTCATCCATGTCGGCTTTGGCACCATTGATGACTGCATCGACGAATTACTGGAAAGTGTCGGCCAGTTCTTTGCCGCCGACCGGGCCTATCTCTACGCCTTCAACGATGACTACACCGCCATCACGAAGACCCATCAGTGGTGCCGGCCGGGGGTGCCTTCCCTGGTCGATGAAGATCAGACAGTGCCCATGGATGCGTGCGAATCGTGGCGCCAGAAATTGCTGGATATGGTGGATGAGAACGAGGTGGTGTTCATTGAAACCCTGCGGGAGGTCGCGTCGATATATTGCGTGCCCGTTCGCGTTCAAGGTCAGGTGGTCGGTTTTCTGGGGCTGGATTCGGTGTCGTCACGGGATTGGCGTAAGGATCAGGCCGATCTGCTGATCATCATTTCCGGTCTTCTTTCCGGCGCCCTGGAACGCCATCTCCTGGAAGAGCAACTGTTAAACCAGTCTATCCGGGACCCCATGACCGGCCTGCACAATCGTCGCTATTTGATGCCGCGGCTGAATGAACTGGTTGAGCGGGCCGAGCGCTATGATGAAAACTTTACCATCGCCATGCTTGATATTGACCACTTCAAGCAGATTAACGATTCCATTGGCCATCTCGGCGGAGATTATGCCCTGCGCCGGTTTGCCGACATCCTGTCGGACCTGGTGCGGTCGACGGATGTGGTTGCCCGCTTTGGCGGTGAGGAATTCATGGTGGTGTTCCCCGATACCGAGCAGGCCGACGTGCACCAGATGATCAGTCGTATTCTTGATGCCGTGCGTCACGGTCGCTTCATGTTCGAGGGCCGCGAAATTCCGGTGACGGTCAGCGCCGGGGTGGCCTCGGTCCGGGAAAGGGATGACAGCATGATCTCTGTGGATACCGTAATTGGCCGGGCGGACCATCGGTTGTACCTGGCCAAGCAGGCGGGTCGTGATTGCGCGGTAGATGTATCAGGAGTCCTGCGTATATAAGAAATCAGCATTTCACCCCATATTACCTAATGGTATATCCTTAGAATCAAAATGTGATTCGCTCCGGAGGTGAAACCCATGAGCAACCCCATCGTCCAACCCTTTTTTGACGAACCCACCAATACCTTCAGTTACGTGGTTCGGGATCCTGACAGCCGGTCCTGTGCCATTCTGGACTCGGTGCTGGATTTCGATTATGCCTCGGGTCGAACCGCGTTCGACTCCGCAGACAACATCATCGCCCACATTCGCGATCAGGACCTGATGGTCGAGTGGATTCTGGAGACCCATGTCCATGCCGATCACCTGTCAGCGGCGCCCTATCTGCATGACCAGCTGGGGGGCAAGACCGGCATCGGCGAGCACATCCGCGATGTCCAGGAGATCTTCGGCAAGGCTTTTAACGCCGGCAGCGAGTTTGCCCGGGACGGCAGCCAGTTTGACCGGCTGTTCCGGGAGGGCGATACCTTCAGCATCGGCGGCCTGGAGGGTCGGGTGTTGCACACGCCCGGGCATACGCCGGCGTGTCTGACCTACGTCATCGGCGATGCGGCTTTTGTCGGCGATACCCTGTTCATGCCGGATTACGGTACCGCCCGCTGCGATTTTCCTGGCGGTGACGCCCGTACGCTCTATCGCTCGATCCAGAAGGTGTTGGCCCTGCCGCCGGAAACCCGAATTTTCCTGTGCCACGATTACAAAGCGCCCGGTCGCGACCGGTTTGAGCCGATGACCACGGTGGCGGAACAGCGCCGCGCCAACGTGCATGTGCACGATGGCGTTTCCGAGGACGAGTTCGTGAAGATGCGCACCGAGCGTGACGAGACGCTCGACATGCCGCGGCTGATCCTGCCCTCGGTCCAGGTCAACATGCGGGCGGGCCAGATGCCACCGGAAGAGGACAACGGGCAGGTGTACCTGAAAGTGCCAATCAACCGGTTCTGAGGCGGCCATGGACATCAAACGCTACCTGCCGGTGATGAACTGGCTGCCCTCGTACGGTCGGAGTCAGGCCACCAGTGACTTGGTGGCTGCCGTGATTGTCACAGTGATGCTGATTCCCCAATCACTGGCGTATGCCTTGCTGGCGGGGCTGCCTGCTCAGGTCGGTCTGTACGCCAGCATCCTGCCCCTGGTTGTGTACGCGGTGTTCGGAACCAGTCGCACGCTCTCCGTCGGGCCGGTGGCGGTCGCCTCTCTGATGACGGCGGCGGCGTTGGCGCCGCTGGCCGATGCAGGTACGCCGGAATACATCGCCGGGGCTGTTTTGCTGGCGGTGATGTCGGGGCTGATGCTCATGGCCATGGGGCTGATGCGACTGGGTTTCCTGGCCAATTTCCTGAGTCATCCGGTGATCTCGGGGTTTATTACCGCCTCGGGCATCGTGATCGCGGCCAGCCAGCTCAAGCATCTGTTTGGCATTCAGGCGTCTGGTCATAACCTGCTGGAAATAGTCCACTCCCTCGCGTTGTCCATGGATCAGACCAATGTGGCGACCCTCGCCATCGGTGTCGGTGCCCTGCTGTTTCTGCTGCTGGCCCGCCGTTACCTGAAGCCGGCTTTGACAGCCGCCGGATTGCCGTTGCGAATGGCCGACATTCTGACTAAGACGGCACCGATTCTGGCGGTGCTGGTGACCACGCTGGTGGCGTGGCAACTGGACCTTGGCCAGGTCGGCGTCCGGCTGGTGGGTGAGGTGCCTGCGGGGCTGCCGGAACTGACCATGCCGAGTCTGGACTGGGGGCTCTGGCAGCAGCTGGCGGTCAGTGCCCTGCTGATCAGCGTGGTCGGTTTTGTCGAGTCGGTATCGGTGGGCCAGACCCTCGCGGCCAAGCGGCGCCAGCGTATCGATCCGGATCAGGAACTGGTGGGTCTTGGCGCCGCCAACCTGAGTGCCGGACTGTCCGGTGGCATGCCGGTCACAGGCGGTTTTTCACGTTCGGTGGTCAACTACGACGCCGGTGCGGAGACCCCGGCGGCGGGCGCGTACACGGCGGTGGGCATCGCCCTGGCGACGCTGTTCCTGACCCCGGCCATTGCCTACCTGCCCCAGGCCACCCTGGCGGCGACCATCATCGTGGCGGTGTCCACCCTGATCGACCTGCCAGCGCTGGGCCGGACCTGGCGCTATTCCCGCCCGGATTTCGGGGCCATGCTGGCGACCATTCTCCTGACCCTGGTGCACAGCGTGGAGGCGGGCATTATCTCGGGTGTGGCTCTGTCCATCGGGCTGTTCCTGTTCCGCACGAGTCGCCCCCACAGTGCCGTGGTTGGCCGGGTTCCGGGCACCGAGCACTTTCGCAACGTGCTCCGCCATGAGGTGGAGCTGTGCCCGAAGGTAACGTTTCTGCGGGTGGATGAAAGCCTGTATTTTGCCAATGCCCGGTTTCTGGAAGAACGGGTCATGGACCTGGTGGCCGATGAACCTGAGCTCAAACATCTGGTTCTGGTTTGTCCGGCGGTCAACCTGGTGGACGCCTCGGCGCTGGAAAGCCTGGAAGCGATCAATGAGCGCCTCGTGGATGCCGGTGTCACCCTGCACCTGTCGGAGGTGAAGGGGCCGGTGATGGACCGGCTCAAGCGAACCGAGCTGCTGGCCAAGCTCAGTGGCGAGGTGTTCCTCAGTACCTTTGAGGCCTGGCAGCAACTGATCGGTAACAAGGTGTCCCAGCGTATTCCTGTCTGACCCTTGCCGGGCTTGCCCATGGGATGGGTAGGCCCGGTATCATGGGATATTCCTGAGCTTCAGGCGGCGGTGCGTTACCTATGGGCATGACTGAAAACCTGTTATCGACCGGTCAGTGGATTGTGACCCTGGTACTTTTTCTGCTGATCCTGGTGCGGGCGGTCCGGACCATTGACTGGCAGGCCTTTCGACGCGACAACGCGTTGCAGCATTCGTTTTTCGGAGCCGCGGTGGCGCTGGGCTTTCTCTGGCAGTTGCGGGCCGGGATTTCGCCCGGGCTGGCCATCCACGTGTTCGGGATAACCGTCATTACCCTGATGCTGGGCTGGGCCCTGGCGGTACTGGCCGGGTTGCTGGCGCTGCTGATCACGGTCATTACCGGCCGCGAACCCCTGCTGATGTTTGCGGCCAATGGCCTGGTCACTGTGATGGTGCCGGCGCTGGTCAGCCACGGCATCATGCTCTGGGAGCGCCGGCGCAACTTCCGGAACTTCTTTGCCTATATCTTCTTCTGCGGTTTCTTCGGTGCGGGCATATCGGTAGCCGCTGCCGGCACGGTGATGTGCCTGATGCTCTGGAGCAGCGGCGTGTACGAGTTCGGTGAGCTGGTTCACGAGTACATCCGCTATCTGCCCCTGTTCATGATTCCCGAGGGCTTTGTGAACGGCACTTTCGTCACCGGGTTGATGGTGTTCCACCCCGACCGACTGACCACCCTGGATCAGCGGCGCTACCGCTGATCGGAATCCGCCAGGGTCTTTTCGTGCCAGTGGCGGGCCCATGCCGGCACGTCGCTGGCTGGCATCGGGCGCGCAATACCGTAGCCCTGAATGAAATGACAGCCCAAGTTCCTGAGGGCTCGGGCCTGGGCCAGGGTTTCAACGCCTTCCGCCAGTGCCGGTCGCTCGAAGCGCTGGGCAAGAAAAATAACGCTCTCGACGATGGCGCGGTCGTCGGCATTGGTCAGCATGTTCCGGACAAAACTCTGGTCGATCTTGATGATGTCCACTGGCAAGGTGCGCAGGTAGGTGAGCGATGAGAAACCGGTACCAAAGTCGTCCAGTGCGACTTTCAGCCCCAGTGCCCGGCAGTTGGCCAGTACGTTGCTGGCCCGCTTGGTGTCTTCCAGCGCCGTAGTCTCGAGGACTTCCAGGGTAAGCCGGCCGGGATCCAGTTCCGGATGACTGCGAAGGTAACTTTCCAGGTAGGCGGAAAAGCTGCGGTCCATCAGGTGTTGGGCGCTGATGTTGATGCTGATCGAGAAGCATTCGCCGGCCGCCTGCCAGGCATTCAGCTGCTGAATGGCTTCCTTGACCACCCACTGGCCCAGCGGGACCTCCAGGTGGCTGTTCTCCAGCATCGGCAGAAACGCGCCCGGTGCCAGTCGCCCCCTCGCGGGATGGTTCCAGCGGATCAGTGCCTCAAAGCCCAGGAGGGATGAGTCCGACACTCGAACCTGGGGCTGGAAATGGAGTTCAAACTCCTCGTTTTCCAGGGCCCGGGCAATCTCGGTGAGCTGGTCCCGGCGTTTTCGGCGATATTCGTCCAGCCCCGGATCAAAGAAATGGCACTGGTTACGGCCCTTCTCCTTTGCCGAGTACATGGCCTGGTCCGCGTGGCGGATCAGGCCCTCTGCATCGGTGTCGTCGTCCGGATAGCGGGTGACTCCCATGCTGCCGGTGATCTGTACCGTGTCGCCGGGAACCTGAAGCGGGACTCCGACACAATCCAGGATGCGCTGATAGACCCCGTCGTGATTATCGCTCTGGATCAGCAGGATGAACTCGTCGCCCCCGATTCGGGCCACGGTATCGCCGCTTCGCAGAGCGTGAGTCAGCCGCTCAGCCAGGCTTTTCAGAGCCTGGTCTCCCGCGGCCTGCCCCAGTCGCTGATTGAGCGATTTGAAACCATCAAGATCCAGGCAGCAGACAGAGAGCCCCCCCTGGTGGCGGTCGGCGTGCAGGCAGGCGGAGCGAAGGCGCTCGATCAGCAACTGCCGGTTGGGGAGTCCGGTCAGGTCGTCGTAGTTGGCCGCCCGGTCCAGTTCTCGGGCGTGGTTTTTCAGCGCGGTAATGTCCGAGAACGCCGCCACATGGTAGAACCGGCCCGGTTCGTCCAGGTGAACCCGGCTGATGGACAGCAGCTCGATATACTCCTCGCCGTTTCTACGGCGGTTCCAGACTTCCCCGCGCCAGTGGTCGGTTTTCTCAAGGGTGTGCCACATGGACCGGTAGTACTCCGGGGAATGACGTCCGGAACTGAGAATGGATGGGGTCAGGCCCAGGACCTCATGGCGTGCGTACCCGGTAATCCGGGAGAACGCCGGGTTGACGTCAAGGATCCGATTGTTGTGGTCGCTGATCAGGATCGCTTCGTGGCTGCGATCAAACACACTGGCGGCGATGCGCAGGTTGCGTTCGCTGTGTTTGCGGTCGGAAATGTTGCTCTGAATGACAATAAAGCCCTGACTGCTACTCCAGTCGCCCTCGACGGGCGCGCAGTAGACCTGCACCCAGAACGGCTTGCCGGAACGGGTGTAGTTGAGGATATCCTCTTCCACCGTGTCGCCCTGGAATAGCTTGCGCCTGATCCGCCGGATGGTCTCGGGGTCGGTGTCCGGGCCAAAAAGCAGGTCACCCGGTGACTGTCCGATGGCTTCGCCCAGTGGATAACCGGTGCATTCCTCGAAACTCGGATTGACCCAGTCGATGATGCCGGCACCATCAAGCAGCATCACCATGTTTTTGGTGACGGATGCGACGCTCGCGAGCCTGTCGGTCAGTGGGTCGGATGCGGTGAAACGTGGAACAGGGTTTGCTGGCATGATGCGGTAACGATTGTCTCCGGGAAAATGGCGCCGATCAGTGGTGAGTGATGCTACTGCAGCCACGGATGAAAGAAATGCCCATTTCGTCGGCCGGGATTGATCGACGTCATTTTCTTTTGAATCTATGGTCGTCGTGGCGTCAGTTGCGCCAGAGGGAGTGCTTCTGGAGTTTGCGTTGCAGGGTACGGCGATGCATGTTCAGGGCTCGTGCCGTCGCAGAAACATTGCCATCGTGTTCACTCAGGACGCGCTGGATGTGTTCCCATTCCATTTCCTCGACGGAAGGTGGCTCCGCGCGCAGCTCAGGGGACGCGGCGAGCGAATCAAATCCGGCGATCAGCTGGTTCACAGTGACCGGTTTGCACAGGTAGTTGACCGCGCCGCGTCGCATCGCCTCGACGGCCGTGGCGATGCTGCCGTATCCGGTCAGTACCAGGATTTCCAGATCGGGTTGTCGGGCCAGCAGGTCCGGCAGCAGCTGCAGGCCACTCTCCCCGGCGAGGTTCAGGTCCAGCACGCAGTGGTCGAACCGCTGCCCTGCCAGCGACTGTCGTGCCTGATCGCTGGTTCTGGCAATGGCTGCCCGGATGCCCTGTCGGCCAAGGGCGCGTTGCAGGACTTGCAGGAACGCCTCGTCATCGTCGACCAGAAGCCATGTTGCTGCCTCAGTCATGGTGATCTTCCCCCGTGCTCCGCGGCAGTTCGATAATCATGGTGGTTCCGGCCCTGTTGCTGCGGGCTTTCAGCGTCCCGCCGAAGTGCTGAATCGTGGCGTTGGACAGGAACAGGCCCACGCCAAGACCGGTGTCGGAGTCCACCACATCCTCGCCCAGTGTGCCCTGGTGGTCGGTGTCCAGGCCGTCGCCCCGATCCTCCACGACGATCTCCACGGATTGGCCGTCGGTGTCGCGTGCGCTGATGCCCACCCAGGTCGGACTGGCACTCAGGGCATTGGCCAGCAGATTGAGCATGGCCTGGTCGAGCGTGGTGTCCACCGCAATGGCGGTGTCCGGGACCGGGCCTCGCCAGTCGAGCGCGCCTTCCGGCCATAGCAGGGTGGCGGATTCCCGGAGGCGCATCAGCCAGTCCCGCACGCTGACCGTTTCCAGTTGTGCCGTCTTCGCCCGCACTGCGGCGCTGGTCAGTTGCTGAAGATGGTTTTGGCAGAGTTGCAGTTGCTGCGCCATCAGGTCCAGGTCTCCGTCCAGATCCTGTTTTTCCGCTCCCGAGCGCATTTCGTCCATCAACAGGGTCATGGTGTTCAGTGGCGTGCCCACGCGATGGGCAATCCCCGCAGCGGACAGGCCCAGGGCGATGACCTGTTCGTCCCGCAGGCGGGATTCGCGGATGTGGGCCAGTTGCGTCTGTTGGCTCTGGACGCGACGGGCCAGGGTGCCGACCACCAGCAGCAGGATGGCCGCGGTAAGCCCGAAGGTGGCCCACATGCCAAACAGGTGCAGCTGAGCCAGATTAACCCCGTGATCGCCGCTGGTGACCGGCATGTGCCAGACCACCAGCACGGTATAGATAACGATTCCCAGGCCGGTGAGCGCGATGCTCTGGCTGAGCGGCACGAGAATAATGGCAACGGCAATGGGCAATAGAAGCAGTGACGTGAAGGGACTGGTGAAGCCGCCGGTTAACAGCAGCCAGGCCCCGATCATCGCCAGATCGAGGGCAAACCCGGCACTGACCGTCAGCGCTGCTTTCGGTGGCCGGCGGGTGAACCAGAGCCAGCCCAGTACCGCAAAGAGGGCATAGAACAGGCAGGTCAGGATCGCCTCGGCCCGAAAGGTGAGTGTGATCATGGTCTCGGCGACAGCGAGCGCGACCAGCTGAATGGCTGCAATGGACAGGCGCATGCCAAGAAGGTAGCGCGCCGCCTGCTGAAACCCGGTTTGTGAGTGAGTGAGCCATTCCATGCAGCGCATTCTAGCGGGTTTTTCAGGTCGCTACCCGCCGTTATGTCGACTTCGGTGTGCGGCATTGTGTCTCAGGCGCTAGCCCGGCCGGGACATTATGATTGGCCAAAAATGTTGGTTGTTCAGGATGTTGTCCCATGACTGTAACGCAAGTAAACCGGTTTGCCCTGGCTCTTATCGCAGTAAGTGCGGCTTGGCCGATGGCCCTCCAGGCAGAAGAAATGTCCGATTCAGCGACGCTGATTCGAGTCACCGAAGGCCATCGCCAACAGGGCTCCACGGAGGTGCTGGCCTCCGAGCCGGTGGCAAGACTGGAGAGTGATCCTTCGGTGTCCTTGTCCCGGATGGGCGGTCGTGGCCTGGAGCCTGTGGTTCGGGGCCAGAGTCAGGAACGGGTCGATGTGCTGCTGGACGGTATCCGGGTCGAAGGGGCCTGCCCCAATCGAATGGACCCGCCCACGAGTCGGCTCAGTGCTGCGCTCGTTCCGGTCCTGGAGGTTCGTACCAGCAACCGGACCCTGCGCTGGGGCGCTATTGCCGGCGGGCAGGTGGTCGCCACCACGGCGGATCCTGATTTTGGCGAGGATTTGACGACCGGGCAGGTTACAGCCGGGGGCGCGGATAACGGGGACGGGCGCTTGGTCAATGGCAGTGCTGCGGTTGGCAGTGATCGTGGCTGGCTCCGGCTGGCTGGTGGCCACGATGAAGCCGACGATTACGAGGATGGCGACGGCAACCAGGTGCGCAGCGCTTACAAGAATACCGAGGGGCGGGTGGATGCCGCCTGGCGGTCGGAAAACGGCCTCTACCTCAAGGGGCTGGTGAGCCGGCAGCAGGAACGCGACGTGAAATACGCCGGCTCAGGCATGGACGCCCCGAAAACCGATACCGATATCGCTCGGCTGGAGCTGGGGGCACCGGTTGCTGGCGGTGACTGGAATCTTCTGGCGTGGCAGGTGGATGTGGACCATGTCATGGACAACTTCAGCCTGCGCCCGACGACCATGAAAATGCTGACGGCGTCCGAAACCCGAACCCGGGGTCTCCGGCTGGCCCTGGACCAGAACCCGGACGCCAGAACCAACTGGGCTGTTGGAACCGACGTTGAGACCAACAACTGGGACGCCGAGCGCTTTGGCGGCCCCACGTTGGACACACTGACGTCGGTTCTGTGGCCGGATGTGGACCGGGACCGCTTCGGAGTGTTCGCCGAAGGTTTCTATCGGGTGGCCCCGACACTGCAGGTGGGCGCCGGTGTCCGCTACGACCGAGTGGAAATGGATGCAAACTCCGCGGACAAGACCTTCGGTAGCGGAATGATGGCAATGGCTGCAGCGGACAATTATCAGGCGCTGTATGGCACCACCAATACCAAAGCAGTTGATGACAATGTCAGCGGATTTATTACCGGCGACTGGCGCTTCTCGTCGCGCCAGTCCCTGGAAGTGAATGCCAGCCGCAGTGTTCGCAGCCCAGGCGTAACTGAACGGTACATTGCCAGCTGGAGCATGATGCCGGGGATGCGCTGGGTCGGTAATCCGGCCCTGGATACCGAAAAGCACCACAAGCTGGACATCGCCCTGCCGGGTCAGAGTAACGGCTGGCGCTGGCGCCCGGCAGTGTGGATGGCTCAGGTGGACGATTACGTGTTGCGCACCCGCAATGCCGAGCTGGTCAGTGTCTACCGCAACATCGATGCCCGTCTGCTCGGTGTCGAAGCAGAGCTGGGCTGGAGCAACGGCACCTGGCGTTCGAGCAGCGCGCTGGCCGCCGTCCGAGGAGAAAACCGGGATGACGACAAGGCGCTGCCGCAGATTCCTCCGCTTCAGTTCGTTCAGACACTGGGTTGGCAACACCTGGGGCATCAGCTGGAGCTGGAGTGGCTGGTTGCCCGCCGACAGGACCGGGTCGACCTGGCTTCCGGACTGGATGCCGGCACCTCACCGGGCTACGGCGTACTCAACCTGTCGGGCAGTCACCCACTGACCGGTTATCTGACGCTCTCCTGGGCCATCGATAACCTGTTCGACAACACCTGGGCCCGGCACGTCAGTCGCGCCAACACGGATCCGTTCAGTCCCGAGGCGGTTCGGGTCAACGAGCCCGGGCGCACGCTCCGGGCGGCACTGACGGCCCGGTGGTGAGTCGGCCTGGATATCATCGGTATGCTTTTTGTCCCTGGTCAACGTGGTTTCCGGTTTCAGGATCTATGCTTGGATAGAGGGTCACAGAACCTGCCGGCAACGGAGTGAATGGATTTTCCGGGCTGATACGCGCTGGCCAGCCGGGTGCGAGGATCGGCCTCAGGAGGCAAAAGGATGCCGCGAGACAATCATACTCAACCCCTCCGTGGCGATGGCACCGTCATCGCCATTCGTGGTGGTGTGGTGGATGTCCGGTTCAGCGATCCGGTACCCCGGATTCGTGAACTCCTGTACGTCGACACCATTGCCCTGGAAGTGTCGTCACTGAGGAATGAGGGTGTGGTCCGCTGCATGGCGCTGGCACCGGTAAAAGGCCTAGGGCTCGGCATGGCGGTGCGGGCAACCGGTGCTCCGATCCGGGTACCGGTCGGTGATGCCGTGCTGGGGCGCATGCTGAATGTCTTCGGGGCGCCGATCGACCGGAAGCCCGCGCCGGTCAGTGAGGACCTGCGCTCCATTCACCATGCGCCGCCGTTGCTGGAAGAGCGCGTGGTCCGAACCAGCGTACTGGAAACGGGTATCAAGGCCATTGACCTGTTGTCGCCGCTGGAGCGGGGTGGCAAGACCGGTCTGTTTGGCGGTGCCGGCGTCGGTAAAACCGTGCTGATTACCGAACTGATCAACAACACCGTGCAACACCACCAGGGCGTCAGCCTGTTCTGTGGCATCGGCGAGCGCTCCAGGGAGGCCGAGGAACTCTACCGGGAAATGGGGGAGGCCGGCGTGCGCGACAAGACCGTGATGCTGTTCGGCCAGATGAACGAGGCGCCCGGCGTGCGCTTCCTGATTGGCAAGACTGCGCTGACCATGGCCGAGTTTTTCCGGGACGACCGGCACCAGGATGTGCTGTTGTTGATCGACAACATTTTCCGTTTCGTGCAGGCGGGCTCGGAAGTCTCCGGGCTCATGGGGCGCATGCCCTCTCGGGTGGGCTATCAGCCGACCCTGGCCACCGAGCTGGCGGAACTGGAAGAACGCATTGCCTCCACCCGTAATGCGGCCATTACCTCGGTCCAGGCGGTTTATGTACCGGCTGACGATTTTACCGATCCGGCTGCCGCGCACATTTTCTCCCACCTTTCCGGGGCCGTGGTGCTGTCTCGCAAACGCGCCAGCGAGGGCCTTTACCCGGCGATTGATCCGCTGGCGTCGTCCTCGGTCATGCTGACCCCGTCGGTGGTCGGCCAACGGCATTACGACATCGCCCGGGCGGTTCGCCGGACGCTGGCAGAATACGAGGAACTGAGGGATATCATCGCCATGCTCGGCATCGAGGAGCTCTCAGCCGCCGATCGCCTGACCGTTGCCCGTGCCCGACGGCTGGAACGGTTTCTGACCCAGCCGTTCTTTACCACCGGCTCGTTTACCGGCACCACCGGCAAGCGGGTGGCGATTGCCGACACCCTCGATGGCTGCGACGCCATCCTGAACCAGACCCATTTTGAGCGGGACGAAGGCGATTACTACATGATCGGCGGTCTGGCGGATCTGGAGGTGGTGACATGACCCTGGCGACGGAAATGGTCGTGTCTTTGCGCTTGCCGACCGAAACTCTCTATCAGGGCACAGCGATCCGGCTCTATGGCGTGGCGGAAAACGGGGCCTTCGGGATGTTGCCGAACCATATCGATTTCGTCACGGCGCTGGTGCCCTCGGTGTTCCTTGTTACCACCGTTGAGGGCGAGGAGCTGATCTTCGGTATCGATGAGGGCATCCTGATCAAGAAGGGCCATCAGGTCGATGTCGCCGTTCGTCGGGGTGTCCGGGGCGAGGATCTTGCGTCGATCAAAGATACGGTCTACAGAAACTTTATTGCCGTGGACGAAGATGAACGGGTGGCCCGGTCGGCTCTGTCCCGCCTGGAGGCGGGGATCGTCCGGCGGTTTGCCGAGTTGCAGAAGCCTCAGCCATGACCGGCCGGCGGGATACCCCCGAAGAGGATATTGGCCGGCAGGCCCGGCGCCTCAAGCGCGCCCGGGATAACCCTGGCATGAGCCCGCTTCGGGGGCTGGGTGCCTTTGGCATGATCGGCTGGTCGGTGGCAGTGCCCACGGTGGGCGGCGCCTTTCTGGGGATGTGGCTGGACCGTAACCTGCCTCAGGCTTTTCCATGGACCATCGCCCTGATTCTGGGCGGCGTGGTGCTGGGCGGTTTCATTGCCTGGGCGTGGGTCAGCAGGGAAGGCCAGGACGACAGCGACGACGGGGGTAGCAACGATGATCACAGCTGACTGGACAGCGGTGTACACCGGGTTCTGGATCGGTGCGGTGGCCAGCACCCTGTTCTTTGCCGGTCTTGCCGTGAGTGTGCGCTGGGCGCTTCGCGCCGGCCGGCCCGGCATGATTCTGCTGCCCAGTGCCGCCGTCAGGATTGCCCTGTTGCTCGGTGTGGGCTGGTGGGTTACCGGGGCCGGCAGCGACAGCTGGGCGTTCGTCGGCTATGTCGCGGCCTTTTTTCTGGTTCGGCTCATCGCCACGGTGATTGCCCGGCTGCCCAGAGCCAGGGAGGACGGATGCAACTGACACCGGACGAAGTAACTGTCTTTACCATTGGTGGCGTCGGTTTCAGCGAAACCATCGTCTACACCTGGGTGGTCATGGCAATCCTGACCGGGGCTTCGGTCCTGATCACCCGCAACCTGCGACCCGATGTGCCGCCCAGCCGCTGGCGAACCGCGCTGGAGGTGATCGTAACGGGCATCCAGCACCAGATTGAGGATATCTCCCGGCAGGCCTCCCGGCACGTTCTGTATTTTTCCGGCACGCTGTTCCTGTTTATTGCCACCTCGAATCTGCTGCTGGTGGTTCCGGGTTTCTCGCCACCGACCGCTTCGCTATCGACCACCGCCGCCCTGGCTCTGTCCGTGTTGATTGCCGTGCCTCTGTTTGGCATCTCCCGGCAAGGGTTGGGCGGTTACCTGAAGACCTACATCCGGCCTTCGCCAATTATGTTGCCGTTCAACCTGATCAGTGAGTTCTCAAGGGGGGTTTCACTGTCCATACGACTCTATGGAAACGTCATGAGCGGTGCGGTTATCGCGGGGATTCTTCTGGGTCTGGCCCCGTTCTTCTTTCCCGTGGTCATGGATGTGCTGGGGCTGCTGACGGGGCTGATCCAGGCCTACATTTTTGCGGTCCTGGCGACCGTGTATATCTCACTGGCGACGACCCGACCGGGGGACCCGGTGAAAAAGGAGCGCGACTGATGACAGATCTTGTTTGGATTGCCGTTGTTTCCATTTTTACGGCGGGATTAACCGTGTCTTTCGGTGCCCTGGGGCCCGCACTCGGGGAAGGCAGGGCCGCCGCGGCTGCCCTGAATGCGATTGCCCAGCAGCCGGATTCGGCCTCGGCTCTGTCCCGGACCCTCTTTGTGTCTCTAGCGATGATTGAATCCACTGCTATCTATTGCTTCGTTGTCGCCATGATCGTGCTGTTCGCCAACCCTTTTTGGGACACGGTCTTGCAGGCGACCACGGCGGCGGGATAAACCATGTCGATAGACTGGATTACGGTCATTGCCCAGATCGCCAATTTCCTGGTTCTGGTCTGGTTGCTTAAACGCTTTCTGTATCAGCCGATTCTGAATGGCATCGACGCCCGGGAGGCCGAGATTGCCGAACGGATGGGCGAGGCTGAGAAAGCCAGAAGGAAGGCGGTGGCCGCCGAGGCGGACTTTGTTGCCCGCAAGAACAAATTGCTGGTGGAAGACGCGGCTATCGTTGACGCCGCTATCAAGGAAGCTGAGCGCCAACGCGACGCCCTGCTGGCAGAAACCCATCAGAAGTTGGAGCAGGAGCACAAGGATTGGCAGCGGCATCTGCAACGGGAGCAGCAGAAGTTCACGGCGGAGTTGTATCGGGCCGGGGCCGACACGCTCTATCAGCTGGTCCGCAAGGCCCTGCGCGATCTGGCGGACGATCAGCTCGAAGAGCGCATTGCCCTGCATGTCACTGCCAAACTCGAACCCATGGCGCCAGACTTGCTTGCCGCCGCTGGCCGCGCCGAGGAGGCTATTGCCAGCACGCACGTTTCGCTGTCGGAGGGCGCCCAGGCCACCCTGGTTCGGGCATTGGCGGATCTGATGCCCGGCATTCCGATCCGTTTTCAGGTGGACGATGACCAGGCTCCCGGTCTGGTATTGCGCATCGGCAGTACCCAGGTGGCCTGGACCGTCGACAGCTACACCGAGGAACTGGTCGTGCTGTTAACCGACCGGCTGGCAACAGGCGCGCTGGGGCGGGGGGCGAGTGATGACGGATGAACCGCTCCAGCCGGGCGTAAAATCACTGATAGATTCGTTGCTGGACAGTCCGGTGCCGTCTCCGGTCCTGGCGGAGGTTGGCAAGGTGACTGAAGTGGGCGACGGCATTGCCCTGGTGTCAGGGCTCGACCGGGCCCTTGCCGATGAGTTGCTGGTGTTTGCCTCAGGCGTCCGGGGTATGGTCCTGGATCTGGAGCCCCATCGGCTGGGGGTCGTGTTGCTGGGACCCGCAGACCGGATCACCGCCGGTGAAGATGTCTGGCGCACCCACAAGGTGATCAGTGTGCCAGTGGGACCGGGGCTGATTGGTCGGGTGGTGGACGCTACCGGACAGCCCAGAGATGGCCGCGACCGGATTGATGCGGTCGCTGAGCGGCCGATCGAAGTCGCGGCGCCAGGGATTCTCAGCCGCTCGGCCATCACCCGGCCCCTGGCGACCGGCGTCAAGGCCGTGGATGCCGCCGTTCCGGTCGGGCTGGGACAGCGTGAGCTGATCATTGGCGACCGGCAGACCGGCAAGACGTCGATGGCGCTGGATGCCATCCTCAACCAGGCCAGTTCCGAGGTGATCAGCATCTATTGCGCTGTTGGCCAACGGGGTGATTCCGTGGCCCGCGTGGTCGAGACACTCCGACGCAGCGGACAGCAGTCCCGGACCATCGTGGTCGCCGCGGGGGATGAAGACACGCCGGGGCTGTCCTACATTGCGCCTTATTCCGCCATGACCATGGCCGAATATTTCGCCGACCAGGGTCGTGACGTGCTCGTGGTGTTTGATGATCTGACGCACCATGCCCAATCCTACCGGGAACTGTCGCTGCTGTTACGCCGACCTCCCGGTCGGGAGGCCTTTCCCGGTGATATTTTCTACGTCCATGCCCGGTTGCTGGAGCGTGCCGGGCAGTTCGCCCCGGAGGCTGGGGGCGGCTCGATCACGGCGCTGCCGATCGTGGAAACCCAGGCCGAGAACCTGTCGGCGTACATTCCCACCAACCTGATCTCCATCACCGACGGCCAGATTTACCTGTCGCCCAGGCTGGTCCGGAAGAACCAGTTTCCAGCCGTGGATCTGGGCGTGTCGGTCTCCAGGGTTGGCAGCAAGGCGCAGTACCGGGCGTTCCGGGATGTGGCCGGCAATCTGCGGGTGACCCTGTCCCAGTTCGAGGAGTTGGAGGATTTTGCCCGATTCGGCACCCGGCTGGATGACACCACCCGGGCGCGACTGGTGCGCGGGGCTGCTGTCCGGGCGGCGCTTCGTCAGCCCGAGCACGCCCCGGTGCCGGCCGTGGTGCAGTTGGTGATCCTGTTGGCGGCCATGGAGGGGATGTTCGACGGCCTACCGGAAGCCCGGGTAATGGCCGTCATGGATCGGCTCCGGGCAGCGGCGATGGACGAACTCCCGGAGCTGGCCAGGCAAATAGGCCGGAATCAGCCACTGAGGGACTCCGACCTCAACGCTATTCTGGCACTCGCGGGAAAGGTCGTGGGCCAAGAGGGAGGAGGCGATGGCTCAGACGTTTGAAGCCCTGTCGCACCACGACGACACCCTGACCGGTATCCGGGGCATTGTTCACACCATGAAAACCCTCTCGGCTATCAACGCGGTGCCTTATGAGCGTGCGGCAACCTCCATCGAGGCCTACCACAACACGATATTGAACGGTTTTCAGGCACTGTTCGCGGGTGCAGGACCGATTGCGCTACCCCAGGTGGAGCCGGTGGAAAAGGTGCTGGTGGTGTTCGGGTCTGACCATGGTTTGTGTGGAAACTACAACGAAACTGTGGCCCGGGCGGTGGTAGCGGCGCCAGAGTTCCTGGCGTCGGAGAAGCGCGGTTTGCGCGTCCTGTGTGTGGGCGCGCAAATGAACGATGCCCTGACGGGGCTGGGGATCACTCCGGAGGCGGTCCTCCTGCCGCCAGCCTCGGCGGCCGGCATCGGTCGTCTGGCCAGCGATATCGTCACCCGACTGGAAACCATTAGCCGCGGTGGTCCCCAAAACCGGCTGACGGCGACTCTGGTCTACATGCAGCGTTCCGATCATGGTCAGCAGCGGCCAGTGGTGAGTCGTTTGCTGCCGCTGCCCCGGTCTCTGGTCTCGGAGCTTTCTGCAGGACCGTGGGTATCCCGGTCGCTACCCATTCACACTCTGCCATCGGATCGGGTGTTTGCCGCCCTGTTACGCAGCCATATTTTTGCCAGTGTCTTCCGGGCCTCGGCGGAGGCCATTGTGACTGAAAACGCGGCCCGCTTGGCGCGTATGCAGCAGGCAGAACGGTCCGTGGATGACCAGCTGGAGCAGGTGAAAGGGCAGATGCGATCCGTCCGCCAGGAAGAAATTACCACCGAGCTGCTGGATGTCATCATTGGTTTTGAAGCCCTGAAGGGCAAGGAGCGGCGGTCATGAACCATGAGGTGTTGGACTCATTGGCGCCATGGGCATTGATGTCCGGTGCAGTGAGGTTTTAAATATACCCTAAAGATATTTGTATATATCAAATGGAAATTAAGGTGGGCATTCACAATGGCTAGGATTTTCCTGATCACCGCAATCGGCTGGCTGCTGATGTCGACGGCCCTGGCCCAGGATTCGGCGGAGGACCGGGTGGTATCGACCCCGGTGCTGACACAGACGCTGGAGGAGAGAATCCAGCTTGATGGGGTGATCGAAGCGGTGCAGCAAAGCACCGTATCCGCTCAGACCAGTGGAACCGTTGAGGCGCTGCCGTTCGATGTTGACGATTCGGTGGCGGCCGGTGACCTGATCGTCCAGCTGGAGGATAGCGAACAGCAGGCGCGCCTTCGTCAGGCCCGGGCGGTGCTGAATGAGGCCCGGGCCGGGGCAGACGATGCACAGCAGACTTTCGAACGCATCTCTGCCATCCGGGAACGGGGGCTGGTATCGCGACAGGAATTTGATCGGGCCCGGAATAACCTGGCGGGCGCCCGGGCGCGGGTTGAGCGGGCCCAGGCGGGTGTTGCCGAGGCGGAAGAACAACTGGGTTACACCCGCATCGTGGCACCCTATGGCGGTATTCTGACCGAGCGCCACGTGGAAATCGGTGAATCGGTGAATCCCGGTCAGCCGTTGCTGAGTGGGCTTTCCCTGGAGCAGCTGCGGGTGGTGGTGGACCTGCCCCAGAAATACGCCGACCTGGCCCGTTCCCGGCGTCAGGCCACCGTGACCCTGGCGGATGGCCGGGTGCTGGCAACCCGCGAAATGACCTTCTACCCCTACGCCGATCCGGCCACTCACACCTTCCGGTTGCGGATGCGGCTGAATGAGCCCGATGGCTTACTGTTTCCGGGCATGCTGGTCAAGGTGGGTGTCCCGGTCGGCGCCCGTGAGTCGCTGTGGGTGCCGGCCAGCAGCCTGATCCAGCGCAGCGAACTGAGGGCTGTGTTCATTCTTGATGACCAGGATCGCCCCCGTCTGCGTCAGGTACGGACCGGTGTCCGTGACGGCGATCGTCTGGAAATCCTTGCCGGTGTGGATGAGGGCGAACGCGTGGTGGTGAACCCAGCGGCACTGGTAGGCAGTGATCGCCTGAATCAACCTGAGTCAGCGCAAACCGGCGGGGAGGAGAGCCGGTGAGCGAGGAACTGCCGAAGGTCGGGCCTTCCGGAGCCATTGCCCGGGTTTTTCAGGATAACAAGCTGACACCTCTGCTGGCCGTGCTGGCCATCGTGCTCGGTGTGCTGGCGGTGATCGTGACACCGAAGGAAGAGGAGCCCCAGATTGACGTCACCATGGCCGATATCATGGTGGGCTTTCCCGGCGCCAGTGCCCGGGAGGTGGAAAGCGCCATTGCCACGCCCGCCGAACAGGTGATGAGCGAGATCCAGGGCGTTGAGCATGTTTACTCCGTCGCTCGCCAGGGGCAGGCGGTGATCACCGTTGAGTTTGACGTGGGCGTGGTCCGGCAGGAGGCCCTGGTGCGCCTGTACAACCAGGTATATTCCAACCAGGACTGGTTGCCGGCGAATCTGGGGGCGACACAGCCGGTGGTCAAGCCCAAGGGCATCGACGATGTGCCGGTGATGACCCTGACCCTGTACGACCCGGTCAACGGCCACACGGGCGAGGAGCTTACCCGGCTGGCCCACATGCTGGAAGTGGCCCTGAAGCGGGTGCCGGGCACCCGCGATATCTACACCGTGGGCGGTGTTCCCGACCGGGTCGATGTCCGGTTTGACCCGGCCCTGCTTGCCGGTTTCGGGCTCACCATTGGCGATATCCGGAACGCCCTGCAAGCGGCCAATGCCAGCAGCCAGGAGTCCCGTGTCACCCGCAACAACCTGTCGATACCGGTGCAGGTGGGCACCCTGCTCGAGTCGGTGGAGGACGTCCGCCGATTGGTGGTCGGCATGCACAATGGCGCGGCCGTGCATCTGGAGGATGTGGCCGAGGTTCGCCGGGGCGGCACCGTGGTGGATCAGAGCGTGATGACCGGCTTTGGCCCCGGAACCCGGTCCGGTACCGCCGGGAAACCCGGTGAGGTCTTCCCGGCGGTGACCCTCGCGGTGGCCAAGAAGCCCGGCGAAAACGCCATCGACATCACCACGGCGATCCAGGAACGGCTGGACATGCTTCGGAACCAGACCCTGCCGGCGGAGGTGGAAGTCCTGGTCACCCGGGATTATGGTGAGACCGCGTCCCAGAAAGCCCGCAAGCTGATTTCGGACCTGATTTCAGCCACCCTGGCCGTGATGGTTCTGGTGCTGGCGGCCATGGGCTGGCGCCAGGCGTTGATCGTGGGTATTGCGGTTCTGATTACCCTGCTGCTGACGCTGGTGTTTTCCTGGGCCTGGGGCTTCACCCTCAACCGGGTCTCGCTGTTTGCGCTGATCTTCTCCATCGGCATCCTGGTCGATGATGGCATCGTCATCACCGAGAACATCAACCGGCGCATCCAGAACTCGCGCCGGGCGGTGAAGGATATTATTCCGGTGGCGGTGGATGAAGTGGGTACCCCCACCATCATGGCCAGCCTCACTATCATGGCGGCGCTGCTCCCGATGGCCTTTGTCAGTGGCCTGATGGGGCCCTATATGAGCCCGATTCCGATCAACGCCTCGGCCGGCATGGTGATTTCCCAGGTCGTGGCCTTCGTAGTGGCGCCCTGGCTGGCCTTCCGGCTGCTGCGGCACAAGCAGGGGCAGGCCGCGCGCGAGGCGGCTGAAGCTTCCAGTTCCGCCGATGGCGTGAGCCCCGTGTCCCTGAAAATTTTCCGGACCCTGCTGTCGCCATTCCTCGGCGATCATCACTGGCGGCGCCGGTTGCTGGCATTGGGGGTGGTGCTGCTGACCGGAGCGGCGGCCTCGCTGCCGGTGTTCCAGATGGTGATCCTGAAGATGCTGCCCTTCGACAACAAATCCGAAGTGCAGGTTGTGGTGGATATGCCCGAGCGCACGCCCATGGAGAAAACCCAGCAGGTTCTGCTGGAAATGGGGCATTACCTGGAGACGGTGGACGAGGTGGCCAACTGGCAGGCCTATGCCGGGACCGCGTCCCCGATCAACTTCAACGGGCTGGTGCGCCAGTACTACCTGCGGGGCGAGCCCTACCATGGGGATCTCCAGGTGAACCTGGTCGCCGAGGAGAGCCGGGAGCGGCAATCCCACGCGATTGCCCAGTCGCTGCGGGGGCCCTTGACGGACATCGGTGACCGTCACGGCGCCGAAGTGAAGATTGTTGAGGTGCCGCCCGGCCCGCCGGTACTGTCGCCGGTGGTGGCGGAAATCTATGCCGTGGATAACGAGCGACGGGCCGAGTTGGCGACCCGGGTGGCCGAAGGCATGACCGGCGTGCAGGGGCTGGTCGATATCGACACCACCCTCGAAGCCCCGACCCGGCAGTGGGAGGTGGTGATTGACCGGCCCCGTGCTGCTCGTCTCGGGGTGTCCCAGGCCCAGGTTGTCGGCGCCCTGCAGACGGTGCTGGGCGGCCGGGGGGTCAGTTTCCTGCACGACGATCACGCCAAGTACCCGGTGCCGATCCGGATCATCCTGGGGGAGGGCGACAAGGCCCAGCCTTCGGCACTGCTGTCGGTGAAAGTCCGCAGTCGCGGTGGCGAGCTGGTGCCCCTGGCCAGTATCGCCGAGGTCCGCGAAGCGGACTGGATGGGGGCAATCTATCACAAGGACCTGCTGCCGGTGACGTATGTGACCGCGGACATGGCGGGTGAAATCGATTCGCCGCTGTATGGCATGTTCGCCATGGTGGACCGGCTGGAGCAGGACCCGACTGCCCCGGAACAGTATTTCATCAACCAGCCCCCCTTGCCGGAGAAGGGCACCCTGAAATGGGACGGTGAATGGCAGATTACTTACGAGACTTTCCGGGATATGGGCGCGGCCTACAGTGTCGGGGTGTTCATGATCTTCGTGCTGCTGGTAGCCCAGTTTCGGTCCTACGTGTTGCCACTGGTGGTCATGGCGCCCATCCCCCTGACCCTGATTGGCATTCTGCCCGGGCACGGACTGCTGGGCCGGGAGTTCACCGCCACCAGTATGATCGGCATGATCGCCCTGGCCGGCATCATCGTGCGCAACTCCATTTTGCTGGTGGTGTTTATCCGGCAGTTGCTGGAGGAGGGGGTCGAGCTGGACGAGGCCGTGGTGCTGGCCGGGGCCGTTCGGATCAAGCCCATCGCCCTGACCGCGATCTCGGCCGTGGTCGGAGCCTACTTCATCCTGAACGACCCGATTTTCAATGGCCTGGCGATTTCGCTGGTCTTCGGTTTGGCGATGTCGACCCTGATGACGGTGGTTGTGGTACCGCTGCTGTACTACACGCTGGCACGCTGTAACTGGCTGTAACTGGCTGTAACTGGCTGTAACCAAGGCGTTATGCTAGCGGTCCGGGCTAGCGGGTGGGCCAGTAGCGCTGCATTTCCACGAACAGGAACGAGGCGCTCCAGGTGATCAGTACCAGACCGGTCAGTGCTTCAATGCCGGTAAGGTGGCGAAGGTGGCCCAAAGCGTCGATGTCGCCGTAACCGAGGGTGGTGAAGGTGGTGAACGAGAAGTACGCACAGTCCAGCAGGCTGCCGCTGAAATTGCCGACCAGTTCGCCCCAGCCCTCACCATGGTGCAGGAAGTAGTAGGCTACGGCGAAGATCCAGACCTGGACGGTGTGCGCCACGAGGATGCCGAAAACGGCGACAATTATCCGGAAGTGATGGCTCTGGCGCATGCTGGAGAGCAGTCCGCTCAGTCGGATCAGCGATTCATGGTGGATAAGTACGACCGCGGCCACAATGAGGGCGTTGAGGATGGTGACATTGATCAGGCCAACATGATCGAAAGCGGTCAACTGTGGTTTACTCCGGTTGTGTAGTAGATTTACGCCCTAGACAGGACGGGTTCCATTTACCTTAGCTGGCCATGAAGCAATGTCCAAACGACTCTTTCCACTGATTATTCTTGCCATTGGCATCCTCGGTTTCCTGGTTCTCAAGATGACTCGTCCGGAGCCGGCGGAAGTGAGTGCCACCGAACGCAGCTGGCGGGTAACTGTGCAGACCATTGAGCCTGGCACCCACACGCCCCTGCTACCACTCTATGGCCAGGTGGTGGCGCCGGAGCAGCTGACGGTCACGGCGACGTTGGCGGGTCGCATCGAGGCGCGACCGGTGTCGGAAGGGGAACGGGTCCTGGCGGGGGCGTTGCTGGTCGCCCTGGACGATGCCGACATCGGGCCGGTGGTGGACCAGGCTGAAGCCCAGGTGGCGGATCTTCAGGCGCAGCTGCGAGCCGAGGACGTGCGCTACCGTAACGACCAGTCCGCCATCCGCAGTGAACGGGCCATCCGGGACAATGCCGGCCGCCAGCTGGAGCGCACCGAATCGCTGCTGACCCGTAACCTGGCCTCGCGGGAAGATCTTGAAGCAGCCTCCGATGCCCTGGCCCGGGCCGAGCTGACGGTCAGCGTGCGCCAGCGCGCCATTGAGGAACACCCGGCTCGCCTGCAGAGCCTGGAAGCGAAACTGGCCCAGGCCGAAGCCAATCTGGAAACCACACGGCGCGATGCCCGGCGGGCGCGCCTGGAGGCGCCCTTTGACGGTGTGGTGACCGACGTGCAGGTGGCCCCCGGGGATCAGGTGGCCCGTAATGAGCCATTATTGTCGCTGTATCCCGAGCGCGGGCTGGAATTGAGAGCACGGGTACCGGCTCTGTTCCGGGCAGAATTGCTGGCGGCCCTGGACCGGGGCGAGAACCTGATCGCCCGCAGTGAAAACGATGGCCATCGATTCGAGCTGTCCCGGTTTGCCGGTACCGCCGATCCAGCAGGCACCGAAGCCATCCTCACTCTGTCGGGCGCCGCTGAGGGCCTTCGCCCGGGCGAATTGCTGCCGGTCCTCCTGGAGCGGCCGGAGCGCGACCAGACCGTCGCCATTCCCTTCAGCGCCCTGTACGGCGCCAACGCCGTCTACCTGATGAACCGCGATAACCGTATGGAACGGGTGACGGTCCGGCGTATCGGTGAAGCCCGGGCCGACAACGGCGAGCGCTGGCTGGTGGTTGCCGGGGATGCCCTGGAACCCGGCGCACGCCTGATCACCACCCACCTCCCCAACGCGGTGACCGGCCTGAAAGTGGAGCTGGCGGAGAGTCCCGGGGAACCCTCGTCATGAGACGCCGGAAGGGCATAATCGGATTCTTCGTCCATCACCGGGTTGCGGCCAACCTGGTGATGCTGATGATGCTGCTCGGTGGCGCACTGGCCCTGACCCGGATGAACATCCAGTTTTTTCCCACCTTTGCCCTCGACGTGGTCAGTGTCCAGGTGGTCTGGAGCGGGGCTTCGGCCGAGGACGTCGAGCAGGGCATCACCAATCCGCTGGAGCAGCGGCTGCGCAGCATCGATGGTCTGAAAAAGATGACGTCGACCTCGGCCCAGGGCGTGTCCTCCATCACCCTGGAGTTTCATGAAGGCACCAATCCGATCCAGGCGCTCGACGATGTCGGCCAACAGGTGGACGAATTCACCAACCTGCCGGCCGACGCCGAGGAGCCCCAGGTCACCCGCGTCGAACGCTACGAGCCGGTGGCTCGGTTGCTGGTATACGGGGATGTGGCCCGGAGTGAACTTCGGGCCTTGAGTTACCGGTACGAAGACGAGCTGTTGGAGCGGGGCATCGACCGGGTGGCGATTACCGGTCTGCCGGAGCAGCAGATCAGTATCGACGTGCCCGTGGAACGCCTGGAAACCCTGGGCCTGTCCCTGGAACAGATTGCCGACCGCGTGGCCTCCATCTCCCGGGATCTGCCGGCGGGCATGATGGCCCAGCAGGACGCGACGCGGGAGTTGCGGGCGGTGGAGCAACGCCGTTCGCCTCAGGCGTTCGAGAGCGTTCCGGTACTCAGTGGTGACCGGATCCAGTTGCGGCTGGGGGATATTGCCATCATCCGTCAGGAGGCCCGGGACAACCAGGTCACCCTGACTCGGGATGGTCATCCGGCCGTGGAACTGCAGCTGCAGCGGGCCGAGAACGGAAACTCTCTGGCCGCCGCCGAGGTGCTGGACCAGTGGCTCAAAGAGACCCGGCCCACCCTGCCGCCGTCGCTGAAACTGGAGGTGTACGACCAGACCTGGCAGCTGCTGAACGATCGCATCTCGTTGCTGGTGACCAACGGTCTCGGTGGCCTGGTCCTGGTGGTGTGCCTGCTGTACCTGTTTCTGCCCGGGCGGGTGGCGCTCTGGGTGGCGATTGGCATTCCGACGGCGTTTCTGGCCTCCATGGCGGTGCTCTGGGGCATTGGCGGTTCCATCAACATGATCTCCCTGTTTGCGCTGATCATGGCGCTGGGGGTGATCGTCGACGACGCCATCGTGGTGGGCGAGGATGCCGATGCCCATGCCCGGATGGGGGAGGAATCCATCTACGCCTCCGAGGGGGCGGCCAAGCGTATGGTGTGGCCGGTGCTGGCGTCGTCGTTGACCACGGTGGCGGCGTTCATGCCACTGCTGGTGGTGGGCGGCGTGATCGGCAATATCCTGGGGGACATCCCCACGGTGATGATCTGCGTCCTGGTGGCTTCACTGCTGGAGTGCTTTATTGTCCTGCCCGCGCACCTGCGTCATGCCTTCGTCGAGCGCCCCGGCAAGTCCCGGGCGCCCGAGGCGCGGGTGAATCCGGTCGGGCGTTTACGGGCGGGGTTTGAACGGCGCTTCGATCACTTCCGCCAGGGCACCTTCCGCCGGTTTTCCCTGCTCAGCCTGAAACACCGGGGCATGACTCTGGCCGGGGCATTGGCGTTGTCATTACTGACGGTCGGGCTGCTGGTTGGCGGCCGTCTCGGCTTCAACTTCTTCCCGACGCCGGAACCCTCGATCTTCTACGCCAACGCCAGCTTCGTTGCCGGTACCGATCAGGGCACGGTGGACCGGTTCCTGGCGCAGATGCGCCAGACCCTGAACGACACCGAGGAGGCCCTCGGCGGCGACCTGATCCTGCACGCTGTGACGACCCGGGGCGCCACCCTGGGTGCCGAGGGCCGATCCCGGAATGGCGACGAACTCGGGGCCATGATGATCGAACTGGTGCCGTCGGACCAGCGTTCGGTCCGCAACCCGGATTTCATCAACGAGTGGCGCAGTCGCCTGCGTCTGCCCGCCGGCCTCGATAACCTGAGTATTTCCGAGCGACAAGCGGGGCCGCCCGGACGGGACGTCAACGTACGGCTGACCGGTAACGACGCCGAGAGCCTGAAGGCGGCGGCCGATGAGTTGTCCCAGTCGCTGGCAACCCTGCCCGGGGTGCTTGACGTGGAAGACGATATGCCCTGGGGCCGGGAACAGCTGATCTATCAGGTCAGTGCCTACGGTGAGGCCCTCGGGCTGACCACCGCGGAACTGGGCCGGCAGTTGCGGGCCGCGTTTGATGGCCGGATCGCCCAGATCTACCAGGACGGCCGGGATGAGGTCGAGGTTCGGGTGCAGTTGCCCCGCTACCAGCGGGAACGGCTCTCCACCCTGTCGCAGATGACGGTCCGGGTATCCGATGGCCGCTTTGTACCACTGTCGCAGGTCATGAACCTGGATCACCGCCAGGGCTTCCAGGCGCTGCGGCATGCTGATGGCAAGCTGTCAGTCGAGGTTACATCCGGGCTCAATACCCGGGTCAGTACCACCGACCAGATTCTGGACAGCCTGCAGGCCGAGGCACTGCCCGACATCGCCAGCCGGTTCAATGTCCGGTACAGCTTTGAGGGCCGGGCCGCCGACCAGCGGGAGACCCTGGCCGATATGCGGACTGGGCTGATGATTGGTCTTGGCCTGATGTACGTGGTACTGGCCTGGGTGTTTGCGTCCTGGAGCCTGCCGCTGATCGTGATGGCCATCATTCCGTTTGCCCTGGTGGGTGCCCTGCTGGGGCATTGGCTGATGGGGCTTCAGCTCACCATTTTGTCCCTGTTCGGGTTGTTTGGCCTGTCGGGGATTGTGGTCAATAACGCGATTATTCTCGTAGCCTTCTATAACCAGCAACGGCAGAAAGGCCTGGGGATTACCGAGGCACTGAACGAGGCCGCCGTGCAGCGGGTCCGGGCGGTGTTGCTGACCTCCCTGACCACCATCGGAGGCCTGCTGCCACTGCTGTTCGAAACCTCGTTGCAGGCTCAGTTCCTGATCCCCATGGCGACGTCGATCGCCTTCGGTCTGGGTCTGTCGACGCTGCTGGTCCTGCTGGTTATTCCGGTGCTGTTGTCATGGATGGAGCAGTTCCGGGAATGGCAGGCGCATCGTCATGGCGAAACGGCAACGCCGCTCGGGGCGGAAGAATGAGGTCGGAATAACGCATGCACAATGAGTTGCTGAGGGTTCGCGGACTGGCCAAGAGCTTTGACAGCGGCACCGAACAGGTGCCCGTGCTGTCGGGCATTGCCCTGACTCTGGGTCGCGGCGAGTCCCTGGCCCTGATGGGGCGCTCGGGATCCGGCAAGAGCACCTTGCTGAACCTGCTGTGCGGACTGGAGCAACCGGATGCCGGGGTAATTTCGGTGTGCGGCGACACCTTTGATGACCGGCAGCCCGGGGCCCCGGATGCGCACGCGCGAAGTTGGGCGGACCTGCGACGCCGGCGTATTGGTGTGGTCTTCCAGGACGCCAACCTGATGCCGGCGTTGTCACTGCTCGACAATGTGCGCCTGAGGGCCAGCCTGGCCGGGCAGAGTCAGGCAGACTGCCCGGCCTGGCTTGACCGTCTCGGTATTGGCGAACTTGCCGATCGCTATCCGGACCAGGTATCCGGTGGTCAACGGCAACGGGCCGCCCTGGCCATGGTGTTTGCCATCAAGCCGGTTCTGATCCTGGCGGATGAACCGACCGGCAGTCTCGACCGTCACACCGCGGACGAGGTCGCCGATGAACTGTTCCGGCTCCGGTCCGACAGCGGCTGCGCCCTCGTTCTGGCTACCCACGATACCGAACTGGCCGCCCGTTGCGACCAGCGACTGGACCTGGCGCACACGGCCCCAGCCTAGCCCCATGACCCTGTTCACGGCCCTGTTCAGTCATTATCGGCGACATCCGCTCCAGCTACTGGCCCTGGCGGCCATGATGATCGTAGCCACCACCCTGTGGACCGGCGTCAGCCACCTGACCAGCCAGGCCCGGGCCAGTCTTGGCCAGAGCGAACGGGCGGTGGTGGAGCGCCTCCAGGTCGAACGCTCGGACGGCCGGGCGGTGACAGTAGAGGATTTCGTGGCCCTGCGCCGGGCCGGGCACTGTGTTATGCCCTGGCTGGAGGTGGAACGCCAGTCATCGTTCGGTCGGGTGGTGGGTATCGATCCGTTGGCGGCCGGTTGCTTAGCCGGTTCCGGCGAGCAGGCCCGGGCCTGGGACCAGCCGCTGGACGGCCAACCCTTTCTCGATATTGGCGAGGCGGCTGCTCTGGCCGATGAGGCGGAGGGCAGCCGATCAACATTGTCATTGCTGGTGTCGGAATCCCACGCCCCCCTGCCGGCGACCTACCGGGTGACACCGTTTTCCCTGGGGCCCGATACCGGGGAACTGGGCGCCAGTTTTCTGCTCAATCTGGATGCCCTCGGAGTCCTGGTGCTGCTGATCACCGCCCTGTTGCTGCGCAGCGTGTATCAACTGGGTCTGGCCCAGCGTCGGGACAGTTTTGCCCTGCTGCACCGGTTTGGTGTACCGGCGCCGGCCGTCAGGCGCATGCTGTTGCTGGAAACGGTCCTGCTGGCGGCGCTGTGTGTGGTTCCCGGCGTGGCGCTGGGCCGGTTGCTGGCCGATGCCCTTGGGGGTGGTTTCGGCCAGGCCCTGGACAGTCTGTTCGATACTCCGCTTTATGCCGGTCAGGATGCCGGCTGGCTGCAGCCGGCACTGACCATGATGGCCGTGGTCAGTGCCGTGTGTCTGGCCGATCAGTTCAGACCACCATGGCGGAAGGTGTTCGAAATCCTGGGCGGCCGGGTTCGCTGGCTGGCACTGGCGATGCTGCTGACCGGGCTGGTGCTGGCGTTCATTTCGACCTCGCTGGCATTGACCTTCATCGCCATCGCCCTGGTGTTTGCCGGTACCGGCATACTGGCGCCCGGCGTGATTGATGGGGTTGTGCGCCGTTGTGCCCGAGGGACCGAGGATCCACTCAGGCGCTGGCAGTTGTCAGAGCTTGGCGTCCTTGCCCGAAGGCTGGCGTTGCCGTTGGTGGCATTGCAGTTCGCGCTGGCCATGGTGCTGGCGGTGCAGGCCCTGGTGACGGTATTTGAAGCCACCTTTGACGACTGGCTTGGCCAGCGTCTGGCCGCGGAGTATTTCATTGAGGTACCGGCAGAGGCGGAGAGCCGGGCCGCCGCTGACTGGCTGGATGACCAATCGCCTCTGGCCGGGAGCGGGCAGTGGCACCGGGTAGTCCGGGGCCGGGCGAGGCTGCCCGCCGCCGGACCGAACCCGGAGCAGGCCGTCGACCTGTTCGCCCTGGCGCCTGTCAGCACCATGCTGCGCGCCTGGGATCTGCAGGCGGCGACTGACCAACCCTGGCTGGCGTTCGCCCGTGGCCAGGGCGTGATGGTCAATGAACAGCTGGCCCGGCGTCGACAGCTGGCGGTGGGAGACACTCTGACACTGGTGGTGGCGGGTAGGCCTCAGACATCGACGGTGCTGGCCATATATCCGGATTACGGACGTCCGGCCGGGGAGGTGTTGGTCAATGCCGCGCAACTGCCGGCGTCTTTCGAACCGGGTTTCGAGAGCATTTCCGTCAGTCCCGGCCCGATGGGTATCGAAGCGGTGATCGCGGGCCTGAAGCAGGTCTGGCAGACCGAGACGGTGTCCGTCCGTGATAACGGCCGGATCCGGGCCCTGGCGGATGCCGTGTTCGAGCAGACCTTCCTGTTGACCCGGGCAATGACGGTCCTGACCCTGATCCTGGCAGCCATGGCCCTGCTGATCATGGGCTGGGTATTCTTTTCGACCCGGGTCTGGTACTACCGGTTGCTGGCAGTGTGGGGCATGGGGCAGCGTGAGGTGGCCGGACAGCTGCTCCGCCTGTCCGTGGTGCTGACCATGAGCATTGCCGTTCTGGCACTGCCGATGGGCATCTGGCTGACCTGGACACTGGTGCATCGCATCAACCCCCTGGCCTTTGGCTGGTCCCTGCCCATGGCGGTCTACCCGGAGTTCTGGCTGGAACTGGGTGGGCTCAGCCTGGTGATCGGGCTCAGCATTGCTGTGCTCATGCGCCGTCAGCTGCGTCATCCGGCTGTCATGCCAGCGTCGGCCAGCAGTCTGTCCGGAGGTGAGCGATGAGACTTTTCCGGGTCTTTGCGGTCTTGCTGTTGTCGGTTGCGGGTTGTACGCAGGAAACGGACGACGGGGGCTTTGCGGGCCTGGCCGAGACCGGACAAACCGACGCGTCGGTGCCGTTCCTGCAGCCGGGACCGGGCGATCGACTGGAATTCCCGCGAGATCTGGGCCCGCATCCGCAGCACCGAATTGAATGGTGGTACCTGACCGCCAACCTGGAAACCTCAGAGGGGGAGCCATTAGGCGTCCAGTGGACCCAATTCCGCCAGGCGCTGGCGCCGAGATCGTCGACGCAGGCACCTCCGTCCCCGTCGAGTTGGCCGCTCCAGGCGGCGTGGATGGCCCACGGCGCCGTCAGCTGGAACGGGCAGCACCGGTTTGCCGAGAAGCTCGCCCGGGGGGATATGGGTCACGCCGGTGCCCGGGCCCGGCCGTTCGAGGTCTGGCTTGATGACTGGCAGCTGACCAGTGAGGGTGACAATGGTAGATGGCGACTACAGGTCTCGGCGAAGGACTGGTCCTACGATCTCTCGTTGCAGGTGAAGGGCGAGCCAGTCGCCCACGGCGATCATGGATTCAGCGCCAAATCGGCCAGTGGCGAGGGCTCCATGTACTTCAGCCTGGTGGATATCGCGATAGAAGGGACGGTCATTTTTGATGGGCAGAGCCTGTCGGTTAGTGGCCGGGGCTGGTTCGATCGGGAATGGAGCAGCCAGCTGCTGAAAACCGGCCAGCAGGGCTGGGACTGGTTTGCCCTGCACCTGGACTCCGGCGATAAGCTCATGGCCTTCCAGCTGCGGGAGGACGAGGGCGGATTCGTCTCCGGTACCTGGATTCCGGCTGAGGGCGATCCCGTCGCCCTGGGGGGCGACGACCTGATACTGACGCCGGAAAACCGGAGGGGAGATACCCCCACCCGGTGGCGGCTGCAAGTGCCTGACTACCGACTGGATCTGGTGGTGGCGGCCCCGCCCGGAGACTACCGGAACCGCGGTCAGTTCCCCTATTGGGAGAGCCCGGTCGCTGTCACGGGCAGTCACTCGGGCGAAGGCTATCTGGAGCTGACCGGGTACGGCGGGGAATAATCTGGCAGGCTGAGCGTCGGAGGCTCCAGCCCGACAAACAGATCCTGGATGCCCTGGTGCCATTGCTGCCTCAGGGTTTCGAAGTACTCGCAGTGCTCTTCGACCTGCTCGGTCAGGCAGGGTTTCAAGGCGTCCTTGTGGTAAATGGCAATATCCAGCGGCATGCCCACCGACAGGTTGCTTTTCATGGTGGAGTCAAAAGAAATCAGCGCGCACTGATAGGCTCGCTCCAGCGGCGTCTGGTAATTGACCACCCGGTCCAGAATCGGCTTGCCATACTTGGACTCGCCAATCTGGAAGAAGGGGGTCTCTTCGGTCGCCTCAATGAAATTGCCTTCCGGATAGATGTTGAACAGGCGAGGGCCTTCACCCTTGATCTGACCGCCGAGGATCAGCGAACAGCTGAAATCCACATGATTCAGCTTGCCGTCCGGGTTGTCCCGTCGGATAACCTCGCGCATGGTCTGGCCGACGATTTCGGCGGTCTCGAACATGGACGCGGTGGCCAGAACATTGGCCGTATCGGTGCCGGCCCGGCGTTCCAGAAGGCTGATCACACTCTGGCTGGTGGCCAGGTTGCCTGCGGACAACAGGACCAGCTCACGTTCTCCCGGTTGCTCGAAGACGTGCATCTTGCGAAAGGTCGAGATCTGGTCAAAACCGGCATTGGTGCGGGAATCCGATGCGAACACCAGCCCATCGGCCAGGCGCATCGCTACGCAATAAGTCATAAAGCCCTCCTGATCAGGCTCTGTTTCAGGAGGCTAGTCTAATCACAACCCCCGTTCAGGTGTGAGTGCTTTTTTGTCGCAAATCGGTGATTTTTGTCACTGGCTGCCGGTCGCCTTGGTGACCCAGGCTGTTGTCTGCATATGCTCGGTGCCGCCCCCGCTGCGAACACCCCGCACCGGTGCCGCATCGCGATAATCGAGGCCGACAGCGAGCTTGATATGACTTTCGGCCACATTCAGCGTATTGACCACATCAAAGGTATGCCAGTTGCTGCCGATCCAGGCTTCGGCCCAGGCGTGGGTGGCCACGTGATCGTCGTTGGCGGAGTGGATGTAACCACTGACGTAGCGCGCCGGTACGCCGATGTGGCGGCAGCAGGCCAGGAAAATATGGGTATGGTCCTGACACACCCCGGCGCCCAGCTTGAAGGCCTCGCTGGCGGAATGGGTGACAGTGGTGGCACCCGGCATAAAGGTGATGTGATCGCGCAGGTGCTTCATCAGGCGCACCAGGCTGCGCTTGTTCGCCGAGTACTGGTTGGCGAAATCCTTCAGTGCCTCATCGGCCTCGGTCAGCGGGGTATGGCGCAGGAATACCTGGGGCGGAAAAGGCGAGTCGTCCCGGGTCAGTGGTTTGCCGGTAAGATCCACCACGCCTTCGGCCCTCAGGACAATTTCCGGGACCGCGTCGTGCAGCGTCATGATGGTCACCGGGTTGCCAAAGCCGTCCACCATCTGACTGGTCTCGCCGGGGGTGTGCAGGTGCCAGTCGTGAATCCGCTGCTGTGGCGTGTTCCTGGGCGTCAGTCGGATGTACTGGATGCTGTTCTGAACCGGGGTTTCGTAGGTATACCGGGTTTCATGCTGAATCGTGAGTCTCATTGTTTCCACCCCATGAAGTCGTTCCGGATCTGCCCGGCGATGCCCTGAATGCGTTCCAGGAAATCCACGAGATACTCGTGCAGACCGCGCTCGGCGATGTACTCGCGATCACCGTAGCGGATGTTGGCGTACAGGCTGGAGGCCAGCCGGCGGGACCGTCGTGCGGTGTCGCTTTCGATGTCCTCCAGCAGGCATGCAATTTCTTTCAGGCAACCGTGCAGCGAGCGTGGCACGTCCGGCTCGAGGATCAGCAGTTCGGCGACGTTCATCGGATCCAGGTTGTGGCCGTAGGTGTTCTGATACGCCTCGAAGGCTGCCAGTGAATGCAGCACGGCGGTCCACTCGAAGAAAGACTGGGTGGAGTTTTCCTCCATGGCTTTCATGGCCATGACATAGCGGATGTCCAGCACCCTGGCGGTGGTGTCCGCCCGCTCCAGGAAGGTGCCCAGCCGGAGGAAATTGAAGGCATCGTTGCGGAGCAGGGTGCCGTAGGCGGCGCCCCGGAACATGTGGGATCGCTCCCGAACCCAGTCAAAGACCTTGCTTGCGTTCGACTCGGTTACCCCCCGCCGTCGCAGATCCTTCATCTCCAGCCAGGCCTGGTTGATGCTTTCCCAGACATCGGCCGAAAGGTTGCCGCGAACCGACAGGGCATTGTCCCGGGCATTGCCGATCATGGTGTACACACTGGCCGGATGGCGATCGTCCAGGACCAGGAAGTCGATCAGGTTTTGCGGTGTGATCTCGCTGTAGTACTCGAAGAACATTTCCCGGGTCCCGGACAGCAGCAGGGGCACCGAAAGTTGTTCGACCCGGTCTTCCGGTACATCAATCAGGGCCATGGTCAGGCTGACGTCAAGCAGTCGGGCCTGGCTTTCGGCCCGCTCCAGATAGCGGGCCATCCAGAACAGGTTAGAGGCAGCACGGCTCAGCATAAGTCATCCTCCAGAACCCAGGTGTCTTTGGTGCCACCGCCCTGGGACGAGTTCACCACCAGGGAGCCTTTCTTCAGGGCAACCCGGGTGAGGCCCCCGGGCACCATCTGGATTTTCTTTCCGGACAGCACGAAAGGGCGAAGATCCAGGTGCCGGGGTGCGACACCCTCGTCGACAAAGGTCGGGCAGGTGGACAGGCTCAGGGTGGGCTGAGCGATGTAGTCTTGTGGGCGGGTTTTCAGCAGGCTGCGGAACGTGGCGAGCTCCTGTTTGCTGGCCTTCGGACCGATCAGCATGCCATAGCCGCCGGCACCCTGAGCTTCCTTTACGACCAGGTCCGGGAGATTGTCCAGCACGTACTGGAGGTCCTTCTTCTTCCGGCATTGCCAGGTCGGTACGTTCTTCAGGATGGGTTCTTCGTTCAGGTAGAAACGGATCATGTCGGGCACGTAGGGGTAGATGGACTTGTCATCCGCCACGCCGGTGCCCATGGCGTTGGTCAGCACGACATTGCCAGTCCGGTAGGCGGAGTACAGGCCAGGAACGCCGAGCATGGAATCCGGATTGCCGGCCAACGGATCCAGGAAGTCGTCGTCGACGCGGCGATAGATGACATCGACCTGTTGCGGGCCGACGGTGGTTTTCATGTAGACCTTGTTCTGGTGCACGAACAGGTCCGCCCCTTCCACCAGCTCAATGCCCATCTGCCGGGCCAGGAAGGCGTGCTCGAAGTAGGCGCTGTTGAACCGACCCGGAGTGAGTACTACAACGGTGGGATCTGGCTTGAGGGAGGCCGCGCGCAGGGTTTCACCCAGCAGGTTGGGGTAGTGCTCGACCGGCGCAACCGATGAATGCGCGAACAGTTCCGGGAACAATCGCATCATCATTCGGCGATTCTCGAGCATGTAGGACACCCCACTGGGGCATCGCAGGTTGTCCTCCAGCACGTAGAAATCGCCGTCGTTGTTGCGAATCAGGTCGATCCCGGCAATGTGCGAGTACAGGTTGCGCGGCAGCTTCAGGGCCTGCATCCCGGGTTGGTACTGGGGGTTGGCAAACACCTGTTCGGCGCTGATGACGCCTGCCTTGACGATATCGTATTCGTGGTAGATGTCGAACAGGAACCGATTGAGGGCATGCACCCGCTGGCGCAGGCCAGTCTGAAGCTTGTGCCAGTCACTGGCGGAGATGACCCGTGGAATGAGGTCGAACGGGATCAGCCGGTCGGCGCCCTGATCTTCGCCGTAGACGTTGAAGGTGATCCCCAGGCGCTGGAACAGCACATCGGCTTCCCGTCGCTTTTCGGTGATCAGGGTTTCGTCGGAATTGATCAACCACTGCTCGAGCATTCGGCAGTGGGGCCTTACCTTGTTGTTCTGATCGAACAGTTCGTCAAACAGGCCTTGCTCGGGTGTCTGAATCAGCATGGGTGCGCTCATCTCCTTCAACGGCGCCGGTGGCGTTGGCGCCTGGTAAGGTAAAAGGCAGCAAAAGGTGGGCCAGTCGTTGTGGTTATTCTTAAGTGCCTGTTTTAAGGAAAGGAGAGGGGGGCGGTTCTGTCAATTCGGGCGATCAAACGCAAGCAGGCGACCGGATGGTCGCCTGCTGCGAAACGCTTCACAAACGGGTCGGGTTATTCGACCGCAGTGGCACCAATGCGGTGGATGCTGACGTCAGCGCCGTTGAACTCTTCTTCCTCGGTCAGGCGCAGGCCGGAGATCGCGTTGATCACGCCGTACACCACCAGGCCGCCAATGAACGCGATGGCAACGCCGGCCACGGATCCGATGATCTGGGACATCAGGCTGACGCCGCCCAGACCACCCAGGCTTTCCTGGCCGAAAATGCCACAGGCGATGGCGCCCCAGACCCCACAGACACCGTGCAGGGGCCAGACACCCAGAACGTCATCCAACCGCTCGATTTTGTCCTGAGCCCATTCGAACAGGTAAACGAAGATGGCGCCGGCAACGCCGCCGGTGATCAGCGCACCAACCGGGTGCATCAGGTCGGAACCTGCACAGACAGCTACCAGGCCGGCCAGTGGCCCGTTGTGGATGAAGCCCGGGTCCTTCCGGCCCAGGAACATGGACACCAGAATGCCGCCGACCATGGCCATCAGGCTGTTGACGGCCACCAGACCGCTGATGCCATCAAGGGTTTGCGCAGACATGACGTTGAAGCCGAACCAGCCCACGGTGAGGATCCAGGCGCCCAGCGCCAGGAAGGGGATATTGGACGGGGCAAACGCCACCACCCGACCGTTGCGGTAGCGACCGTTACGGGCGCCCAGCAGCAGGACCGCGGCCAGGGCAATCCAGCCACCCACGGCGTGCACTACAACGGAACCGGCGAAGTCGTGGAACGATGCACCAAACTGGTTCTCCAGCCAGCCCTGGAAGCCGTAGTTGCCGTTCCAGATCAGGCCCTCGAAGAAGGGGTAGACGAAGGCGACGATCAGCCCCGAAGCGACCAGCATGGGGTAGAACTTGGCCCGTTCGGCGATACCGCCCGAGACGATGGCCGGAATGGCGGCGGCGAAGGTCATCAGGAAGAAAAACTTGACCAGTTCATAGCCATTACCGGCGGTCAGCTCGGCGGCGCCGGTCATGAAGTGGCTGCCGTAGGCAACGTAATAACCGATGAAAAAGTACATGACGGCGGAGACGCCGAAATCGGTCATGATCTTGACCAGGGCGTTGACCTGGTTCTTGTGCCGCACGGTGCCCACTTCAAGAAAGGCAAAGCCGGCGTGCATGGCCAGTACCATGATGGCACCGATGAGAATAAACAGCGTGTTGGCGCTTTCGGTCAGGGTATGTACTGCACTCGTGATGTCCACGGGTTTTCGCTCCTGATTGTGTGTTGTCAGCCTCTGTCGGGCCTTGTATGCATTGACGAGGTGCATTTAAGCAAGAGGTGTTCCAAAACAATGCAAAATCAGTTGCGATAATCGGTTGGGGAGGCTTTGAGCGCGTCACCGCCCTCGCTTAGCGACTAAATAGCACCAATACAGTGCAAAAACGAATAATATGCACCGTATTGGCCGGTTTCGACCGGATTACCAGGTGATGCCGTCGCTGGCGGCTGGCGCGGGCGTGTTGTTGCGGGGCGATCCGGTGGCTGACTCGAAATCAATCACCGAGTCCGAACTGACGGATTCCGATTCAATCAGCTCCCTCAGTTCGATTTCCTGCTCCTGGAGAGGACCGGAGAGATCAATGATGATCTCTACGCGGCGGTTCCTGGCGCGGTTGTCCGTCGACGAGTTCGGAACCCGGGGTTCGGTGTCGGCCAGCCCCTTGACGGCCAGCCGGGTCGGGTCAACCTCTTCGGTCGCCAGCAGCGCATTCGCCACCGCGGCAGCCCTTGCCGCAGACAGATCCCAGTTGCTGTAGAAGCGGGAGGTGCGGATGGGCACGTTGTCGGTGTGGCCCTCCACGGTCAGTTCCCCCGGAATGTCGGCGAGTACGTCTGCCATCTCCAGCAGGAGTCCTTCGAACTCCCAGGTCAGGTCCGCCGAACCGGACGGGAAGGAACCTTTCTCCTCCACCCGGATAACAATTCGACGCTGGTCCTGATCGACGTTGATGCGGCCATCACGGATCGCCGTGTCGAGTACCGACATGATCCGGTCGGTGCTCTCATCCAGCTCTTCCTGCATGGCGGCCTCAATGGCCTGCTCCATGGGGCTGGTCAGGGTCTGCAGTTCCGGTTGTTCATCGGTGGTGGTCTGCCGGACCTCGTTGACCACCGTGGGTTCCGGCGGCGCCGGCGAGAACTTGTCGAAAATCGGGCTGGTGCCCTGGGGGATTTCCAGGGCTGGCACGTCACGCTGGACGCCAAAGGCCTTGGATAGTTCGCCCGCGATCTGCTTGAACTTCTGGGCGTCGATTTCGGAAAACGACAGCAGCAGCACGAAAAAACACATCAGCAGCGACATCAGGTCGGCAAATGTCACGACCCAGGCGGGAATACCCGGCTTTTCCTCTTCCGGTAACTCGTCCATGGCCTACCCGTTCGCGGTTTCCGGTTCGCCGACCTTGCTGCGTTCTTTCGGCGGCAGGTAACTGGACAGCAGTTGTTCGATCACCCGGGGGTTGGTGCCCTCCTGAATGGCGACCAGGGCGTCAATGTACAGGGACTGCATGCGCGCTTCCTCAGTCATTCTCAGGGACAGCTTGTCGGCGATCGGTGAGGCGACCATGGTGGCGAGCATGGCGCCATACAGGGTAGTGAGCAGAGCGACGGCCATGGCCGGGCCGATGGATTTCGGGTCTTCCATGTTGGAAAGCATCTGCACCAGGCCAATGAGCGTGCCGATCATACCCATGGCGGGGCCGACATCCGCCAGCGCGGTAAAGACCTTGGCGCCGGAGCGGTTGTGTTCCAGGGTCATCAGTCGCTCCTTGTTGAGCAACTGTTTGATGGTGTCGCCGTTCTGGCCATCCACCAGCATCTGGATGCCCTGGGCCAGGAAGGGAGAACCCACTTCCCGGTCTTCCAGGCCCAGTACCCCTTCCTTGCGAGCGACCTGTGCCACGTCCACGAGTTCATCAATGGCCGAGCGGGTTTCCGGCAGTTTGAATTTGAAGGCCCGGGCAGCGGCACTGAAGGCGCCCAGGAACTGGGCGAAACTGAACTTGGCCAGTACCACGAGGAAGCTGCCACCCAGAACGATCAACAGCGAAGGGCCGTTGACGAAGACGTCGGGAGAGACGCCAAGAATAACAGCGGAAGCAATCAGTACGATGGCGCCAACGAGGCCAATGAGGGTGGCGAAATCCACGTTTTCTCCAGCGGCAATTACGGGATGGGTGATCGGAGCGAGAGACTACCGTCGGATTGTTTTTTAATCAATTTGATTGTGTAAACTTGGGATCGGTTTCCTGCTGTTCTTTCCACGCCGCATAGCGGTGCAGGTCCGATTCGACCAGTTTCAGGCACAGGGCCACCACGCCCGCGTCATCAAGAAAGCCAAAGCCGAAGATCAGGTCTGGAATCACATCCAGTGGGTTGAGCACGTACAGCAGGGCGCCGGCAACCGCGGCAATGGTCTTCCAGGGTACGCTGCGGTAGTTGCCGTACCAGTAGTCCCGGATCATCGAAAACATCAGTTTGATGTCGGCACTGAAACGCTCGAGCCGGCCACTGCCCTTTACCTTTTCCTCAATCACGCGCTGGCGTTCAAGAACCGTCTCCAGATCGGCACGGTTCACCTTCTCGGATTCGGCATTCAGTTGTTCTTCGGCGTTTTTCTGGCTGAAAAGGGCCATGAACTCTTGTCCTTTGCGCGGGCGATGTGGTCTGGGCGTATGATCGCCCAAGCCCGGGGCTATTTCCAGTGAGTCAGGCACGCCCCGGGGTCGAGTACCGATCTCTCAGGTGCGGCGGAATCTGTGCCAGCTGTTTCTCAACGAACGCGGCCATGGCCTCGTTGATGGGGGCTGTGTCGAGGCCGGGTTCGACAATACCGAGCAGGTGAGCCACTGCTTCGGCGGTTGACAGGTGGTGTTCTCCCGGTGCTTTGCGGACGATGTACCGGGATGGTGGCGGGTTGGCGAAGTGAAACCGTGGCAGTCCGCCGATACCCGGGTTCAGGTGCAGGAGTTTTGCGGCCTTGCGCCAGGTGCCATCCAGCACGATCCAGTGCTCGATGCCGTGCAGGTCGGCCTGCTCCAGAGCCTCGCTACCCGGGCCGGGAAACAGGAGGGCGGTCCCTGGGCGCCATGCGCCGGGGCTGAATCCGGCCTGGCGAAACTGGTTGGGAGTTTCTCCGACGAAAACATGGAGCCGGTCGAGACACCGTTCGAGGATGGGCAGCGTGCCCTTGCTTCGGTCGACCTCCGAGGGATGTTGTAACACGGTTACCGGGGTCCGGTTCGGTACCACGGCGCAGTCGTCACAGACACAGATGTTGCGGTGACGATGGCAGCGACGGCAAAGGGGTCTGGGCCCGGCTTCATTTACCACCAGGCTTTGCCCCACATCTCCGGATTGGCCCAGTTATCCGGGTTGTTCCAGGCCCGTTTGTGGTTGTAGGTGTCGAGGTTGTACGTGTACAGCGTAAAGCTGCCGCCGTCACCCTGCAGTTCGGCATGGCGCCGGAAACCCAGGCCAATGAAATCGGTAAACGCCCAGTCCGGGGTCTCGCCAACCAGCACGGCAATCTGGTGCGTGCCGTAATTGCGCAGCTGGCCGAGGAGCAGGGCGCCCTCATCGTGCGGCAGGTGCTCCAGCGTATCCGAAATCAGAGCCAGATCCTGCACCGTGTCCAGCGGTAACGAAGCATTCGGGTCGGTGGTGTCGAGACTCCGGATGCGGGCCTCGCCCCTATGCTGCTGCCAGATCTGTGCCACGTCGTGAGCGACCGTTCCGCAACACAGGAGTGTTTCCGGTTGGGTCGAGTCGATGATGCGCGCGAGTATTTCCCGGGGTGTCGTCATGAAATGGGCCAGTCTGCTGCGTCCACTGTGTGTAATCCCACGGGCTGGTCGGCGTGGCCACCCCACCGGTCGACAAAGGTGCCCAGGGGGTCGTACTGTTTCGCCTGTTTGTCCAGGTTGAACTGTCTCAGTCCGCGGGGATCGGCGCCCACGCCAGCCAGGTATTGCCAGTTGCCGTAGTTGCTCGCTACATCATAGTCGATCAGCTGCTGCTCGAACCATGCCGCGCCATAGCGCCAGTCCAGTTCCAGTTCGTTGACGAAGCAGCTCGCCACCAGTTGCCGGGCCCGGTTGCTCATATAGCCCGTTTCCCGCAACTGGTTCATGGCGGCATTGACCAGGGGGTATTCGGTATTGCCCTGGCACCAGGCCATGAACCGGTGGCCATAAAACGTGACCGGCCGGCGCTTGCGCTGAACGCCGTCGCGACGGAACAGGTTGGCGCCGTGTTTCAGGGCATACCAGTAGAAATATTCCCGCCAGAGCAGTTCGAACCAGAGCCAGTAGGTGGATTCGTTCCGGGTGTCGCTCTTTTCATAGTCGGCGACGGTTTCCGCCACCTCCCGGACCGACAGCGAGCCATTGGCAAGCCATGGAGAGAACTTGGAGGACGCGTCCCAGGTATCGAGGGCATTGCGGGTCTCCTTGTAGTCGTCAATGGCATGCCGGACGAACAGGAATTGCCGCAGCTGCTCCAGTCCCGCTTCTTCGCCCCCGGTGAAGGACAGCGGGTGTTGTGGCTCGGCGATGGGCGGGCACTCACCCCGGTTATCATCGGGGAACCCGGGAGCGGGCGGCAGGGCTGTCAGGGTCCGTATACGCAAGCGTTCCGAGCAGCGCTCTCCCGTTTTCTCAACCTGTTTTCGGAACTGTGAAAAGGTATCGGGAAGGTCCGCCAGAGCCATGGGCAGGGAACCCTCGGTGAACAGGCTCAGGGTCTCGAATTGCTGGAACAGGGTGTCGGGCAACCGGTCCTTGATCGTCTGCCACTGGCCCGCTTCCTGGGTGCCCGGCTGGCGCGAACGAACCACCCGGGCTATGCGGTGGGCTCTTACCAGTTCCGGAACCACGTCCTCGGGTTGGCCGAAGGCGATGTGCAGGCGTTGGCCCAGGGGTCTCAGGTTGCGCTCCAGCGCCATCAGGCTCTGCCAGAGAAAACGCCAGCGATGATCGCCCATAGCCTGGCTCTGCAGTGGCCCGGGGGCGAACCAGCGCGGATCCACGAGGTAGACGCACAGCAGCATGTCGGATTTTGAGGCCGCGAGCAGAGCGGCGTTGTCGTGCAACCGGAGATCCCGGGTAAACCAGTAGAGAGTGTGCAAGGTCCTGCCTTCCTTTCCTGTCCAGTCGGCGAATACTGAAAGTACGTCTCCTACTCTACATAAGATTATTTCAGTCGGGCACGATAAAAGCCTTCTGGCCAATCAACCCGGCACCTGCTTGAATGGTGTGATAACCCGTGTCGTTCCCGGTCCTGGTTTCTGTCAGAGGAGTTTTCAGGTGATCAAATCCCGCGCTGCGGTGGCCTTTGAGGCCAACAAACCGCTAGAAATCGTTGAAGTCGACGTCGCCCCGCCGCAGGCGGGTGAAGTCCTCGTGCGCATCGTTGCGACGGGCGTCTGCCATACCGACGCCTACACGCTCTCAGGTGCCGATCCAGAGGGCCTGTTTCCGACCATCCTCGGGCATGAGGGCGGTGGAATTGTCGAGGCCGTGGGCGAGGGTGTCACCAGCCTAAACGTGGGGGACCACGTGATCCCGCTGTACACCGCCGAGTGCGGCAAGTGTAAATTCTGCACCTCCGGCAAGACCAATCTGTGTGGTGCGGTACGGGCAACCCAGGGTAAGGGCGTCATGCCGGATGGCACCTCCCGCTTCTCCTACAAGGGTGAGCCGCTGTATCACTACATGGGGTGCTCGACTTTTTCTGAATACACGGTCCTGCCGGAAGTGTCCCTTGCCAAGATCCCCAAGGAGGCTCCGCTGGACAAGGTCTGTCTGCTGGGCTGCGGCGTCACCACCGGCATCGGCGCCGTGCTCAACACCGCGAAGGTGGAGGAAGGGGCAACCGTAGCCATCTTCGGGCTCGGTGGTATTGGCCTGGCCGCCATTATCGGTGCCACCATGGCCAAGGCTGGCCGGATCATTGCCATCGACATTAACCCGGGCAAGTTCGATATCGCCAGACAGCTGGGTGCCACGGACGTGGTGAACCCGAAAGACTACGATAAGCCGATTCAGGAGGTCATCGTGGAGATGACCGACGGCGGTGTGGACTATTCCTTCGAGTGCGTCGGCAATGTCCAGCTCATGCGTTCGGCACTTGAGTGCTGTCACAAGGGCTGGGGTGAATCCATCATCATCGGCGTCGCCGGTGCCGGTGAGGAAATCAGCACCCGCCCGTTCCAGCTGGTGACCGGTCGGGTCTGGAAAGGCTCGGCGTTTGGTGGCGTGAAAGGCCGTACCGAGCTGCCGGGGTACGTGGAGAAAGCCGAGAAGGGCGAGATTCCGCTGGACGTGTTCATCACCCATGAAATGCCGCTGGAAGACATCAACAAGGCCTTTGACCTGATGCACGAAGGCAAGAGCATCCGCTCGGTCATTCATTTCTGACCGGACCCTGGCCGGGGTGGCAAACGTTCCGCCCCGGCCGCGCTTACCGGTCCGTCAGCTTGAGTTCGATGCGCCGGTTTTTCTGGAGCGCTTCCGGCGATGTGCCAGAGGCCACCGGGAAAAACTCCCCGAAGCCGGCAGCGACCATCCGGTCCTCCGGCACGCCCTGATCGGCCAGGTAGCGGACCACAGCCACAGCGCGGGCGGTGGACAGCTCCCAGTTGGATGGAAACTGGGGGGTGTTGATGGGAATCAGGTCGGTGTGACCGTCAATTCGAAGAATCCAGTCGATGTCGTCCGGAATGGAGCCCACCACATCGAGTAGCACCTGGGCAAGCTTGTCGAGTTCCCGCTTACCGTCCTGGCCGAGCTCCGCCGAACCCGAGGCAAACAGCAGTTCAGAGGGCAGCAGGAAGCGATCGCCCACAATACGAATGTTTTCATTGTCGGCCAGAATGTCCCGCAGCCTGGAGAAGAACTCCGACTGATACTGTTCGAGCTGGTTGACGCGTTCGGCCAGCAACGTATTCAGGCGGCGACTGACCTCCTCCAGCTCACCCTCTTTTTCCGCCGTTTCCTGCTCCTGAAGCTTCAGGGCGGCGGTGATCTGCTGAAGTTGGGCCTGCAGTGACGCGATCTGGTTCGACAGCCGCATGATCATGGCCTGCTGGCTGGCCGACAGTTCGTCCTTCTCCGAGACCTCGTCACTCAGGTTTGCCAGTCGCTCGGACTGGGCCTCGGCCGTGGCGGTCTGCTGCATCAACTGGTTACGGGTCATGTCCAGACGTTGCTGCAAGTCTTCGCTGCGTTCCTGGCTCGCGCTGATCTGTTGCTCCAGGGCTTCGGACCTGCTCCGTTCAAGGCCCAGCAGTTGGGAGATTTCGTTCAGGCGCTGGTTCAGCCGGGCCAGTTCGGTGTTGCGGTCGGACAGGGTCTGGGACAGGTACAGCTGACTGACCACATAGATCAGCAGCATGAAGATGACCAGCATCAGCAGGGCCGACAAAGCGTCCACGTAGCCCGGCCACACATTGGTGGTGCTGCGGGCCCGGCGCTTGGATCCGATCATGATTGCAGGTCGTCTTCGTCAGCGATGTCCACCAGGTTGGTGACACCGGTGAGCCACTCCTCCAGACCGTCATAGAACCGGTTCTGGGCGTGGCCGGCCTGAATGTCCAGAAAACCCAGAATCAGGGAGCCGCCCAGACCCAGCAGGGACGAGCTGAAGGCCGTACCCATGCCTTGCAGTGGCGTCAGCAAGCCGGACTGGAGGTCGGCGAAGACCGTGCCGAAATCGCCCTGGCCCATGTCGAGGTTGGCGATGACATCCCCCACCGCGTTAATCGTGCCGAGCAGGCCCCAGAAGGTCCCCAGCAGGCCGAGAAAGACCAGAAGACTGATGAAATAGCGGGTGATTTCCCGCTGTTCGTCCATTCGAGAGTGAATGCCGTCGAGCACCGTGCGCAGGGACAGGGTAGAGAGCTTGAACCGGTCACGTTTGGACTCCTCGCCGAGTTGGCGGGCCAGGGGCTTGAGCAGTCGCGGCTCCTGCAGCACCGACAGCCCGGAGTGCCCGGTCCGGAACTGGGAGATCCAGCGCAGCTCCGGGAACAGTATGAAGACCTGCCGATAGGTCAGCCCGATACCGACGATCAGCACCCCGACTATTAACAGGTTGAAGACCCAGTTCGCCATGAACGCGGTCGCCAGGGGTTTGTGAATCAATGCGCCGACGACCACAACAACGGCCAGAAAAAGCGTCATCCAGAAAAGAGTGTGCTTGGGGTTGCTCATCGAAGTGGCTAGCCTTTTGAGATGTTCCTGAAAACCGTAGCACAGAATATGAGATGCTGTGGCTGACATTGCCGGGTATTAACAGAGGTTTCTATGCACACCGATCCGCCATTCCGCTTCCGTTTTCGCGTCCGTTACGGCGAATGCGACGCTCAGGGCGTTGTCTTCAATGCCCGCTATGCGGATTTCGTGGATATCGCCGTCAACGAATACATTCGCACGTTATTTGGCGATTATCAGCGCCTGCTGGATCAGGATCTGGATATTCAGGTGGTCAGCCTGACGGTAAACTGGAAAGCGCCGGCGACGTTCGATGACGTGCTGGAGGCGCGCATTCGGGCCGGGCGCATTGGCAACACCTCATTCACGTTGCATCTTGAGTTCTATCGTTTCGGCGATGACCGGTTGATTGCCGATGCCGACATCACCTATGTGATGATCCAGCCATCGCAGATGGCCAAGGTGGCGGTACCGCAGAACATCAGAGGGCTGCTTGAGGCAGGAGCCCCCGGCGTGCTGATCAGTCACGCCGGGGAACAGGTTCAGGAGCGCTGATCAGCTTCCCTGCAGGGCCTGGATCACGGCCTTGGCGGTGCCTTCCGAGGAAGGCGGGTTCTGTCCGGTGATCAGTTTCCCGTCCACGACAATGTGGGGCGTGAAATCGTCACCGCAGGAGTAAGTACCGGTCTTTTCCTTGAGCATGTCCTCAAGCAGGAACGGCACCACGTTGGTCAGGCCCACGGTCTCTTCCTCGCTGTTGCTGAAGCCGGTGACATTGCGACCGCCAACCAGGTTCTGGCCGGGCTTTATTTCCACGTCCCGGAACACGGCGGGGGCGTGGCAGACGGCGCCGATGACCTTATCCTGCTCGTACGCGGTCTTGATCAGTTCGACGGATTTCTGGTCGTTGACCAGGTCCCACAGCGGGCCATGGCCGCCTGGATAGAAGATGGCGTCGTAGTCGTTCATGTCCACGTCGCTCAATTTCTTGGTGCTGGCGAGCGACTCCTTGGCATGGGCATCCTGTTGGAACCGACGGGTGGTCTCGGTCAGGGCGTCCTCGGTTTCACTGTTGGGGTCGATCGGTGGCTGACCACCTTTCGGCGACGCCAGGGTAAGTTCGGCGCCGGCGTCCCGGAAGACGTAGTAGGGGGCAGTGAACTCTTCCAGCCAGAAGCCGGTTTTGTGGCCTGTGTCGCCCATCTGATCATGGGAAGTCAGAACCATCAGAATCTTCATAGTTAGTCCGTCCTTTGCATTGACGAATGAATGGCAAATATCAACTGCGCCTGTGAACCAAGGTTGTGCCGGGTCAGGCAAATTCAACCGTTCAGTACGCCGATCGCGCCACGACAGATCTGCCGGGGGCTATACTGGGTATTGTCTGATAACCTCAGGCAGTACGTGCGAGACATTCATGGAAGGACAACAAGCATGCGAGCATTGATACTGATGATGCTTGCGCTCATCGCTATGCCGGTATGGGCGCAGCAGGGCACGGAAACCATCGAGCCGTTGACGGTCACGGTGGGAGTGAATCACGCGCCACCTTATCGAATCATCAAGAACGGCGAGCGTACCGGTCTTTACGTAGAGATATTCGAGGGGATTGCGACCCGGCTGGGGTGGAATGTGCGCTATCGGGAGGCGCCCTTTCGACGGGTGCTGCGCCTGGCGGAAGAGGGCCAGGTGGACATCGTGCTGGGGCCATTGCAAACCGAGGAGCGGGAGCGTTTTCTGGAGTTCGTTGCTCCGGCCTTTCCACCCGAGCGTCGTCTGTTTTTCTACCAGACCGACACCCACCGGATTGAAGGATATTCCGATCTGTACGGCCGGGTGATCGGCGTCCTGGACGGTTCCAGCTATTTTCCCCGTTTCGACGAAGACGAAAAGCTGATGAAAGAGCGGGCCCCGCGATACGAAAATCTGATCCTGATGATGGAAAAGGGGCGGGTGGACGTGGTGATCGTGCCGGAATTGGTGGGGAAGTATATTGTGGATCGACTGGATGTGACGGCCAGAATCTCGCCCTTCTTCGTCCCGGGCGAGCGCTCGTACATTGCGGTATCGAAAAAATCGAAAGCCCTGGCCTACGCCGATGACATCCGGGCCGCCTTCAAGCTCATGGAAATGGAAGGAACCTACGAGGACCTTGTTCTGAAATACCTGGAAACCGAGTCACCATGACCCCGGACCACAACGATCTCTGGTTCCTGCCCCTTGGCGGTACCGGCGAAATTGGCATGAACCTGAATCTCTATGGCCACGATGGCCAATGGCTGATGGTGGATTGCGGCGTGACCTTTCCCAAACCCGGTCGCATTGCAGCCGATGGCACCGTGCACCATCGGGGCGAGCCCCCGGTCCAGATGGCGGATCCGGCGTTTATTGCCGACCGCCGGGACCAGCTGGCGGGGCTGGTCATTACCCACGCCCATGAGGATCACGTGGGCGCGGTGCCCTACCTTTGGCCGCTGTTGCAGTGTCCGATCTACACCAGCCGGTTTACCGCCGAGATACTGCGCCGGAAACTGGCGGAGTTCGATCTCCTGCACCGGGTGCCGATCATCGTCGTGGAGACCGGAGAGAGCCGGCAGATTGGTCCATTCAACGTGCAGTGGCTGGCGCTGACCCATTCCATCCCGGACCCCAACGCCCTGATGATCCGCACCGGTATCGGCAACATCTTTCACAGTGGCGACTGGAAGCTGGATGACCATCCCCTGGTGGGGCACGGCTATTCCCGGCAGACCTTCACCGATCTGGCCGATGAAGGTGTGGCTGCCATGGTCTGCGATTCCACCAACGCCACCGTGGCAGGCCATTCCATTTCCGAGGCCGCGCTGCATGAGGGGCTGCTGCGGGCGGTGCGGTCCGCGGAGGGGCGGGTCGTCGTTACCTGCTTTGGCAGTAACATCGCCCGCCTGCATACCCTCGGTCTGATTGCCCGGGAAACCGGCCGCTACATGGGCCTGCTGGGGCGTTCGCTGATCAACATGAGTGGCGCGGCGCGGGCGGCGGGCGTCTGGGATGCCGCCGATCGCCTGATCAATCCCTCTCACCTGGGGTACCTGCCCCGGGCTGAAGTGCTGGCGGTGGCCACGGGCAGTCAGGGCGAGCCGCGTACCGCCTTGCGCCGGCTGGCGGCCGGTAGTCATCCGGATTTCGAACTGGAAGCGGGGGACACCGTGATCTTCAGTGCCCGGGCAATTCCCGGCAATGAAGAGGCCATCGACGCCCTCATCAGCAAGCTCCGGGGCATGGGCGTCACGGTGATTACCGCGGAGGATTCCGCCGTGCCAATCCACGCCTCCGGCCACCCCGCGCAGGAGGAATTGCAGGCCATGTACCGGTGGGTCCGGCCGAACATTGCCATTCCGGTGCACGGTGAAGCCGAGCACATGGATACCCATGCGGACATTGCCAAAGGCTGTGGCGTGGCCCGAACGCTGGTCGGCCGCAATGGTGACCTGTTCATGATCCGCCCGGTGCCGGGCATGCGCCGGCAAATCGCCGAGACCGGCCGATTAGGCTGGGACAAACAGACGTTGGTCCGGGTCGACTGATCGCAGACCAAATTCCGATAGTCGTTCGCATCCTATCTGGTTAGACTGGGCCTTCATCAGTTACAACATTTGTTTTATGGAGGCCGACGTACCATGGCAATCTGGACCCGCACACCAAATCTGGACTTCCTCAAGGAATCCAGCAAAAACACGGCCGTGGCCCACATGGGGATTGAATACCTGGAGGTTGGCGACGATTACGTGAAAGGGCGGATGCCCGTGGACGAGCGCACTGTGCAGCCGTTCGGGATTCTTCACGGTGGCGCCTCGGTGGTGTTGGCGGAGACGCTGGGCAGCATGGCCGCGAACTGCTGTTTGAAAGATCCGGAAACCGTGGCCGTGGGCCTGGACATTAACGCCAATCACCTGCGCCCGGTCAGCACGGGTTGGGTGTACGGGACCGCAAAGGCCCTCCACCTCGGCAGTGCCACCCAGGTCTGGGAAATCCGCCTGGAAAACGAAGATGGCAAGGCCACCTGTATCTCACGTCTGACCATGGCCGTGACCCGGCGTCCGAAACTCTAGGGGCTCTGCATCTCGTCCGGCTCGTCGGGGACGGGGGCTGAAAGAATCAGGCCGTCGTCGACAAAGTCCTTGAGCACAATACCATGGCTGCCGTCCGGCACCTCCCGCGCGATCTGGTAGGGCTGTCCGTTTTCATCCCGCGGCGCCCGCATCAGGTCCAGGGGTCTGAACGGCGTCATGACGGTCTTGTCCACTTCGCGTACCAGAAGCACTTTCGGCTTCAGCTTGTGCTTGCGATGCGTTTCCACCACGATGGCCACCTCGCCGTTCAGCATTTCCACGATGGAGCCGGGCGGGTAGACGCCAATCATCTGGATAAACGCCTCTGCCAGTTCCCTGTCGAACTGACTGTCGCGGTGTTTGTGGATGATTTCCAGTGCCTGCATGGAGGCCCGGCCCGTATCGTACACCCGGTTGCTGGTAATGGCGTCGTAGGTGTCCACCAGTCCGACGATCTTGGCGAAATAGGGGATTTGCCGGGCTTTCAGGCCCCGGGGGTAACCCTGGCCGTCGACACGTTCATGGTGGCTGTAGGCGACGTCCACGGCGGTATTCAGGGACTGGCTGGTGCCCATCAGGATGGTGCGGCCGTGTGTGGTGTGCCCGCGCATCACCTGGAACTCGGACGGTGTCAGTGCCCCCGGTTTGTTCAGGACCTCGTCAGGAATCTTTACCTTTCCCACATCGTGTAACAGACCACACAACGCCAGGTTGCGGATTTCGCCTTCCAGAAGCCCCAGATGCTTGCCAAATGCCGCCGACAGAATTGAGACGTTGATGCAGTGCTCGGCGGTGTACTCATCCTGATTCTTGATTTTGGTCAGCAGCAACAGGGCGTTTTCGTTGCGAAGTACACTTTCGACGCAGCCGTTGACCACCGTGCGGGCGTTGTTCAGGTCCAGTGTTCGTCCCAGCCGCAAGCCGGACATGATCGACTTGGCCGTTTTCTGGGCATCTTCAAACCGGATCACCGCTGTTTTCATTTCCGTGCCGGTGTCCACCTTGTTGATGTAGGTGACCCGCCGGCGAGGGGGGACTTTCGGGGGCGGCTCTGCCCTGGGAGGCGCCGCTTTTTTGCCGCGTTTGAAGAAACCGAAAAAGCCCCCGGGAGATCGGGTGCGCTCGCTGTCACGGGGTGGTGGGACGGATTCGGGCCGCTCTAAGCGGCCTTCGATGTATACGAACTCACACTCTGAACGCAGTGCCTCGATCTCGGAAGCGTCGCGAATTACAAAGCCCTGCAAAAGAAAGCTTGTTTCCTCCCAGGGCCTGTCAAGGCGCACGACGTGCATGCCCAGTGACAGGTCAGCGACATCAATACAGGTCTCTACGATTTCTTGATGAGGTGTGCCCATAACAAGTTCCAGGTCATCCCTGACTGCATCTTGATTCCATTTTGAAGGGAATCCCTCCGAAACGAACGACTCGGCCTGTAAAATCTGGTGAAATAACATTCATTCAATAGGTTAGTCTGTCGTTGGCCGATACGCTAATCATTGTCTGCTGTCAGGAACGAACAAGGGCTTCCGCCATGACCGACCCCAACAGTGTTCGGCTCTGGTGGCTGGCGCTCGCCGCCGGTCTGATCCCGATGCTGACCATTCACGTGACCTTTTTTGTCTCTGTTCTGGAGGGGCATGTTTCGTTCTGTATTCCGTACTGGGATAGCTGCACCAGCATCAGCCGGACCGGGCGTCATGGCACCGCTTATTTCATATTCAAGGGCGCGATGCTGCCCGCGTCCGTGCTCGGGCTGTTGTTCTGGTGGTTCAATGGCCGATGGCTGAGGCAGCTTGGCGTGCGGTCGGCGGCTATTGTCTGGGTGCCCTGGCTGGGGCTGGTCGCCAGCGCCGCCCTGGCGGCGTACACGGTGGCGCTTGGTCATGAGGGCGAAGGCTTCAACCTCATGCGACGGATCGGCGTTGTACTCTACCTTTCCCTGACCTTTCTCTGCGAACTGCTCATCAGTGCCGCGCTCCGGGAACACCCGGTATGGCGTGGCGACGGCAAGTGGTTACTCGGCCTGTGCCAGCTGACACTCGCCATCGGTATCCTTTCTGTGATCCTCAATGGCGTCGCGCCAGCCCTCTACAGCCGGACAGACGATGCTTTTGAGTGGGTATTCGCCCTGCTGATCAACGTGCATGCCCTTCTGCTGGCGCGGCTGTGGCGCAAGAGCCGGTTCAGGGTAAGGTTCTGGGTGGACTGACCTTTACAGCGAGAGCAGGCCGCGGACCAGGGCAGCCGCCCCGGCTACGGCTGCAATGGCCAGGATCACCGGTCGAAGCCCGTCAAAGGGCATGCGGCTGACCAGGCGTCCGGACAGCCAGAACCCGATCAGGACGCCGGGGAAGGTCAGCCCAAACAGTTGCAGCTCACGGAGGCCAAGATAGCCGGAGAACAGCAGTGCGGCCAGACTCAAGAAACTGGCCATCAGGAAGAATGCGGACATGTTGGCCCGGACCAGGGGGCCCTTTTCATTCTGGTAGATCAGGGCAATGGGTGGTCCGCCCACGGCGGTAATGGTGCCCATATAGGTTGAGGCAGCGCCTGCCATGATGCTATTGGGAGCGTTCAGTGCCGGGCGCAGGCCGGCAATGCTGAGAGCTACGCCGGTCAGGATCAGGACGCCAAAGATCAACTCGAACCCCTTGGGGGACAGAACCAGCAGCGTCAATCCCGCCAGTACCGTGCCGATGGCGCCTCCAACAATGGCAAAACGTACCTGGCGCACCTGCAGAGCACCGCGATTGCGAATCAGCATGAAGATCGTCAGGATCGTGGCGTTCAGAATTAAAGGCCCCGGTAAAAAGAGAGGGCTGACGAGGAACAGCAGCGGTGCAGAGAGCGTTCCAATGCCATAGCCAGCCACGCCCTGGAGGCACGCTCCGGCCAGGATGGCGAGATTGGCAAGCAGTATCTGCAGCAGGCTTAGTTCGTTCAAGTCAGGTCACCGGGCATGGGGGAATCTGCCTTGATAACACAGCAGGTAAGGGGTTGGAACTGGTAGACTGTCATTCCTCATCCGACCTTAGTGGAAAGACGGGCGATCCCTGATGACAGACCAACCTTCTCCCGATCAGACAACCTGTCCTTGTGGCTCTGGCCAGGACTACGGCACCTGCTGTCAGCCCTACCACCTGGGCGAGCCGGCCGCATCCCCGGAAACGCTGATGCGTTCCCGTTACAGTGCCTTTGTGCTGGGCCTGACGGACTATCTGCTGACTAGCTGGCACACCAGTACTCGTCCGGACACCCTCAATCTGCAGCAATCGCCGGACTGGGCGTCGCTGCAAATCCTTGGCAGCTCCCAAAAAGGGCGTGCCGGCATGGTGCACTTCCGGGCGCTCTACCGTGCCGGTAGTGGCTGGGGTTATCTGGAGGAGCATTCGGAATTCGTCCGGGAACAGGACCGGTGGTTCTATGTGGCAGGCGATACCCGCGAAGGCCCGTTGAAGCCCGGGCGCAACGAGCCTTGCCCGTGCGGCAGTGGAAGAAAGTACAAGACCTGTTGCTTGAAGGTTGGATAACAGCTGCCATGAAACAGCCCATAACCGGCTACCACCGGGACCAGGAGAGTCACTGGGTTGCCCAGTTGGCGTGCGGTCACAACCAGCATGTGCGCCATGACCCGCCCTGGGTTAACAGGCCCTGGGTGATGACGCGAGAGGGTCGGCAATCCATGCTGGGTTTCGAGCTGGACTGCAAGAAATGCGACCAGGCTGCGCCGCCGGACCATCAGCCATAAGCTATAATCTGGTCAAACTCTGATCACTCTGGTGGCAAAGGAGTCTGCCATGGTCGAGCGCCTCGTCATCTGTGCTGACGGCACCTGGAATCGTCCCGAAGAAGACCTGCATAAAGACGTTCCCACCAATGTTCTGCGAATGGCCCGGGCCATCAGCCCGCTGACCGCCAGGGGCTGGCCCCAGCATGTGTTTTACGACTGGGGCATTGGCTCCTACTACAACGCCGTGATTGGTGGTGCAACGGGCCGGGGCATTCACAAGAACATCATGGATGCCTACCGCTACATCGTTCAGAACTATGAGCCCGACACCGAACTGTATTTCTTTGGCTTTAGCCGAGGTGCCTACACGGTGCGTTCCCTGTGTGGCCTTATCAATAACTGTGGCATCCTCAAGCGGCCCGATGCGCGGCTTATCCAGAAAGCCTTTGACCACTACAAGAAAACGGGCAAGGAGTATGCGCCGGCCGGTGCGGAGTCCCTGAAATTCCGGGCTGAGCACAGTCATCCGTCCCGCGAGATTCATTTTGTCGGGGTGTGGGACACGGTCGGTGCACTCGGCGTGCCGTTTTCATTGCTGGGATTGTTTGATCGTAAGGACGAGTTTTATGACACCAAACTCGGCAGTAACGTTCGGGTGGCGCGACACGCACTTGCCATTGATGAACGCCGGGAGGATTTCGAACCCACCCTGTGGCGCCCGAGGCCGGGGCTCGATCTGAAACAGGTGTGGTTTGCCGGTTCTCACAGCGACATCGGTGGCGGGTATCCGGCGGACGAGGGCGGTCTGTTTGCCTCGGACATTGCCCTGGACTGGATGGTGCAGGAGGCGAGGGCGGCGGGCCTGGAGATCGAGCCGCACCTGCCGGCTGCGGCCAGGCCGGACGCTCGGGCGAAACTGCACAATTCCCGGCGGCACATTTTCCGGTTTTCCCAACCGCTGATCAGACCCCTGAAAGTCGCCGATGTTGAGACCACGATCCACCCATCGGTGAAGGATCGCTGGCGTCTCGATCCGGGTTATCGCCCACCCAATCTGGAGCAGGTCGGATTTCAGGGTTGATGACCGTGGTCGTTGGCGCCGATGGCACAGGCGTACTTTCGCTCGTACCGGCGGTCCGCCCAGTTCTCGTAAATTCGCGAGGCAATGGGGAAGACCAAAGGCCAGAGCAGGGGCTTGAACAGGAAGCCCACAGTGGTATGTGACCAGGCGCGCACATTGGCGTGCAGACCGGTTACCCAGTCCCCGGACGGGGTCATCAGGTGAAGGCGGCGAAGCAGATCCTCGTGGTCTGGCACCAGCGGGTTGTTGCCATGCTGTTCGTGGATGTCCGCGAAGATCAGGTTGCCATCCTGAAGCTTGCGCAGAGTTCGGATCTCGCGGGCACACAGTGGGCAGCGACCGTCGTAGAACAGGGTGTCATATCGGGGCTCCATCAAGTCCTCCAAGGGCCAGTATCTGCTTTCGGACGTCTGCTTTTTGCTGTTCCAGCCTGGCTTTCAGAGCGCCCAGGGCCGCCGGAAGAATCTCCGGGGCGTCGCCCCGGAACTGTTCCAGCAACTCGATCTGAACGTGCAGATCCTGGAAATGGCCGTAATGTTTCTGGCGCTCTCTCAGAACCTTCAGGGGCTGCTTCCAGCCCGCCCTGTCGAGTTCCATCAGGTAGCGCGTCCGTTTCAACCGTTTGCGCAGTCGATGGAAATCCTCATCGGGCGAGACGCTGGTCAGCATCGCAGTCAGTTTGTTGATTTCATCCATACGTCGCCGGGCGGTCTTTCGGATGTCTTTATGGCTCAGTGATGCGGCAAGTTTTTCCAGTTTTCGGGACTCTATCCGGTCCTGCCAGTCGGTGAGGCTCTTGAGGTAGCGCTTGCCGGTCAGTTTTTTTACCAGCTGTTGGTGTTCGTCATCCGCCTCTCTCTCGAAATAGGTCTGCAATGCGGTGCGCAGTTCATCATTGGCGGAACATAACCATGGCAGCTGTTGCAGGAATACGTGCAGATCCCTGAGTCGACTGGTCGCGTTTGCGTTCCGTTTCAGTTGCTTGATGGCCTTGGCCAGCAGTTTGTTGTTGGTCACTTCCTGAACTGATTCGGCAATGGCGCGGCTGCGGCGAATGGCAATGCGGTACTGGTGCAGAAACTCGTCATCCAGTCCTATGATCACCCCCGGTGTCAGCTGTTGCATGAGCGCCAGCTGGTGTTGGAGTGCTGCAGGAATATCCCTGCCCGGTCGGGCGCCGTCGGTATCCGGTCGCTTTTTCAGTTTGCGGGCGAAATGGGTATAGCTGAACTGGATGGGTGTCAGGAGCGTTTCCAGTTTGCCCTTGCCCCCGGCCAGTTCGTGCCAGTGGCGAACAGGAATGCGAATGTGCACGAAACTGGCCGTTGGAAGTTGCTCGGGCGGGCGTTTTAGCAGCCACTGGGCCAGCTCGAGGAGGGCCGGGTTGTGGCCAATGACCGCAATCGCGCCTTGCCCATCCCGGTCCTGTAACCATTCTGCGAGACGACGGAAATCAAAGGTGTAGAGATCGGGGCAGACGTGTACCCGCTCCGGGGGGAATGCGGCCGGCAGGATGCCCTCAAGTGTCGCCTGCGCCCGCGTTGCTGAACTGGCGTAAACCTGGCCACCGAAACCACCGTGATGAGCAAGGGCCCGGCCCAGGGGTGCCAGCTGGCTTTGCCCCCGGGCATTCAGGGGCCGCGCCCGGTCGCGCAGTGTGTCGTCGGCCCAGCTGGATTTGGCGTGTCGGATCAGGTACAGGTGCTTCATGCTAGAACCCTGGCACTAAGACATTGGTCGAAACCGCGCTCAAGAATTGGACAATACCGTCGATACCCTAATTAGCTGAATATGCGTGGACAGTACCAGTCTAGTGTCAACACGCACGACCTTCACTGTTTCGTGCGTAAACCGGTCTTAACAAACTGGAACAGTGCTCAACGCATCTCTGTGGATAATCCATAACTCTACCCAATCCCCGAGGATCGTTGTAATGAACGTGCTGAACAAACTGCGCATCCGCACCCGATTGTTGCTGGCCGTCCTGGTGCCGGTACTGATCACCGCAGCGACCATCGCCTGGATCACCGTCAGCCAGATCCAGGCCAGTGGTGAAGCAGAACTCAAGCGGCTTGAAACCAGCCTTCTGGAATCCCGGAAAGCCGGACTCAAGAATCTGATCGACGCCGCCCGGGCAGTGGTTCTGGAAGCGAAGAACGACCCCGAATTGTCGGAAGAGGAAGCCAAGGCCGAGGCGGCGTCGCGTCTCAGAACCATCCGTTTCGACAAGACCAATTACGTCTTTGCCTACACCCGGGATGTCTACAACCTGGCCTATGCGCCGGACCCCACCAAGGAAGGGCCAACGAACAATCCGACTCTCAAGAAGCTGGTGGGCGCCCTGTTCGATGCGGCGCAAAGCGATGGCTATTACGGGTATGAATGGATGAATCCGGCCTCGGGCAATGAGGAGCCAAAAGTCTCTTATTCCACCATTATTCCGGGTTGGGACTGGATGATCGGTGCCGGTGTCTACGTAACCAACATCGAGCGCGAAGTCGCCGCCGCCCGGGCTGAAATCGAGGACAACATTGCCTCCACCCTGGGATTCATTCTGGTGGTAACGGTGATCGTTGTGGTCATCTCTCTGGTGATCGGCCTGTTCGTCGGCCGCACGGTGACCCGACCGCTCAAGGGCGTGAGCGACATGATGCAGGAAATCGCTGACGGTGAGGGCGATCTGCGCCATCGTCTGCCCGAGGACGGTACGGACGAACTGTCTGAGCTGGGGCGTCGTTTCAATGCCTTCGTGGTCAAGATTCAGGACACTATCCGCGAGGTGGGGGCGACCACCGACCAGGTCGCCTCGGCCGCCGAGGAACTGAGCCGGGTTGCCAATGAAACCCGCGCCTCGGTTCAGGAACAGGGCTCGGAAACCGACCAGATTGCCTCGGCCATCAACGAAATGGCGGCCACCATCCAGCAGATTTCCGGCAATGCCAACGAGGTTGAAAGTGCGGCGTCGGACGCCGATCGCATGGCCCGGGACGGTGGCGAAACCATCACCAACGCCCAGGGAGCGGTGAACAAACTGTCTGAGGAAATCCAGGAAAGCGCGCGCACCATTGACGCCCTGGCGGAGAAGTCGGATGACATCCAGCAGGTGCTTGATGTGATCCACGCGGTGACGGAACAGACCAACCTGCTGGCCCTGAACGCCGCCATTGAGGCGGCCCGAGCTGGTGAGCACGGCCGAGGTTTCTCGGTGGTTGCCGATGAAGTTCGCCAACTGGCCAAGCGCAGTGCCGAGTCCGCAGACCAGATTCGTGAAATGATTGACGGCTTTGTGTCGGAGTCCCGTTCTGCGGTTGATCTCATGAACAAATCCCGGGATCGCTCGTCGGAGACGGTGGAACGGATCAATCACGCTACCAGCGCCCTGGGCACCATCGAGAAATCGGTTGGGCAGATTCACGACCAGGTGACCCAGATTGCCACCGCCGCGGAGCAGCAGAGCCAGGTCGCGGAGGAAATCAACCAGAATGTGGTCCGCATCGTCGACGCCGCCCAGCGCAGCGATACCGGCGTTACCCAGACCAACGAAGCGAGCCAGGAGTTGGCACGGCTGGGAGAAAGCCTGCGAGATCTGGTCAGCCAGTTCAAGGTTTGAGGTCCGGCGCCAAGGCCTGGATCAGGCCTTGGCGCGCGGTGGCATGCCGAGCTAATATTAGTCCGATTCAATAAAAATACATTACATAATAATAGGATAAAGGTTGCCAACAATGATGACTCGCCTGTTCAGAATGGCCGCGTTTGCGCTGCTGTTCTCTGTCAGTTCGCTCAGCCTGGCTGAGGACACATTTACCCTGCGCCTGGCGCAGACCTGGGGGCCCAACTCCCCGATCCTGGGGGAAACCGTCGAACACATGGCCAAGATGGCCGAGACCATGTCCGATGGTCGTCTGCAGATCCGGATTGACCCCTCCAACAAGCATAAAGCGCCGTTCGGTATCTTTGATCTGGTTCGGAATGGCCAGTACGACATGGGTCACACCGCGTCCTACTACTACAAGGGCACTATCCCCAACGCCATGTTCTTCACCACGGTGCCCTTCGGAATGATTGCCCCGGAGCAATACGCCTGGTTCTACCATGGTGAGGGCATGGAGCTGATGCAGAAGGTGTATGAGCCTTACGGCCTGCTGTCCTTCCCGGGGGGGAACACCGGCAACCAGATGGGTGGCTGGTTTCGGGACGAGATCAACTCCGTCGACGATCTTCAGGGTCTGAAGATGCGGACGCCCGGCTTTGCCGGTGAGGTTATGTCCGAGCTGGGTGTCGCGGTGACCAACATTCCGCCGGGCGAGCTATACAGTGCCCTGGAACGCGGCACGATTGATGCCCTCGAATGGGTCGGCCCGGCACTCGATTTCAACATGGGCTTTCACCAGATTGCCAAGTACTACTATTCCGGCTGGCAGGAGCCAGGCGCCGAAGTCCAGTTCCTGGTCAACCAGAAAACCTGGACCAGTCTGCCTTCGGATCTGCAGGAAATTCTGCGCGTTGCCATGCGCACGGCCGCCTATGACATGTACATCCAGAGCACCCACGAAAGTGGCGTAGCCTGGGACCGGATGAAGGAAGATTATCCGGATGTCACGCACAAGACCTTCCCGCCGGAAGTGATTGAGGCATTGCGCGGTGCCACCAACAAGCTGCTGAAAGAAGCCGCGGAGAAGGATGAGCTTGCGAAGGAGATCATCAACTCCCAGCGTGAGTACCTGCGTCAGGTCCGTCAGTGGACCAACATTTCGGACAAGGCCTATCTGGACAGTGTAGCCGGCGAATAAGCCGGATCGCCTGAACCGGCCGGCCATGGCCGGTCCCAACGGGGCGCAGGGATTTTTACGATCCCCGCGCCCCGTTTTTATTGTCCCTGCATGAAAACGCGCCGATGGGACTGGCCTGGGATCCACTGCTGGCAAGCGTGTTCGGTGTGGAGGCGGGATGAGATCGTCGATTGGCCGGCTGTCCTTGTGGTTGCTGCTGATGGTCGGCTCGGCTTTGCTGGCGCTGGTGGTGATGGGACGATCGGACGCCACGAAGGCGTAGGGAGCTGATCCCGGATTGATTGAATGTTGGGATCAGCAGTGGCCGACTGGCTCAGTTTGTGGTCTATTGGCCTATAATTGCTTCCAGTTCTCATACATTGCGGGCCTGCCCCTTTGATGCATCTGCTCCGTCCCCTGCTGATCATCGGATTGTTGCTGGCGTTTACTCTGCCGGGCGCAGTCCTTGCCGCCTCTCAGCCGGTCACCGATGGCTGGGAATACCGCTGGGGCGATTCCACCTTCAATGCCGACGGTGTGCCGTACTGGACCCTCGAGACAGACACCGACCAGTGGCAAAGCATAGGGTTCCCTTCCAATCCGCCTGCCCGCAACGGCCGGGAAAATGTCTGGTACCGGGTCACGCTTCCGGAAGGTGAGTGGCAGGAGCCGATTCTCTACATCTTCAGCGTCGACATCATCGTTCAGGTCTACCTCGGTGGTGAACTGATCTATCAGTACGGCACCTTCGATTCACAGGGGCGGGGATCCTTTGAGGGGTGGCCCTGGCATGCGATTTCCCTACCCGAGGGGTATCAGAATAAGCCGATCTATTTCAGGGTGTTTTCAGATTACACCGACATCGGATTGTGGGGCGAGGTGTCGATCATGGACCACGCCGATCTGGTGTTGTTCATCGTGGAAAATTCACTGGAGTCTCTGATAATTGCCGGGTTCTCTGCGTTGATCGCCCTGCTCGCATTGGTCTTCGCCATGCTGCAGACTGAACGAAGGACCTTTGCCAGTATTGCCCTGTTTGCCCTGGCTGCCGCGGTGATGCTGGTCGCCGAAAGCCAGGCAAGCCTGTTGATCGCCTATCGACCGCTGCTGTGGGACTATCTTGCTGCCGGTTCCTATTACATGCTGCCAGTGGCCCTGGCGTTGATGCTGGAACAATGGCTGGTGGACCAGCGGCCCCGGCTTATTCGCCTGGTCTGGAAGCTGCATTTGGGATATCTGGTGGGGGCGATTGGGCTGTCCCTCGCCGGCGTGGTCAACCTGTCGTCAACCTTCCCGGTGTTTGACGCTCTGTTCCTGGTGACCATCGCCGCCATTGGCGCGGTGGTGGTGGGTCGGTTCCGCCAGATGTTGCGGGAACAGCAGGTGCTCGTGCTGACCTATGGTATTTTCTGCGCCCTCCTGATCGCCGATATGGCGGTGGCCCACGGCATTCTGCCCTGGAGCCGCGTGCCTGTGAGCTGGGGGCTGCTGATTTTTTCACTCGCAGTGGTCGTGATCTCACTCTGGCATTACGCCAGTACCCAGACTGCGCTGAAGCGGTTGGCCATTTCTCTGGAGCAGAAGGTGGCTGAGCGTACTGCACGGGCTGAATCCCTGGCCCGTCGTGAACAGGCGCGTGTGCGCATGCTGACGTTCGAGAATGAGAAGAATCGGGTCCTGGGTGACATGATTGCGGACCTGCAGGATTGCCTCACGCTCGGGCAGGCCTTTGCCCTGTTGGCCAGAACTGCGCCGGACCTGTGCAGCCCGTTGCCGGGCGTGCTCTACCGACGCACTGCCGGGCGTCGATACGAGCCGGTCGCACGCTGGGGCGACAGCGGCGAGTCAGACTCATTGCCACGCGTGTTGGATGCCGGTAAAAGCCTGCCACGACCCTCGGACGCCCCGGGCAATGCCAGCAAGATGAACCCTGAGTCTGCGGATAGCTCATCAGCCGGTCCCCTGTGCTTCTGGATCAATGTAGAGTCGGCCAACGAGGGAGTGGTGACAGAGGGCGTCCTGCTGTTGGAGAGTGATGGCCTGTTCACGACCGAGGAGAATGACTACGGCCTGGCGCGACTGTTTGCCGGACTGGATCAGGCCATCCAGCGGATTGGTATCACGCTCTCAAGCATTGCCCTGCGCGAGGAATTGCAGAAGTTTTCCTATGAGGATGCGCTCACCGGCCTGAAGAACCGGCGTTACTTTGACCAGCTTTTCGAGCACGAGTGTGCCGTGGCCCAGCGCGGTCATCTTCCCTTGTCCCTGCTGGTTATCGATATCGACCACTTCAAACCGTTCAACGATACCCATGGTCATGAGGCCGGCGACCGGGCATTGCAGTCAGTGGCGCTGATCCTCCAGCGTCAGTTCCGGGAGAGCGACATCGTCTGTCGGTATGGCGGTGAGGAATTCGTGGTCATCATGCCCGGGGCATTGACCGAGGACGCGAAAGAGCGCGCGAATTCTCTGTGCGACTCTGTCAGTGTCGCCTCGATCATGTTCCAGGGTAACGACCTGGGTCATCTCACTGTCTCGGTTGGTGTGGCCTGTTGGCCGGAAACCGGAGAAACGCCCGACCAGCTGATGAGTCTCGCTGATCAGGCGTTGTATCAGGCCAAGGAAGAGGGCCGCAACCGGGTGGGCATTTCGGGAAGCGAGGCCGCCTAGCCTCAGACCACCAGCACCGGGCACTTGGCGTGAGAAGCGACGCGGTGGGACACACTGCCTAGTAAAATGCCGTCCTTGTCGCTGTGGGTACCGCTGGTACCCACGACGATCAGATCTACCTCCTTCTCCTCGGCAAACTTGATGATCACCTTCGATGGCCGGCCGCCTTTCACAAAGGCACGGATCTTGGTGGCCCCGCGTGACTTCGCCTGTTCCTTTGCATGGTCCACCACTTCCTTGGCGTACTCCGATAACACCTTATCGGGAATATCCATGCCCGGGGGGCGTCCGATAGACAGGGATGCCTCGAACAGGCTGTGGTGTTTGTAAACGCAAATCAGATAGATCTCGGCGTCGGTCAGCTTCTGAAGTTCAATCGCCTTGTCCATCGCCTTGAGGGATTTCTTGGAACCGTCAATGGCGACCAGGATCCGTTTGAACATAGCTTTCTCCTTAAGATTCCGGTCCGATTACAGGTCAATCCCTGAAGGCAACGTCACGCAGGAACAGGGCAATGTCCGGGAACGCAATGATCAGTCCGGCGGCGGCCACCAGAATAAAGATAAACGGCGGTGTGCCCCGGATGACTTCCAGGTAGGGCCGTTTGAAGATCGCGATCGCGGTGAATATGTCGCAGCCAAAGGGTGGCGTCGCGGACCCAATGGCGACCTGCAGCGTGATCAGTACCCCCACCAGAACCGGATCCAGTCCGGTGGACTCAATGGCCGGAGCAAAAATGGGCGTCAGCACCAGGATCACTACGATGGGGTCCACGAACATGCAGGCAACGAAAAACGCGATGCAGATGGCAACCAATACGCCCACCGGGCCGGCTTCGTTGACGCCAACGGCGGACAGGATAGCCTGGGGAATCTGGGCAAAGGAGATGATCCAGGAAAAGCCGTTCCCGACTGCGACCAGGATAAAGACCACGGCAGTAATCAGACCTGTAGACTTGGCAATCCGGTAGATATCGGCAAGCTTGAGCGATCGGAAGACTATGAACTCCAGCAAGAACGCGTAAAGAACGCAGACCGCAGCGGCCTCGGTCGGGCTGAAGATGCCGCCATAGATGCCGCCCACGATAATGACCGGGAAGAACAGGGGCCATAGGGCCTCGCGTACCGACACGGCGCGTTGTCCCCAGGTTGCCTTGTCCTCGGTGGGCACATTGTTTTTGTAGGCATAGATCAGGCAGTAGATTGAGAACATGAACAGGATCAGGACACCCGGTCCGATACCGGCAATGAACAGCTCGGCAATTGAGGTTCCGGAGACCACACCATAGATGATCATGCCAATACTGGGCGGGATCAAAAACGCAATGTCACTGGCGTTGATGATCAGTGCCAACGTGAAGGAGTCGGAATAACCGGCTTTCAGCATCTTTGGCCGCAAGGGTGAGCCCACGGCGACCACGGTGGCCTGAGTTGAGCCGGATACTGCGCCAAACAGTGTGCAGGAAGTGGCGGTACTGATGGCCAGGCCGCCTTTCACGTGGCCGATAAAGGCCATGACCATGTTGATCAGACGTTCTGCGGACTGCCCTCGGGTCATGATATCCGCAGCAAGGATAAACATCGGCACCGCAATCAGTGACGCGGGCCGGATGCCCCCCATCATCTGTTGCACAAAGGTGCCCATCTGGCCAAAGCCGTCAAACATCATTACGAAGCCAACCACCGAGCCGGCGATCAGCGGAACCATCATCGGGAAGCCAAGCAGCAGCAACCCGATCATGACCAACATCATTATAGTTGCCATGGTGTTCTTTCCTTATCTCGCGTCAGCTGCTGGGTTCATACTTCCGATTCGGTATCTGAATAGCCGTCAACCACACCCGTGGAGAGGTAGACATCCTTGCTGGTGAGGTTTTTGATCGCGGTGAGCAGGTACTGGATACCGGTTATGGCAAAGCCAATAGGCGCCCAGATATAGATCCACCAAATTTCAAAACCAAGGGCCGGCAGGATTCGGCCGCGACTGTGAAGCGTCTCGATGTAACCAACCGAGTAATAGCAAAGGAAAAACATCGTCAGGGAGGTAAACAGGGCGATAAAGATCATCAGCACCTTGCGGCCTTTCGTTGGTATGGCATCGTAAACCGCAGACATCCGAATGTGGCGACCGTGGCGGGCTGCATAGCCGATGCCGGCAAAGGTAATCAGGATGATCAGAATCCGGTTGATCTCGCCGGAAAAGAAAAGGCCTTCACCAAACACATAGCGTGCGATGACGTTTACGCACGTGTTTATAGCCATCAAAATGACGCCGAGGGCCAGCATCACTGCCTCGACTTTACTGATCCATACGTCAATGGTTCCCAGAAACCCGGGCAAGCCAGACTCGTAGGTGCCAGTATCGTCTTCTAGATCCGGGGAGTTCTCGGACATGGCTTCCGCTCCAGAACTTTCTGCTCCCGACCGGTAGGAGGTCCCCGGCGGGGCGGGGTTAAGGGGTAAGCCCGCCGGCAGGCGCCGGCGGGCACTGACCAATCAGATCAGTCGTTCTGAACTTCTTTGAGGTCTTCCTTGAACTGGTTGAGCAGTTCCTTGCCACTATCGCCAGTCATTTCAATGAACTTCTCCTCAACCTGAGGAGCGCGCTCCTTGAAGGCCTGGATCTGTTCTTCGTTCAGACGGGTAACGGTGACCTCGTCGGATGCTTCCTTGATCTTGCCAAGGGCTTCCTCAGCGAGGCCATCGATGTGGACAATGATTTCCTCGAAGGCAAAGTCAGCGGCGTCCTGAACCAGCTTCTGGTCTTCGTCGGACAGGCCTTCGTAGAAATTCTGGTTAGCCATCATCGCGGTGGTGAACCAGCCATGGCTGGTGAAGACGAGGTTCGGAGACACTTCGTACAGACCACCGGACTCGATCCAGAAAATCGGGTTTTCCTGGCCCTGAATCATGTTGGTCTGGAGTGCACCGTAAACTTCACCCCAGGGTAGCGGGGTCGGGGTAGCACCAAAGGCTGCGTAGGTTTCTGACAGCAGTGGGTTGGTCATGACGCGGATCTTCTTGTTGTTGAAGTCCTCCGGCTTGGTGACCGGCTCGTCAACGGTGACCACCATTTCACCTTCCGGGTACATCTTCAGGAGCTCCAGCCCCTTGTCGGCGTACAACTCCGGGAAGTCCTTGTTGATGGCTTCACTCTCGCGGAAGAACTTGATGACCGTATCCATGTCGGTCGGCATCAGGTAAGGAATGAAGAAGATTTGCGCTTCAGGAATCAGGGCGCCGGTGAAACCGGGAGACTGGTTAACAAAGTTGAGGATGCCGGCCTGGGTCTGTTCCATGATGTCATCGGATTCGCCCAGTTCACCGAAACGAAAAATCTGCAGGGTGTGATCGGAGTTTTCCTCGATGTATTCCTTGAACTTGTATGCGAACACATCCTGTACGTCGCCTTCATACTCCTCGTGTGCGTAACGCCAGTTGGCGGCGTTCACGGAGTTAGCGACAGTCATCGCCGCAAAAGCGAACGCTGAAATTCCGGCCAGTTTCTTGAATTTACTCATGCTACTCATCGGGTTTTCTCCGTTCGTTTTTTTACTGAAATTTATTGTTACATTATTAAAGACTGGCAAAACAACGGGGTTTTCGCAAGAAAATGGCGAAAACAAAAATTTCAGACCGGTCTCGCAAGTTCATGAAATCATGGTTCATTCGGATGCGAGCGACACACCTCAAGGAACCAGCGGAACTCGCGGACCACCCGGTCGACGCTGTTCTCGAGCCGGTGACCATCCGGTAGCACCAGGGTGGGAAGCCCCTGTTCGCGGGCCAGATCGAGAACCGGCATGACCGGCACCACATCGTCCTCCCAGCCGTGGATGACCTGGCTGAACCGGGCCCGGACCCGGGGGCTGGACTGGGGATACTCCGCCATCGCCAGGGCTGGTGCCAGCAAGAAGCAGCCGAGAACCGGTGTTGACTCGCTGGTCTGCGCGCAGACCCAGCCACCCATGCTTGAGCCGGCGAGTACGGTGTGGGCCGGGTCGGCCCCGGCTTCGTCCATGGCCGCGGCCATCTGTGCCAGTCGGATTGCCGGATCCCTGGTGCTGCGGTGGTCGATAGCAACAGCGATGACTTCTGGAAAGGTTTCGGCGGCGTTTTTCATGGCCTGGATCTTGGTACTCCCCGGACCACTTTCGAGGCCATGGGAAAGAAATACAAAGAGCTTGGTTGTTGGCATAGCATGAACTCTGTGACGGGTTCGATGTGGAGATTTCCGAGTCTTCGGAAATCATGGTGGGTCGGAGCTGGCCTGTCCAGCCGGCTGGGGTGGAGCCGGTGAAACCATTCCCTGGTCCTCGGCGTAAACACCAGTATCAGTACAGGAGCTACAAACCATGGTCAGACTTATCTTTGCCGCCCTTATCACGCTGTCGGTTGGTTCGGTCCACGCCGCTGAACCGGCGTCGTCCTGCCTGGCCTTCCTCGACCACGAACTGCGCAAGCTTCACTCCCGGGACAACGTCAATCTGTGTGATGCGGCTGCGGGCAAGCCCATGCTGGTCGTGAATACCGCCAGTCGCTGCGGTTACACCGGCCAGTTCGAGGGCCTGGAAGCCTTGCACCGGAAGTATCAGGACCGGGGGCTGGTGGTTGTGGGTTTTGCCAGTGATGATTTTCGTCAGGAGGCGGACACCGAGGCCGAGGCCGCCAACGTCTGCTACAAGAACTTCGGGGTGACCTTCACCATGATTGCCCCGGGGCCGGTGACGGGTAGCGATGCCAACCCGGTGTTCCGGCACGTCAACGGTCAGAGTCAGGCGCCGCGGTGGAACTTTTTCAAATACGTGCTGGATCGTGATGGTCAGGTGGTCGAGGCATTTTCCAGCCGGGTAACACCGGACGACCCGGCGCTGATCCGGGCCGTTGAATCGGTGCTTTAAGAACCGCGGGTTTGCGCCAGGATGTCGAGCGCGTGACGGCGCTTGGCGGGGTCGTAAATGTCGACGGTGAACATCAGTTCGTCGACCTCCACGGAGGCAAGCAACTCATCAAGCTGTCGGTTAAGGGCATCGGCGTCGCCCAACAGCTGCAGTGCGAGGAAATCCTGGACACTCGCCTTTTCGCCGGCATTCCAGAGTCCGTCCATCGACTTCACCGGAGGGCGCATCCACAGTGGCTGCCCCCGGAACAGGGCCAGAATTCGCTGGTAACTCGTGGTGGCGAGCAGCCTGGCTTCCTCAACCGAGTCGGCGGGAATCGCCGGAACCGCCAGCATGGCGTAGGGCTCGGCCAGTTGCTCGGAAGGCCGGAAGTTGTCCCGGTATACCCGCAGGGCTTCCCTGTAGAGTCGAGGGGCGAAATGGCCGGCAAAGGCGTAGGGCAGGCCGCGCAAGGCGGCAAGCTGGGCGCTGTACAGGCTTGAACCCAGGAGCCAGATCGGGACCCGGGTGCCGGCGCCGGGTATGGCCTTCACCGGCTGGCCGGGTTGCAGTGGTCCAAGTAACTGCTGGAGCCGGGCAACGTCCTCGGGAAATTGCTCCGCGCCCAGGCCATCCCGCCGCAGAGCCCGAGCCGTGACCGGGTCGGTTCCGGGGGCGCGGCCCAGGCCCAGATCAATGCGGCCGGGGTACAGGCTTGCCAGCGTTCCGAACTGTTCGGCAATCACCAGCGGCGGGTGGTTCGGCAGCATCACACCGCCGGACCCCACCCGCAGGGTGTCGGTTTTGCCGGCGATGTGTCCGATCAGTACCGAGGTCGCGGAGCTGCTGATCCCTTCCATGTTGTGATGCTCCGCCAGCCAGAAACGGCTAAAGCCCAGGCGCTCGGCGTGTTGGGCGTAGGCCACACTGTTGGCCAGCGTGACGCTGACAGAATCGCCCTCACGGACGGAAGCGAGTTCTAACAGTGAATAGTCGGGTCGGTTGGGCATGGGGCTCCGGATTGGTTGGCGTGGTCGGTGAGTCAGAGATCCACGACGACCGGCGGGTTCAATGGTTTGAAACTGCCGGTACAGGTGCTGGCGTTAACATACAGGCAATCGCCGATCTGTTGCTGTCCGTGGTCTTCGTGAATGTGACCAAAAACATGGAGCCGGAGGGAGAGGGTTTCAACCTTTTGGGCGAGGTCGTCGCAGCCGGGGCGCACTGTGCCGGTGGGTGAAATGATCCGATCGAGTATTCCGGCCGGTGGGCCGTGGGTAATCAGCACGTCGGTATCCTCGGGAATCCGGGCCCATCGCTCGGCAATCGCCGGGCCTCGTTCAAGGTTAAACGCCCAGTTGAAGAACACCGGCGTCCAGGGGCTGCCCCAGAACTTCAGTCCCTCCAGCTCAAGCGGGCTGTCCTGGAGGTAGTGGGCGTGCCGGACCAGTGCCCGTGCGTCGGCGGGTTCGTCCTGGAAACACCAGTCATGGTTGCCGGCAATCAGAATCTTGTGACGGTGGGGTTGCTCCGAGAACCATCGATCCAGGTCCTCCAGTTCGTCCAGGGTGCCAACCCCGAGACAGTCTCCGGCGTGGATCAGCAGATCCCCTTCAGGCACTTCAATCTGTCGGTGCATGCCGTGGGTGTCGGAAATACAGACAATTCTCATGGTTCGGTGCGTCCTGACTGACAATGGCGATTCGGTCGGGCAATCCAAGGTATTCTAAGATAGCATCTGCCGCCCCAGACCCGTCCATGCATTTATGGTGACCCGATGCGCCTGATCCTGAGTCGTAAAGGTTTTGATTCCTCCGCCGGGGGCTGTCCCAGCCCGGTACTTCCGGACGATTCGCTGTGTGTGCTGCCGATTCCGGATGACCAGTCGCGGATCCGTTATGACCAAGTCCGTTTCGGCGGGCGCCGGTTGGGCAAGCTGGCCCGGGATCTCAGCGGCGGTCGCGTGCGTGGCGGTGACGGCGCCCACCTGGATCCGGACCTTCTTGCCGGAGCCTATCCCCGGGAAGCAGGGTGGCGACCGGTGCTGGGACAGACGGGGTCGGCCCAGGGCCACTTGCGCAATCAGGGCGTTACCGCCGGTGATCTGTTCCTGTTTTTCGGCGTCTTTCGCCGTGCCGAGCTCAGACAGCGACGCTGGCGGTTTGTGCCGGGGTCACGGCCGTTCCATGTGCTCTGGGGCTGGCTACACATTGCCGAGGTGGTGGCGATTGACGAGCTGGCCGACGGGGCGTTGTCCTGGGCCCGTTATCATCCGCATTTCCATGGCCAGCCTGATGCGGGCAATACCCTGTACCTGGCCAGCGATGGATTCCGGTTGCCCGATCAGCGGTCGGTGTTTCCCGGCAGTGGGGTGTTTACCCGGTTTGATGAGCAACTGATGCTGAGCGATCCGGAGGGTCGCCTGCCAACCCAGTGGCGCCTGCCAGCCGGTTTCTACCCGGGCGAGGACCGGACGCCGCTGAGTTACCACGCCAGAGCCGATCGCTGGCGCCTGGCTCCGCCGTGGTCCTACCTGAAGGGCGCAGCCCGGGGGCAAGAGTTTGTGCTGGACCTGACAGCGTATCCCGAGCTGGAACCCTGGCTGGACACGCTGCTCAGAACTGGCCGTGGCGACCGGCCCCGTCCTTGAATTTTCGGGCACCGGCAATGGCTTCCTCGAAAACCACGGGGTAACCCGCCGCGCCCTCTGTGGCAAATGCGTCGCGGGTGCTCAGGTCCCACTGTCGGATGGCTGAGGCGCGATCGGCCCGCAGGCAGCGTTGTGGGAAACCAGCGATGGTTCTGGCCAGTTCCAGCGCTGCTTCCAGGGCGGTGCCGTCCGGGACCAGCCGGTTGGCCAGACCCATGGTGAGGGCTTCATCGGCATGGACCGGCCGGCCGGTGAGTATCATGTCCATGGCATGGCCATGCCCGACGATCCGGGGCAGGCGGACAGTGCCGCCATCAATCAGAGGCACGCCCCAACGTCGGCAGAACACGCCAAAGACGGCAGAGCTTTCCGTTACGCGCATGTCACACATCAGAGCCAGTTCCAGGCCACCGGCCACCGCATAGCCGGAGACAGCGGCGATGACCGGCTTAGAGAGCTGCATCCGGGTGGGGCCCATGGGGCCGTGACCGGTGCCATGGGGGTCAATCTCGTTACGTCGGTCCGGGTCGTCGAGGGCCGTCAGGTCCGCGCCGGCGCAGAAGTTCCCGCCGGCTCCAGTCAGGATGGCGACTTTCACGGCCTCATTTTCCTCACATTCCGTAAAGGCGCGACGCAGCGCGTTGGCGGTTGGCCGATCCACCGCATTACGTTGATTCGGGCGATTCAGGGTGATGGTCAGGATACCGTCGGTCAGTGACGTGAGAACGGGCTGCTCGGTCATGGTGAGTGTCCTGTGCGTCTTTTGCAGGGAAGCGACGTATTCATTGTATGATGGGTGAATCGGACTCACCCAGTATCGTGAGCATAACCCATTTAGCGGACATCGTCGGAGGCCGGGAAATGCAGCCCAGCGGGTTTTACGAGAACGACACCACGCTTGCCCAATACTCGGAGTTTCATTTCGGTGAGCGGTGGCACGGTGAGCCCAGTTTTCCAAAGGAGCTGGCCGACGTTGCCATCGATGCCATGGATGGTCGCACTTTCGGGCGGGCGCTGGATATCGGCTGCGCCTGTGGCCGAACCAGTTTTGAACTGGCTCGGCGGTTTGATCACGTTGATGGCATCGATTTCTCGTCCACCTTCATTGCCAGGTGCGTTGAAATGGCCGAACACAAACGGATTCGCTACGCCCGTCCAGAGGAAGGCGAGCTGGTGAGCTACCACGAGCGTACGCTGTCGGAACTGGACCTCGAACAGACGGCGGACAAGGTGGCGTTCCACCAGGGCGATGCCTGTAACCTGGAGCCGAGGTTTACCGGCTATGACCTGATCCTGGCGGGCAACCTGATCGACCGGCTGTACCAGCCGTCAAAATTCCTCACCACAATTCATGAACGCATCAATGACGATGGCCTGCTGGTCATTGCCTCACCCTACACCTGGCTCGAAGAATACACCCCCAGGGAAGCCTGGGTGGGCGGTTTCATGAAGAATGGCGAGGAGTACACCACCCTGGACGGCCTGAGGGACATGTTGGCCCCCCACTTCCGCCAGCTGGGTGAGCCGCGGAGCCTGCCGTTCGTGATCCGGGAGACCCGCAACAAATTCCAGCACAGTTTTTCCGAACTCACAGTCTGGCAGAAAACCGCAACCTGAGTGCCGTGAACGCTGGCTATTTCCTGCCGAAGCCCTTGCCCTTCAGGAAGTCTTTCATGTGCGGGCGCAGCTTGGTGGTGAACAACGGCTTGAGCTGCTCGGACCAGGTGGTGTCCTTGTTGCCGCCGGTGCGTTCCCGGTAGTAGTCGTTCATGGTGGTGTCGAACGACTCGACCTGCTGTTGGTCCTGCCCGTCCTGGTAGTAGTCCTCCTTGAGGATGGTTTCTACCGGCAGCCGGGGTTTGACCTCGGGGTCCTGATCCGGATAGCCCAGGCACAGGCCGAACACCGGGTAAACATGGTCTGGCAGTCGCAGGATGCTGCTGATCTCGGCCGGGTTGTTGCGAATGCCGCCGATATAACACAGCCCCAGCCCTTCCGATTCCGCTGCAATGGCCACGTTCTGGGCCATCAGCGCGGTGTCCACGCTGGCGACCACCAATTGCTCGGTGGTACCACGGACGACGTCGGCGCCGGCCCGCTCTGCGGCTTCCGTCGAGCGCTTCATGTCGGCACAGAACACCAGGAAGTCAGAACAGTCCGCAATGTAGGCCTGGCCACCGGCCAGTTCTGCAATCTTCGTGCGGTTTTCGGGATTGACCACGTGAATCACCGAGTAAGCCTGCACATGGTTGGACGTGGCCGCACTCTGCCCGGCCCGGATCAACTCGAGCAACAGCTCGCGGGGAATTTTCCGGTCGGTGAACTTGCGGATGGAGCGGTGGGATTTCAGGAGGTCAATCGTGGCGTTCATGGGGTCTCGCTGTCGGTGGCTCTCGTTTAGCATACGAACGATACTGGAATCAGAGCCTTCGTGTCTTGGTGTGTGGGCAAACGTGATGACAACAATACTACCAAGGACTGCGAATCAGAGAAGTCCGGGCGTGGGCAAAGCTGATATGGTGAAACGCGAGGGGATCTGCTCCCGGTTGCGGTTGGTCCCGATGGGAACAGGATAACGCTTGATGGAGGAAGGCGATGCGGCACCAGTACTCGTTTATGCTCGGGGACCGGACATGGCAGTTCCGGAACCTGGCGGACCTGATGGCCAAGGCCACCCCGGCCCGCTCCGGCGATCGCCTGGCGGGCGTTATTGCCGGGTCTGACGAAGAGCGTGTCGTGGCCCAGATGAAGCTGGCGGAGCTTCCGCTGAAGGTTTTCCTGTCGGAGGCCCTGGTGCCTTACGAGGCCGACGAAGTCACCCGGCTGA